>DASZAD010000085.1:0-6976 GCA_035945415.1 Streptosporangiaceae bacterium
CTCGTCCTGGCCGCCCGGCTGGTCCTGGCGGCCCGGCTGGTCCTGGCGGCCCGCCTGGTCCTGGCGGCCCGGCTGGTCCTGGTCGTCCGGCTGGTCCTGGTCGTCCGGCTCGTCCTGGCCGCCCGGCTCGTCCTGGCCGCCCAGGACGTCGAGCAGGCGCCGCGCGTTCTCCGTGGAGAGCAGGCCGACGGCGAGCGCACGGGCCGCCGTGAGCCGCGCCAGTGCCCGGTAGGCGGCGAGTGCCTGCGGCGAGGCGGCACCGAGCACCTCGAGATGCTTCGCCACGGTGTCTGCGTCTCCTCGCACGACCGGGCCGGTCAGCCCGGCGTCGCCGAGCCGCAGCGCGTTGTCCAGCGCGGCGCCCAGCAGCGGGCCCAGCATACGGGCGGGATGGCTGGCGCCCGCGGCACGGAGCAGGTCCGCCGACTCAGCCACCAGCGCGACCAGGTGGTTGGCCGCGCTGGCCAGCGCGGCGTGGTAGAGCGGCCGGTCCTGCTCGCGGATGAAGACCGGCTCACCGCCCATTTCGATGACCAGTGCCTCAGCCACCGTCCGCAACTCGTCGGGCGCGGTCACGCCGAAGGAGATGCCCTCCAGCCGGTCCACGTCGTCCGGCCTGCCGGTGAACGTCATCACCGGGTGCAGCGCGAGCGGCAGCGCGCCCCGCTTCACGGCCGGAGCCAGAACGTCGATGCCGTACCGGCCGCTGGTGTGCACGAGCAGCCGTCCGGCCAGATCGGCTCCGGTGGCCGCCAGGCCCGCGACCAGACCAGGCAGCACGTCGTCGGGCACGGTGAGCAGGATGAGCTCGGCTCTGGCCGCCACCTGCGGTGGCTCGGTGACCGGAATCCCAGGCAGGTTCCTCCCGGCCCGGCGCAGCGAGTCCTCGGAGACGGCGGAGACCGCGACGACGTGGTGCCCGGCCCGGGCCAGCGCGGCGCCCAGCGCTGCCCCCACCCGGCCGGTCCCGACGACGCCCACGGTGAGCCGGGCCGGTCGCGGGCGCATCCGCGCGGTCGCCTGACTCGGGTTCTTGTCAGAGTTCATCTCGTTCCAGTCCTGGGCCGTGTCTCGTGGCCGGTACCGGACGACCGCGAGCCAGCATATCCGCGCGATGCCGCCCCGTAGGCCGTAGGCCGAGTCCCGGCTCAGCCGCCGCGCGCCTCGTCGTCCTCGTCGGGCTTGTCTGGCACCAGGCAGGACCGCTCCAGGTAGATGGCGGCGGTAGCCAGCGCCACCGCCGCCACGAAGGTCCCGAGCGCGACGAACGCGTCCCCCCGGGGAATCGACTTGGACAGCGAGCCCGCCACGTAGAGCGCGAAGCCGGCCCCGAGCCCGGCGATCACAGCGGCGGCGTAGGCGCTGGCCTTGGCCAGCGCGGCGGTGCGCGCTACCGCTATCGGCGGCATCGGCCGGATCCTGGCCACCGCCTCGCGGCCCGGCTCCCGGCCCTGCTTCCGGCGGGCGCGGCGCCCGCGGTTGAGCCGGTCCCTGATCGTCCGGCCGGACCAGGCTTCCACCACCGCGAGCAGCAACAGCGTCGGTACGGCGGTCCACGGCAGCGGCGGCAGCGACGAATAGAACAGCCCGGCCAGCAGCCACGCAGCGGCGGCGCATATCACGGCGATCACGACGAGGGTCCGGGACCGGGTGGGACTCATCCGCCCCGGACCGGGGTTACGTTGGCGGACATCATCCCGGCGGCTGCAGCTCGCTGCCGATGGCCCGGCGTACGCCGTCGTGGCCCAGCGCGTCCAGCAGCGCCGCGACGCTGCCACGGCCGGGTATCTCGGCACCGGGGTCGATATCGTGCCACGGTAGCAGCACGAACACCCGCTCGTGGGCCCGCGGATGGGGAAGGGTCAGCTCCGGATCGTCGCTCACGGTGTCGCCGCACACGATCAGATCCACGTCGAGCGTGCGCGGCCCCCAGCGTTCCCGCCGCACCCGGCCGAAAGCCTCTTCGACGCCATGCGCCCGGTCCAGAATCGTCCGGCAGGCCAGGGCGGTATCCACGATGATCACCGCGTTGAGGTAGTCGGGTTGCGGCGGACCGCCGGCCGGCGCGGTCTCGTACACCGGGGAGACCGCGAGGAAGTCCAGGCCGGGCGCGTCGAAGAGCGCGTCGATGGCGCCCTGCAGGTTGTCCAGCCGGTCGCCGAGATTGCTGCCGAGGGCGAGCACCACCTGGCGGGAGCCGTGGCTCAGGGGCGAGTCTGGGTCCGCGCGGGAGCCGTGGGCCAGGGGCGAGTCTGGGTCTCCGCGGGAGCCGTGGCCCAGGGGCGAGTCTGGGTCCCCGCGGGAGCCGTGGCCCAGGGGTGGCGGCGTGGTCATGGCCGCCTCCGCGTGATCGTGACCGCGACGTCGGTGAACTCGTGCGGTATCGGCGCCTGCGGCTTGTGGATCGTGATCTCTACCTCCTGTACGGCCGGCTCGGCCAGGCACACCGCGGCCAGCCGCCCGGCCAGCGTCTCGATCAGGTTCACCGGCTCCCCGGCCACGACCTGGGCCAGCCGCCCGGCCAGGGCGCCGTAGTCGACGGTAAGGGACAGCTCGTCGTGGGCTGCCGCCGGCCGGAGATCCAGGCCGAGCACGGCATCGATGAGGAAGTCCTGGCCCTCGCGGCGTTCCTGCTCGAACACGCCGTGCCGGCCGTAGGCCCGCAGACCGCGCAGGGAGATCCGGTCCAGGGAACTCCGGTCCAGCGAGATCCGGTCCAGGCTCACGTGTCCCCCAGTCCGCTGACCCGGGAGGCCGGGCGGCCCGGGCCGGCCTCGGGGGCCGCGCTGGCCCGCCAGACGCTGGCCACCCGGACCGCGTCGGCGTTGTCCGGTACCTGATGCACCCGGACCCCCCAGGCGCCCGCCGCGGCGGCCAGCGCGGTCACCGCCACCGTGGCCCCTTCGCAGCCCTCGAACGGCCGCGGCGTCCCGTCGCCGGCGGCGAGCAGCCGGCCGAGGAAGCGCTTGCGGGAGGCGCCGATCAGGACGGGGAAGGCCCGGCCGCGCCCGCCCAGTGAGGCGATCTCGTCCAGCCGGGTCAGCAGGCTCCAGTTGTGCGCCGGGCGCTTGGCGAACCCGAGGCCGGGGTCCAGGATGATGCGATCCGGATCGACGCCCTCGTCGACCACGCTCCTCACCCGCCGGCTGAGCTCTTCGCTGACCTCGCGCACCACGTCGGCGTACGTTGCCCGCCGCATCATGTCGTGACTGTGCCCGCGCCAGTGCATGACGACGTAGGCCACGCCGGCCCTGGCCACCAGCCGTGGCATCTGCGGGTCGGCCAGGCCGCCGCTCACGTCGTTGACCAGGCACGCCCCGGCCCGCAGCGCGGCGTCCGCGATGCTGGCGCGCATGGTGTCCACGCTCACCCGCACCCCGGCCGAGGCCAGCTGCGTGATGACCGGGATGACCCGGCGGTGCTCTTCCTCCTCCGGCACCCGCTGTGCGCCCGGGCGGGTCGATTCCCCGCCGACATCGACGAGATCGGCTCCCTGAGCCGCCAGGTCGAGGCCGTGCCGCACCGCCGCCCCGGTCTCGAACCAGGCCCCTCCGTCAGAGAATGAGTCGGGCGTGACGTTGACCACGCCCATGATCAGGCATCGCCCCGGATCCGGCAGGCCGGGCACCACGGAGCTCATGCCGACACCCTATGCGGCGCGGCGGGGGCCGGCCCTCGCGCGCAGGCGGCGCTTCAGCTTGCCCAGGCCCAGGCTGCGGGCGAGATGACGCGGATTCAGGTGCGGCCAGACCAGAAACGCCTCCGCCTCCAGAGCCGCCAGCGCGACGCGCGGCGTGTACCTGGTGCCGGGGAAGACGAAGAACCGGGGCTGCCAGGCCGGCTGGAACTTGGCGTTGAACTTGTACAGCGACTCGATCTGGAACCATTTCGAGGCGAACAGCAGCAGGTTGCGCCAGGCCCGCAGGACCGGCCCCGCCCCGATCCGCTCGCCGCGCTCCAGCGCCGCCCGGAAGACCGCGAAGTTCAGCGACAGCCGCTTGACGCCCAGGGCGGGGGCGGCCTTGATGGTTTCGACCAGCAGGAAGTCGTTCAGTCCCGGCTGCGACCCCTTGTCCCGGCGCATCAGATCCAGCGACAAGCCGTCGCCGCCCCACGGCGCGAAGTGCACCATCGCGCGCACCACGCCGCCCTGCGTGGCCGTGGCCAGCACGCAGTCCTCGTCCCCCAGCGCGCCCACCCGGCCCAGCGCCATGGAGAACCCGCGCTCGGTCTGGGTGCCACGCCAGGAGTCGGCTTGCCGGATCAGACACTCGATCTCCTGACGGGGGATGTCGCCCACCCGGCGGACCTGCGCGGTATAGCCGTTCCTGGCCACGCGGGACACCATCTGGCGTACGTTGCGCATGACGCGGCCGGAGAGGGAGAAATCCACCACGCTGACGATCGCCTCGTCGCCCAGTTCGAGGGCCGTCAGTCCGGTCTCCCGGCACCAGATCTCGGCCGCGAGCTCGCTGCATCCCATCACGGCCGGTACCCAGGCGTGCTCGGCCGCTTCGTCCAGGAACGCGTGGATGGCCCCGGGCCAGGCCTCGGGGTCGCCGATCGGGTCGGCGCTGGCCAGCATCACCCCGGAGACCACCCGGTAGCAGACACACGCCTTGCCGGTCGGGGACCACACCACGCTCTTGTCGTGGCGGAGCGCGAAGTAGCCCAGCGAGTCACGCTCGCCGTGGCAGGCGAGCAACTGCCTGATGCGGGCGGCGTCCCGCTCGCGGAGCCGGGCCTTGGGCTCGGCCGGGCGCAGGAACAGGTACACGGTGATGATCAGCGTGACCAGGCCCAGAGCGCTGGTCAGCACGTCGAACAGATCGTTACGGTATTCCGGCACGAACTGCACCTGGCCGGAGAACCCGAACAGCCCGTACACCACGGCTTGCAGGCGCTGAGCGATCGTGTAGTCCCGGGCCAGGCCGCGGGCGAGCAGCATGTAGCCCAGGCCGATCGCCACGTCCATGACGGCGAGCGCGCCGAAGGCCCACAGCGCGCTCCACCGGGTCCGCGGATCCCCCCGGGCGTAGAAGTGCTCGTTGAAGTACAGCAGCGCGCCGAGCACCACCAGCGACACCACCGCCACCGTGATGTGCGGCCCGTGCATCAGGTGGATGACGATGTTGAAGGTAAGCAGGGCGATGACGGCCTGCCAGGCGCGGCGCTTCCTGCGCCGCAGCGCGTGCGAGAGCATGAGCAGCAGCAAGCCGGTGATCACTACGGCGGTGCTGGTGACGGCGGTCATCGAGCCCGGGACCATCCCGGCGGCGTGAATCCGCCGCAGCCGGGCGTGGTACCCGGGGATGATGACCTCGAGGATGTCGCTCAGGCCGATGATCATGGAGAACAGGGCGGCCGTAACCGGCACGATCCTGCTCTGCGGACGCCGGTCCGGCGGCCCTACCGGGCCGGCCTCCGGAGCTTGCTGCGCGAACACGGAGTTCGAGCGTAGCCCTGCGCGACCAGGCATGTACACAACTCGCAGCGTAAGGGAATCACGGCTCAGCGGTGCCCGAACAGAAGACTCATCGCCTCGGCCCGGGTGCGGTCGCTGTCGCGGAAGGCTCCGCGGACCGCTGAGGTGAGCGTCTTGGCCCCAGGCTTGCGCACCCCGCGCATGGTCATGCACAGGTGCTCGGCTTCCACCACCACGATGACGCCCCGCGGCTCCAGGACGGCCATCAGCGCGTCGGCCACCTGGCTGGTCATCCGCTCTTGCACCTGGGGGCGCTTGGCGTAGATGTCGATGAGCCTGGCCAGCTTGGAAAGGCCGGTGATCTGCCCCTTCTCGTTCGGGATATAGCCGATATGCGCCAGGCCGTAGAACGGGACGAGGTGGTGCTCGCAGGTGCTGTACACCTCGATGTCCCGCACCAGCACCATCTCGTCGTGATCGGCGTCGAACAGCGTGGTGAGCACGTCCTCCGGGCGCTGCTGCAGCCCGGAGAACTGCTCGGCGTACGCGCGCGCGACCCGGGCGGGCGTGTCGCGGAGCCCGTCACGATCAGGATCTTCGCCCACGGCGAGCAGGATCTCGCGCACCGCCCGCTCGACCCTGGCGTGATCGATTCCGCGCCCCGGGCGCATCGCCGCCAGCCGGGGCGGGTACGAGTCCTCGCTCATCCGAGCACGCCAGGCACCGGGGTCAGCGGGCTTCGGAGCCTGAGGCCTCGTCCCGGCTTTCGCCGGGCCAGCCCGCGCTCGCCGAGCCCGACTGCCCGTTCGGGCCCGGGCTCAGGCCGGGCGCAGCGGAGTCGCTGACGTCGCTGGCCGCGGTCAGCGCGAGCTCCTTCTGGGTGAGTACCGGTGGCCGGTCGGAGGGGAGCCGCTTGCCGTATCCGGTGTAGGTGCCGCGAATGGGGCGCTTCTGCACCTGCTCGAAGATCCGGAGCACAGCCTGCCGGGAGAGGGTCTCCTTCTCCATGAGCTGCAGCACCAGGTCGTCCAGCACGTCGCGGTACTGGACGAGGATCTCCCAGGCCTCGTCGTGCGCGGCCTCGATGAGCCTGCGCACCTCCTCGTCGATCGCGGAGGCGATCTCCTCGGAGTAGTCCCTGGCGTGCCCCATCTCCCGGCCGAGGAACGGCTCGCCGTCGCCGGTGCCGAACTTCCTGGCCCCGAGCCGCTCGCTCATCCCGAACTCGGTGACCATGCCCCGGGCGATCTGGGAGGCCTTCTCGATGTCGTTGGCGGCGCCGGTGGTGGGCTCGTGGAACACAAGCTCCTCGGCGGTGCGGCCGCCGAGCAGCATGGCGAGCTGGTCCATCATCTCGGCCCTGGTGACCAGGAACTTGTCCTCGGCCGGCGCGGCAGCGGTGTAGCCCAGCGCCCGGCCGCGCGGGATGATCGTGATCTTGTGGACCGGGTCGGCGTTCGGCAGCGCGTGCCCGACCAGGGCGTGCCCGCCCTCGTGGTAGGCGATCAGCTTCCGCTCCTTCTCGGAGAGCAGCACGCTCTTGCGCTGCGG
>DASZAD010000086.1:0-4438 GCA_035945415.1 Streptosporangiaceae bacterium
CGTTGAAGCCGAACCAGCCGAACCATAGGATCCCGGCGCCGAGCAGCACGAGCGGCACGTTGTGCGGGCGTTCAAGCTGGTGGTGCCGCCTGAGGTAGATGGCGGTCGCGAGAGCCGCCGCGCCTGCCAGCTCGTGGACCACCGAGCCCCCGGCGAAGTCGATCGCGTGCAGGCCGCCGGTGCCGAGGAACCCGCCACTCCACTCGGCGTGCGCGAACGGGCTGTAGACGACCAGGGACCACAACCCGATGAAGACCAGATAGCCGCGGAACCGCATCCGCTCGCAAAACGCCCCAGCGATGAGCGCCGGGGTGATGACGGCGAACTTCATCTGGAATGCCATATAGACCAGCGACGGAATCGTCGGCGCGAGGCTGACCGGCCTGCCGTTGACGTTGTGAAGCAGCACATACTGCAGGCTGCCGATCACTCCGCCATGGTCCCTGCCGAACGCCAGTGAGTACCCGATGATGACCCACAGCAGGCTGATCACGCCGATGGCCACGAACGACTGGAGCATGGTCGCGATCACGTTCTTCGCGCCGACCAGACCGCCATAGAACAGCGCAAGCCCCGGCATCATGAAAAAGACCAGCGCCGTCGAAGTCAGCATCCAGGCGGTGTCTCCGGCATTGATGTGCATGCCAACCTCCATGACGGCAGCGCCATTGCCCCGGCATTTCCCGGTCACCGTAGCGCATCGCCTGGCCCGGTACCTAGAGATCACCAAGACCGGCCGCGCCGCGCCGCGTGAACCGGTGAACTACGGCTTAACCCCGCAGGCGCCGCGCGGTCAACAGGCCGAACGTCGCCATGCCAGTCGCTACGCACGCATCAGCCAGTGCGGGTTTCCTGAGCGCCCGGCTGGCGAGCCCGAGCCCGAACATCGAGGCGGCGTGAGCCGTGTCGACCGCACAGCCGGCCTCCAGTTCTGGCGCCGATGGCCTGGAGAGCAGGGCTTGGATGAGGTGACGGGCTCCCAGCACCCGGATCACGCGCAGCGCACGAGGACTGGCGGGATGCCGGGTGCACACCCCGACCATCCGCTGCGGCACGCAGATCAGCAGCACTCCATAACAGCCACGCGCCAGAGCGAAGAGATCCACGGCACCCGCAGCCCGGGTTTTCTCTCTCATGAGCGCCGCATGAGCCAGCCACCGGTAACGGCGACAGCTGCCGCAGCGGCAGTCGCGAGCCGGGGGTGGTGGGACAGCAACAGCTGGAAGCTGCGGGAGTGGGAGCGGTTGTCGAAGGCGCCGTGGGCGCCGCGGTCGTGGCCGTCGGGGCCGTCGAGAGGGTGCATGAGGTTGTCAGGGTGGCCGGGGGGCACCTGCTGGCCGGTCTGTTGCGACTTGTAGCCGGTCTTGGCCAGATAGCGATCGAGCAGAGCCGGTGCGAACTTGTTGGCGAGGATGGTGGCCGCTGTGGTGCCACCGGCCCAGTACTGCCGCCTGCCGGGGTGGCCGGCAGCGTACAGGACGGCGCGAGCGGCGACCTCGGGCTGGTAGATCGGCGGGACCGGCTGGGGATGACGAGACAGCCGGGAGCGCACCCAGGAGAACTGGGGCGTGTTCACCGCGGGCATCTGGACCACTGTGACCCGGACGCCGGAGCGATCGTGCAACAGCTCGCAGCGCAGCGAGGAGGTGAACCCGTTGATCGCGTGCTTCGCCCCGCAGTAGGCCGATTGCAGCGGGATGCTCCGTTCGCTCAGGGCGGAGCCGACCTGCACGATCGTGCCGCGCTCGCGCGGCTTCATCCGGGCCAGCGCGGCCATCGTCCCATACACGAAGCCGAGGTAACTGACCTCGGTCACCCGGCGGAACTCTTCCGGCGTGATTTCGGTGAACGGCGCGAACACCGAGACGAACCCGACGTTGATCCACGTGTCGATCGGCCCGAAGAACTCCTCCGCCTGGGTGGCCGCCGCGTCCACCTGCTCGAAGCTCGCCACGTCAGCCGGCAGGGCGAGGGCCTTCCCGCCCGCGTCCTCGACGTCGCGGACCGCGCCTTCCAAGCCGGCCGTGCCGCGGGCGATCAGCCCGACGTTGGCGCCGCGCTCGCCGTACAACTGTGCTGTCGCGCGGCCGATGCCAGCGCTGGCTCCGGTGATGATGACTGTCTCTGCCATAGGTTCATTGCCTCCCTTGCGGAATAGTTACGGCTGCGCCCACGGTCCGGCCAGGCGGACGGCGGATTCGAGCATGGTGGCGTGCACGAACGCCTGCGGCAGGTTGCCTCGGAGCTGCCGTTCGGTCACGTCGTACTCTTCGGAGAACAGGCCAGGCACCCCGCACGATGACCTGGTGCGCTCGAACCAGCGGGCGGCCTCGACCTGCTCACCCTGCTGGTGCAGGGCCAGCGCCATGAAGAAGCCGCACAGCAGGAAGGCGCCCTCGGCCTCGCCCAGCGGTCGCTCGTCCGGCTGGAAGCGGTAGGCGAACCCGTGCTCGGTGAGTGCCCCGGCGTAGGCGCGCAACGTCTCCTGGGTGCGGGGATCGTCGGCGGGCAGGGCCCCGCGGACTGGCGGCAGCAAGAGCGCGGCGTCGAGAGCCGGGTCATCCGGTGAGCGCTGCCAGCGCCCGGACGGGTGCATCGCCTCCTTGGCGGTGCGGGCCAGGATCGCGTCAGCGAGCCCGGACCAGGCGGTTACGTGCGACCGGGCTCCGCAGTGCCTGGCCGCGGCCCGCAGGCCGGCCACGCAGGTCAGCCTGCTGTGCGTCCATCTCTGGTTGTCGATCTCCCAGATCCCCGCATCCGGTTCCTGCCAGCGCTGGGCGATCGCGTCGGCCGCGATCTCGGCGGCCGCCACGCCCTCATCGTCGAGGCGGCCGCAGCGGGCCGCCGCCGCGAGGAGTTGCAGCGCCTCGCCCAGGCCGTCGAGCTGGAACTGCCGCTTCACCCAGTTGCCGACGATGTCGAAGCCCCCCGGGTAGCCGGGCAGGTCGAGCCCGCGCTGTTCGGGCACGGGCTGGCCGTCGACGGTGTAGGCGGGGGCCAGCTTCGGGCCGTCGGAGTGCAGCCGTTCGGTGATGAACCGCACAGCGGCGTCGACCACCCGGTAGGCGCCGGCGGCCGCGGCGGCCTGGCCCGCGTAGCTCTGGTCCCGGATCCAGGCGTACCGGTAGTCGTAGTTGCGGCCCTGCTCGGCCCGTTCGGGCAGGCTCATGGTGGCGGCCGCGACCATGCCACCGGTCGAGGCGGTCAGGCCGCGCAGCACCACCAGCGAGGACCGGGCATCGTGTACGGCGATCGCGCCCTCCAGCGGCGGGATCTCCTCCGCCCAGGTAGCCCGGGTGACATTCCAGAGCCGGCCGGTGTCGGGCGGCTTGTCCTCCAGCGGCCGGGAGGACATCTCAAGGACGAAGTTACGGCAGTCGCCCGGCGGCACGCTCAGCATCAGCTCCAGCCGCGAGCGCCGCCCGCGACGCGCGACGCTGGCCGCCTCGACGGCACCGGACCAGCGAAGGTACAGGTCGCCCACGCGGGCGGTCCAGATGCCGTCGTCGTCGTGCTTGAGCGATCGCAGGCCGTACCGGCCGAAGCCCGCCCGCGGATCGAGCACCACTTTGACCCGAGCCGGACCCTGCCGGGCCACGACCTGCCGGAGCACCACGAGCCGGCTGGGGTCGGCCGGAAAGGCCAGCGCCTCACAGCATTCGGTAATGCCCGAGTTGGTTACCCACCGGCTGCGCCAGACCAGGCTGCCATCCTCGTAGTGACCACCCCAGACAAAGGTGTCCGTAGGCGTGATCGCGTAGATGCCCTCGCCCCCGATGAGCCTGCTGAAGACGGCGTCGGAGCCCCAGCGAGGGGCGCACATCCACACGATGTCGCCGCGCGGGCCGATGAGCGCGCCCCGCTCCCCATCGGCGATCAGCGCGTAGTCCCGTAGCACATGCAGGGGAAACTCCTCCACGCGCCTCAGCTACCCGGCCAACGCTTGCCCACTCCGCTCCGAGACGATAGGACTAGCTCAGCCGGGTTCTCATTACTGGGACACAGAAGGGTCTGAGGCAGCTATGGCTGAGCCGAATCCGATGGCCGTGCAGCATCCCGCACCGATCATCGAGGGAACCGCCGACGACCACTTCAGCGCGGAGGCCGCGGCATCCGGCATCCACATCACGGTGAAGCCGTATGCGGGCATGGCCGGAACCGACACGGTGAACCTGTACCTGGCCAGTCGTCTGATCGATGACCGTCCGGCGGTCGACCCGATCGAGTTCGAGCTCACCGGCCTGGGCCCCGGCAGCCACAGCGTGTACTACATCATCGAGCGGGACGCGATCTACTCCCAGCCGTCCGACCCCGCGGTGTTCTACGTGGACGCCTAGGCCGTATCTCGTGGGTCTTGGTGCCAGTGCTGGCCAGCGCGCCTCCGGCGCGACGGGCGGTGTCCAGGCGGCGTCCGGCCAGGCGGAGGAGGAGCCAATAG
>DASZAD010000087.1:0-6066 GCA_035945415.1 Streptosporangiaceae bacterium
GCCGGGTCGTAGAGGACGGGGCCGCTCGCCACCGAGCTAACGGGGGGCGGCGGCTCAGGGCTCATCTGCAGGCCGGGTACGCGGCCATAGCCGACAATGTTGGTTTCGTTCGGCGACCAGGGCCGCTTCCACACGTCGGCCCCGGTGTGCGGCGCCTCGACGCATTGTCCGTCGCCCACGAAAATGACCACGTGACCGGGCGGCGGATCAGGATCCCCGGGCCATTCCTCGAAGATCAGGTCACCCGCCAGCAGGTCGTTCTCGCCGCCCAGGTGCTCGCACCAGGCCCACTGCTCTTCCGATGTGCGAGGGCAACTGGCAATGCCAATCTGGTGCAAGCACCAGAACACCAGACCAGAGCAATCGAATCCGCTCGGCGAATCGCCGCCGTAGACGTACGGGATACCTATCTCCTGCTCAGCCTGCCTGACGAAATCTGCTGCGGTCGGTGACGCCATCAGATCCTCCGTAGGAGGGAACCGCCCGTGCGCGGCGATCTGGGCACGATCATTCGACTTCCCGCCCTTTCTGCCTGACGTCTCTCGATGAGAGCGGCTACGGTGCTGGGTCGATCAGGCGGGTCCCATCACAGCGGTTATGAGTCGATAGCACCAGGGCACGAATGATGCACAGATGTCGCATCCCTCGCTCCGACCTGCCACATCCGTGCCAGAACGAGCGGAGACTGCCGCCGGGCTGGACGTTGAGTCCGGGCCATGCGCCTGGCGGTGGGCAGGCCCAAAGCCATGCGGCCCCTATCTGAGCGCTGGCAGGCCGATAGCGCCACTGCATGAATGGCGCGCGAATACTGCGTCCGGCTCCACCAGCTGCGTAATCTTGGCGGAGCCAGATCATGCCCTCCTCTTCCCCGCAGGCGCCGGACGCCTTGCCATAGAAGCGCTGTTGGTCCCCTAAAGCTACTGAGCTTCCACGCGGCCGTTCGCGCTTGGAGCAAGTCGCTGACCTCGGCACCGGCGAGTAGCTTCTCGCCGGTGCTGATGCACTGCCGGACGTCGTACGCTGGGCATGAGGGCCTGCACGAACCGACCATTGCGGATGACGGGGTGCTGGCGGTGGCCGAGGACGCGGTGGCCAGGGTGGCAGCCAGGCGGGACAGGCTGGCGCAGCGGCGCAAGGCGCTGGGCCTGACCCAGGAAGACCTGGCTGGCCTGCTGAACGTCGAGCGATCCACGGTGTTCCGGTGGGAGCACGGCGAGTGTGAGCCGCTGCCGTGGATCCGGCCCAAGCTCGCCCGGGCGCTCAAGGTTCCCGCCGGCCGGCTCGAAGTGCTGCTCGCCGTCGATGGCGGGGCGGGATCAGGTGCCACGGCGGCGCAGGTGCCGCGGCAACTGCCCGCGGCGGTGGCGGACTTCACCGGCCGGGCCGCCGAACTGGCAGCGCTTACCCGGATCCTGAACGAGGCATGCGGCGATAGCCCGGGCACGGTGGTGATCTCCGCGATCGGCGGGACCGCCGGGGTGGGCAAGACCGCGCTGGCGCTGCACTGGGCGCACCAGGTCGCGGGACGGTTCGGCGACGGGCAGCTTTATGTGAACCTGCGCGGGTTTGACCCCTCCGGCGTGCCGATGGCCGCAGCCGATGCGGTGCGCGGGTTCCTGGATGCGCTGGGCGTGCCGCCGGATCGGATCCCGCTCCAGCCAGAGGCGCAGGCCGGGTTGTACCGCAGCCTGCTGGCCGGCCGCAGGATGCTGGTCGTGCTGGACAACGCGCGTGATGAGCGGCAGGTCCGGCCGCTGCTGCCGGCCAGCCTGGGCTGCCTGGTCATTGTCACCAGCCGCAACCGGCTTGGGGGGCTGGCCGCCGCCGATGGCGCCCGGCTGCTGTCCCTGGACGTGCTGGGCCATGACGAGGCGGTGCGCATGCTGGCCGCCCGGATCGGCGCCGTCCGGGCTGCGGCCGAGCCTGCCGCGGCCGCTGAGATCGTCGCGTTGTGCGGGCGGCTGCCGCTGGCGCTGGCGGTCGCCGCGGCCCGCGCCGAAGCCCGGCCGGACTTTCCGCTGGCCGCCGTGGCCGCCGGTCTGCGGGACCGGGACGGCCGGTTGGACGCCCTGGATGCCGGCGACCCGGGCTCAAGCGTCCGGGCCGTGTTCTCCTGGTCCTACCGGCAGCTCAGCACCCCGGCGGCGCGGATGTTCCGGCTGCTGGGCCTGCACCCCGGACCGGACATCAGCCCCGCCGCGGCCGCCAGCCTGGCCGCCGCCGACGAGTCCCAGGCCCGTCACCTGCTGGCCGAACTCACCCGCGCGCACCTGGCCGCCGAGCACGTCCCGGGCCGGTATGCGCTGCACGACCTGCTGCGCGCCTACGCCTCCGACCAGGCCAACACCACCGACAGCCAACCCGACCGCGCCGCCGCGGTCGGCCGGATGCTGGACCACTACCTGCACACCGCCCGCAACGGCGCCGCCATGATGCTCCCCTCCCAGGGGCCGATCCTGCTGGCCCCACCGAGCCCGGGCACCGCCCCCGAGCGGTTCACCGCAGGCGATCAGGTCCTGGCCTGGTTCGAGGCCGAATACCACGTCCTGCTCGCCGCCATGGCCCTGGCCGTTGACCTGGGGCTGGGCGACCACGCCTGGCAGAGCTCCCTGGTCATGCACCCTATCCTGGCCATGCGGGGGTACCACGCCGAATGGGCCGCGACCAAGCGCGCGCACATGGCGGCCGCAGTCCGTGACGACGCCGCGCTGGTCGCCAGCGGCGCCCGCGACGTCGCCGGAACGCTGGGTGACTACCAGTGGGTCCCGGACTACTACGCCGGCGTGGCCAAGCTGTATCAGCAGCTCGGCAACCGCCGCGGCCAGGCCCTGTGCCTTTGCAGCCTGGCCGCGGTCGCCGAATACCAGGGCCAGTACGCCGAGGCGCTCAGCCACGCCGAGCAGGCCGCCAGCCTGTTCTGCGGCATCGGCGACAAGAAGGGCCAGGCCGAAATGCTCAGCTGGGCCGGCTGGTACCACGCGTTGCTGGGGAACTACCAGCAAGCACGCGGGCTGTGCCGACAAGCCCTCGCCCTCAACACCCACCACGGCAGCCGCCACCTGGAGGGCAACATCTGGAACAGCCTGGGCTACACCGAATACCATGCCGGCGACGTCGGCGAGGCGGCTGCCTGCTATGAGCGCGCGCTGACCATCTTCCGCACCGTCGAGGACCGGTGGGGGGAAGCCGACACCCTAACCAACCTCGGCGACATCTACCACGCCGCCTGCGAGCTGTCGCAGGCTCGGGAAGCCTGGCAGCAGGCCCTCGCCATCCTCGACGACCTCCACCACCCCGACGCCGCCAAGATCCGCGCCAAACTCGCCCGCACAGGCCCCTGGCTATAGCCGCGCTGGCAGGCGGCTTCGACGTCGCGCCCGAGCCGCAGCAGGTCCGTCGGCTGATCTGCTGCGCCGGGTCTGAGCGGGCCATGTCAGCTCACGCCAATCGTCCGCCGACCGCACACAGAGGAGAACGCCAGCGTGATCACCAGCACCGGCAGCGCCGCTTCAGCCCTGGCACGACCGGGAAGCGCAGCTCCCCGAACCACAAGTCGCATGGGTGAACTGCCCGGGCTTGTAAGTCACCTGGCCGGACGGGTCGATGCCTTTGTCCTCCGGGCGGACCACGATCGGGTGTGTCGGGATGCAGGCGGTGATCGCCGGGACCGTATCGTCAGGAGGGCTCGTGCGCGGCCTGGCCGGTGTCGAAGATCGGCCACCCGATCTCGGTCCGCCACTGCGCTTCCTCGCTGGTTTCGTGTGGGCCGACAGGGTAGTACTCGCGGATCGGCCCGTCGACTGCGAGGGCGTGATCGGTGACGTAGGTGGCGAGTGATCCGTAGGCCCGGTCGATCTCGCCGCTGTGTGGTCCGAGGTGCACGGTGAGGGCGAGTTCGGCCTCGGGCACGACGAGCGGGATCACGCGTCCGGTCGCTCGGACCGGGCCGTCGCAGGGCAGGAAGACCGTTGCCTCGCCTCGCCCGTACGAGAAGAGGTCGTTGGCGTAGATGGCGCCGCCGGGGCCGGTGGGGGTGATCTTCTGCGCTGCCAGCAGGGCGTGCAGTTCGCCGAGTGCGCCTTGATACCAGGCGCTCGCGTCTGTGACGTCGATGACACCTGTGACCGCTGCGGCCGGCGTCGCCGGCACCTGGCGGTGTTCGATGGCGGCCGGGACGGCGCCGGCTGGTGGCTGGAGCAGGTCGCGGAGTGATGCCGCCGCCTGCTGGGTCCGGGCCAGGGTCATTTCGAGGCGCTGAAGGTGGGCCGCGATCAGCTCGTTGCGGGCCCCCGGATCCGCGGTCGTGATGACTGAGTGGATCTCTTCGAGGGGCATGTCCAGCGCCCGGAACCGCCGGATGACCTGGGCGGTGGGGATCTGATCGGTGGTGTAGCGGCGGTGCCCAGTGAATGGGTCAACCTCAGCCGGTTCGAGCAGGCCGATGCGGTGGTAGTGGCGCAGCGCCTTGATGTTCAGGTGTGTCGCCCGGGAGAAGTCCCCGATGGCCAGTGCTGACGGCATGCCCTCAGTATGAGATCTCCCCTTGGGGGAGATACAAGCGCCGGGCTGGGTCTTGCACCTCCCCTGACGGCAGGCTCCACGCTCGTTCGTAGCGGCCAATCAGGCGCCGCCAGACAAAGGGAATAGAGCCATGACGACGACAGAGCAGGACAAGGAAGCCATCATTTCCATCGTCAGGGAGATGGCGGAGTCGATGACTGGTGCGCAGAGCACCCGGCACTGGGCAGCAGACGTGCTGTGGTTCGACATTCCCCCGTTCGCGTCGCGGGGTGTGGCGCCGGCGCGGAAGCTGTTCGACGACACCTTCGCCAACTTCGAGTCCTGCACGGTCGACATCCTCGAACTGGACGCAACGGTCAACGGGGACATGGGCATCGTCTGCACGGTGCAGAGCACAAACATCGTGCTCAAGAGCGGTGGGACCAGGCACGTCATGGCGCGGCAAACCGACTGCTTCGAACGGCGGGAGAACGGCTGGGAACTGATCCATCAGCACGCGTCCGTCCCGGCAGGCGGCGAGTGGGACGGCAAGATCACGACGGCGTAGGGGCTGACCTGCGACGCGGCCAGCCTCCCAGCCGGGCGAATCCTCTCGAAGGCGCCCGCGCCCGCGACGGCAACCTCACCCAGCCTCGCCGCGGGCGGCAGCCAGCCTTCGCCGTACAGACCCGAAGTGATCCCGTTCGCGGCGGCCCGGTCCTGCACGACCGCTGCCGTAGCCGGTCGAAACCGACCGGCGCGAGGCCCAGCAGACCGGCGCCCACAGCACGCCGTTCCTGGTCATCGACGGGCGCTATACCGCACACGGCGCGATCTGAGCCCGGTGAGCACTACCGCGTATTCGCCGACCCCGCGGGCCACCCGTTCTGCCTGTCCACCTGGGACTTCCCCGATCAGGCCTGACCCCTCACCGGCGCAGGCACCAGCGCCATGTCCGGCGCCCAGCAGGCCCGAAAAGGGGATCTGGTCCCCGCCTGCTGCCAAGAACCCGGCCAGGGGCGCAGGAGGCGGGCCGCGGGCAGCGCGTCACGCGAGCCCGTCGATGGCCGGCTTGACATCCACCACCGGCGTCCCATCGATTGCCTCCAGAGCGTCGAGTTCGATCCGAAGCCCCTCGCGCGCCAGGATGCGGGCCCGGTGCAGGCCGATGGGGTTGGGCCGATTGGGCGAACAGGTGCTGAACACGCCGGTCAGCGGCCGGCTCAGGTCATCTTGGGGATGCGTGGCCAGCTCGTCGCGGGGCGACAGGTGCAGCCAGGTGAGCACCACGATCTCCTCGCCCGGCCGCAGGTCCCTGGCACCCTCCGCGACCTGCTCCTCGAAGCGGATCCACGCCCGGGGCGCGCCGTCACGCTGGTTCGGCGCATCGCCGAGGACCCTCAGGGCCGATTGCACCCGCCCGACCGGCACTAGATTTTGATGGACCCTGCGGGCCGCTTCCGGGTGGATGAGAATGGCGGTGCGCATGTGGCCCGCCGACGTCGGTTCGGCTTGGCTCTGCGAGACCGTGCACTAGATTGACGCTGGAGCCCTGACCTTCGGGTG
>DASZAD010000088.1:0-3050 GCA_035945415.1 Streptosporangiaceae bacterium
CCGGTGTGCTGGCCATCGAGCAGCAGGTCAAAAGCGCGCCGGATGGCGGCGGCCATCCGGCTGCCGTCGGGATCGGCGACGCGCAGCGCGGCCGCTACCCGGTCGATCGCCGTATCGGGCCACACCGCGGCGTCCAGGCCCGGCAGCGATAGCTGCCCGTCGTCCGGCGCGAGCCCTGGTTCCGGCTCCCAGCCGGGAAAGGCCATCTGGCCGGGCAGCGGCTCCGGCTCGCCGGCCTGCGTGTCCGCCCGCCTCACCTGGCGACTGTAACTTACTTCCGTGGGAATCTCTGGGATCAGAGTGCCATTTCCAGCCGCTCGCGCCACATACCACCCAAAGAAAAGACAAAGAACTTCTATTACGAACGCCGGACAGTTCTCATCGTCCCTGATCGAGGCCCTATTGGGCGCTGGACCGGCGGCCCGTTCGGGCGGCCGCAGTTCGCACGATCGCCGGGTAATGCGGGCCATTGTGTGCTGGCATAGACAGATAGTGAGGAGCGCAGGCGAGTGAGCGTGGACGAGGCTGGGGCATGGCGCTACCGGGCGGTGTTCACTGACCGGACGGCGTCCCGTCTGTGGGTCGCCGCCACGATCTCCTACCTCGGGGACTTCGTCGGGCTCGGCGCCTTGTTGCTGATCGCCTACGAGCGATCCGGCGGGCACGCGCTGGGGTCGGCCGCCGTGTTCGGCGTGCAAGCGGTGCCCGCCGGTGTGGTCGCCGTCGGCATCGGGCCCTGGCTGGACCGGATTCCTCGCCGGGGCGGCCTGGTCACGCTCTGCCTGCTCGGCGCAGCCGCGATGGCCCTGCCGCTGGTCGCGGGCGGCCTGCCGCCGGTGCTGGGCGCGGCCGCGGTGCTGGGCGGGGTCAGGTCGGCCTTCAACGCCATCCGGGCAGGCGTCATCGCGGAGAACATCCCGCGCGATGTCCGTGGCCGGCTCATCGCGCTGATCAGCACGTCGAACCAGGTGTCCGAGGTGTTCGGGTACCTGGCCGGGTCCGGTGTCACGCTGGCCGCCGGGCCGCGGCCAGCCCTGGCCGGTGACGCGGCCACGTTCGCGGTAGCGGCGCTGCTGATCGGCACGCTGCGGCTGGCCGAGCCGGCCCGGTCGGCCCGCCGCGCCTCCATGACCACCGGGATCCGGACGATCTTCGCTGACCCGACCCTGTCCTTGCTGGCCCCGGTCACCTGGATCGGCCTGTCGCTCGGCGCGCTGCCGCAGACCCTCGCCCCCGCCGCTCTGGCCGGCGCGCACCGGGCCTGGACCCCGGCGGCGCTGGCCGCGATGGCGGCCGGGCTGGCCATCTCGGCCACGGTGGTCGGCCGCACCGGTTTAGGCGAGCGGGTGCTCGGCCAGTTCCGCTACATCGTGGTCTGCGGGCTGGTGTTCGTGCTCACCGCCGTCGCCCTTCGCGGACACCCGCTCCTGCTGGTGGCGGGGAACTTCGCGATCGGCCTGGGCACCGGCTGGACGGTCGCCGCGCAGACAACATTCCTGCTGGTCACGCCGCCCGCCCGGATGGCTCACGTCACCGGCACGATGATCGCCAGCCTGGTGGCGCTCGAAGGCGCCGGCGCCGTCGCCTTCGGCGCCATCGCCGGGGCGGCCGGCGTGCCGGCGGCCTACCTGGCGGCTGGCGTCATGCTGATCGTCGCCGGGTTCGCCGGCGCACGGTACGGCCGGACCCATCCGCGCTCACTCGACCTCTCCCGTCCCGACGCGGCGAAGCAAGACGACCGGGCTTCGGCGCAACGGCGTTAGGCCAGGTGACAGTGGTCCTCTGGTGCGGTGAGCAGGCCGGGGTCAGGGGATCAGCGCCACGGTAGCGCCCGCGGGGTCCAGGAGCCGGTGAAACCCGTCCACGCCGGGAAGGGTGGCCGGTGAGCCGCTGACCCGGGCGCGCGGCCCGTCCGGGCCGGCCAGTACCAGGCCGTCGGCGTCGACGGCGATCAACTCGCCGTCGTTACGAAGCAATACCGGGCCGTCCCGGTCGGCGGAGATCGCCACCCGCCCGGCCCGCAGGCCGGCCAGCACGTCGCCGGGGCCACTGTCCTCGCACAGCACCCATGTGGTGGGCGAGCCCACCGGGGCGTCGGAGCCTGGCCGGTGCCAGTCACTGCCGCCCACCGGGATCGCGGCCGCATCCCAGGCCTGCCACCAGGCCAGCGGGGTGGTCCAGCGCTGGTCCAGCCAGCTCCAGTGCCAGACCTCGACCAGCGGCGGACGGCCGCGCATCGCGTGCAGCCAGCTCACGTCCCCGGCGATCGGATGGTTCACCGACATTAGCCCGTCCCGCCGTTCGGCCTGCGCCAGCCAGTCATCGGCGCTGCACCGGAAGTCCACCCAGCCCACGTTGCCCAGCAGGCCGGCGTGGCCGGCGTCGGTGGTCACCTCCTGGCCGGGCAGCAGCGTGATCCCGTACCTGGCCGACGCCCCGCTGAGCTGGGCGTGGTGGCTGATCGTGTTGTGGTCGGTGACCGCGAGGAAGTCCAGTCCTTGCCTGACCGCCAGGCAGGCCAGCTCCGGCACGGTTTGCGCGCCGTCGGAGTGCACGGTGTGCGCGTGCAGGTCGCCGGCGAGCCAGCGCTGGCCGTTGCTGGCCGGCAGCTCTCGCCGGGCCGGGCGGTCGCGCGGGACCGCTGGCGGGTCCGGCGCCAGCTCCGGTTCCAGCTCGCCCGGGCGCCTCGACAGCTCCGCGGTCAGCGTGTAAGGCGCTCCTTCTGGTGAGACGCGGTAGATTCCGATGATCACCTGCCAGAGGCCGGGCTCCAGCTCGCCGGGGAGGTAGCCGGGCGTGGCCCGCTCCGCCGTGATGACGAAGGAGCGGCGCACACCACCCGACCAGCCGCGGAACCCGGCCGGGCTCAGGCAGCCCAGGTCCAGGGTCGCGGCCTGCCGGTTGTGGTCGAGCTCGACCCGGATCGCGTACGTCCCGGGTGGCACTTCTACGGGAAGGTAGTGCCAGGCGGAGGCGAAACGATCCTCGTACGTCCATCGTCCGGTGTGCCGCGTGGTCGTGACCATGCAGTCATCCGATCACGCCACCCG
>DASZAD010000089.1:0-5949 GCA_035945415.1 Streptosporangiaceae bacterium
TCAGGTCCTGGACGTCGAGCACCACGTCGCCCGGCTTGGCCGGCTCCTTGCTCACCCGTAGCTGGACCGACCGGCCGACCATCAGCGACGCGAGTTCGGCGCTGCTGGTGTTCGGCGGGCGCTCCCCGACGACCTTTCCCCGCCGGATGACCGTGATGGTGTCGGCGATCGTCTGGACCTCTTTGAGCTTGTGCGAGATGAAGATGATGGACCGCCCGCCGGCCCGCAGTTCTCGCATGATCCGGAACAGGTCCTCGGTCTCACCGGGGGTCAGCACGGCGGTCGGCTCGTCGAGCACGAGCACGCTGGCTTCGCGCAACAGCGCCTTGATGATCTCGACCCGCTGCTGGACGCCGACCGGCAGCTCCTCCACGAGCGCGTCCGGATCGACCCGCAACCCGAACCGCTCCGACATCTCGCGCACGTCCTTGCGGGTCCTGCGCCGGTCGAGCAGGCCGAACGCACGTACCCGCTCCATGCCGAGGGTGACGTTCTCGGCCACGGTGAACACCGGGACCAGCATGAAGTGCTGGTGCACCATGCCGATCCCGGCCCTGATCGCGTCCCGGGGCGAGCGGATGGTGACCGGCTCGCCGTCGAGCAGGATCGTGCCCTCGTCGGCCTGCACGAGGCCGTAGAGGACGTTCATCAGCGTGCTCTTGCCCGCGCCGTTCTCGCCCAGCAGCGCGTGGATCTCACCCGGCTCGACGGTCAGGTCAATATGGTCGTTGGCCACGAGGCTGCCGAAGCGCTTGGTGATCCCGCGCAGCTCAAGCTTCACCCGCGCCTCCTCCCCTTCCGGTCAGCGGCCCGTCCGTCCAGGCCGCTGACCGGTGACACCGTACTTCGTGGCTTCGGCTAAACCGGGGACTTCGTGGCCGGGACTATCTTGCCGGTCGCGATCTGCCCGCCGATGACCTTTAGCTCGTTCTGCAGGCTGGCCGGTACCGTGGTGTCCCACGGCGGGTGGAACGGGGCGAGCACCGCGCCGCCGTTGGCCAGCGTGCCGACATAGCTGCCGCCGTGGAAGTGCCCGTTGGCCGCGTTCACCACGGCGCCCCGAACGGCGATGGCGAGGCCCTTCTCCACGCTGGTGATGAAGTACGGGCAATACTGCGCGGCACTGAAGCAGCCATCGGTGTCGACCCAGTACATGTACACGTGCTTACCGCCGGCGTTGGCGGTCTTGATGGCGGCCGCGGTCCCCAGGCCGTCACCTCCGGCCACCGGGAAGATGATGTCCGCGCCGGCGCTGATGAACGTGTTGGCGATGCGCGCGCCCGCGCCCTGGTCACCGAACGGGTTGGAGCCGCCGACGAAGATCCCCTTCTGGGTCGGCTCGCTCCAGCCGAGTACCTGGACGTGCGTGTGATGCTGCTGGTTGTAGTACTGCACGCCGTCCCAGAAGCCATCCATGTAGATCGTGACGGTGCCGAACTGCGCACCGCCGTAGGTGGCCACCTTGCCCGTCTTGGTCATGCCGGCCGCCAGGTACCCGCCGAGGTAGGCGTCCTGCACGGTGTTGAAGGTGAGCTGGTAGACGTTCGGGAGCACCGGCTTGGGCAGGCAGGTTGACGCGTACGAGCAGTCCACCGCCGCGAACTTCTGCTTCGGGGAGGCCTTGGCCGCCGTCTCGGTCGCGGCGCCCATCAGGAAGCCGACGGTGACGATGATCCCGCACTTGCGCGCCTCGAACGCGGAGATGTTCTTGGCGTAGTCCGCGGATGACGTGGACGGCAGGTACTCCACCCGGATCTTGCTCGGCTCGGCGGCCTGGGCGGCCTGCATGCCGGCCCACGAGGACTGGTTGAACGACTTGTCGTGAATGCCGCCGATATCGGTGACCATGCACCCGAGGAACTTGGCCTGGGTGGTGCTGGTTGTGGTGCCGGGCTTCGCGCAGCCGGCCACCACCACGGCCAGCGCGCCCAGGACGGCGGCCGTCTTGGCTATCGCTCTCACGCATTACCTCCAATACCCAGGCACCTGGTTCATCCAGACACCCCGTTTCGGGATGTTCGCAGGTTAGACCTGGCCAGCTATTCGGGGAAGGTTGGCGCCAGCGATCGCACGCGCCGTTGCCAAATCGCAACCGGAGGCTGGGTGTTGTGTGACGAGGGCGGTGCCAGAAGTAGCGGCGGTGCGTTGAGGAGCGGGCCTGGCAGGCTGGTCAGGATGCTCCCTGCCGTTAGGATGACTGCCTGATGACTGGACCGCATCAGGACCCGCCGGACTGGGCCGGGTTGCGGGCTCGCGCCACCGAGGCCGCCGGCCGGGCCTACGCGCCGTACTCCAGGCTGCGGGTGGGGGCCGCTGGCCTGACGGCGGACGGCCGGGTGATCACCGGCTGCAACGTGGAGAACGCCTCCTACGGGCTCACCCTGTGCGCCGAGTGCGGGCTGGTGTCCGCCTTGCACGCCACCGGCGGCGGCACCCTGGTCGCGGTCAGCGTGGTGGCCGCGGACGGCGCCGCGCTGCTGCCCTGCGGGCGCTGCCGCCAGCTCCTCCTCGAAGCAGGCGGCACTGGGCTGCTGGTCGACACCGCGGACGGGCCCCGGCCGCTGGCCGGCCTGCTCCCGTCCGCCTTCACCCCCGGTGACCTCACCACCCGGCGCGACCATGCCTGAGGCCATCGACCTCATCGTGGCCAAGCGGGACGGCCGGCGGCTGGCCGAAGCCGGCATCCGCTGGCTGATCGCCGCCTACGCCCGCGGCGAGATACCGGACGAGCAGATGTCCGCGCTGCTCATGGCCGTCTACTTCCGCGGGCTTGACGCGGCCGAGCTGCGCGCGTGGACCGCGGCCATGATCGACTCCGGCCAGCGGCTGGATCTCGGCTCCGTGCCGCGGCCCACCGTGGACAAGCACTCCACCGGCGGGGTCGGCGACAAGGTCTCGCTGGTCCTGGTCCCGCTGGTGGCCGCGTGCGGTGCGGCCGTCCCGCAGCTGTCGGGCCGCGGTCTCGGCCACACCGGCGGCACGCTGGACAAGCTGGAGTCCATCCCCGGCTGGCGGGCCAGCCTGCCGCCGCCGGAGATGGTCGCGCTGCTGCGCACGGTGGGCTGTGTGATCAGCGCCGCTGGTCCCGGGCTGGCCCCGGCCGACCGCAAGCTGTACGCGCTGCGCGACGTCACCGGCACGGTCGAGTCGATCCCGCTGATCGCCAGCTCCATCATGTCCAAGAAGATCGCCGAGGGCACCGCGGCGCTGGTGCTCGACGTGAAGGTGGGCAGCGGCGCGTTCATGCGGGATCCGGGCGCCGCGCGGGAGCTGGCGGAGACGATGGTGACACTCGGCACCGAGCACGGCGTGCGCACCTCGGCCCTGCTCACCCGCATGGATGCCCCGCTCGGCCGGGCCGTCGGCAACGCGGTCGAGGTCGAGGAGGCGCTCGCCACGCTGGACGGCGACGGGCCGCCGGACCTGGTGGAGGTGACCCTGGCGCTGGCTGTCGAGATGCTGGCGCTGGCCGGCCTGGCCGGCCGGACCACGGTTGATCCCGCCACGGCGCTGGCCAGCGGCCTGGCCCGGGACAAGTTCCGGGAGATGGTGGCCGCCCAGGGCGGCGACCTGGACGCGTCGCTGCCGCGCGCCGGATGCTCCGAAGCGGTGCTGGCGGCCGAGGATGGCTGGATCCAGGCCCTGGAGGCGCGGGCGGCCGGCGTCGCCGCCTGGCGGCTGGGCGCGGGCCGCTCGCGCAAGGAGGACCCGGTCGACCCGGCCGCGGGTCTCTACTGCCTGGTCAAGCCGGGCGAGCAGGTGCGGCGCGGGCAGCCGGTGATCGAGCTGCGGACCAGCGACCCGCACCGGATCGACGCCGCCCGCGAGGCGCTGGCCGGAGCGATCAGCATCGGGCCGCGCCCGCCGGAGGTCCGGCCGCTCGTTCTGGAGCGCATCGGCCCCTGACCGTGCCTGGGGCCCTGATAATGGACGGGTGCCGCTCACCCTCGACGAGATCCGGGCCGTGCCCAAGGTGCTGCTGCACGACCACCTCGACGGCGGCCTGCGCCCGGCGACGGTGGTCGAGCTGGCCCGCGAGATCGGCTACGACAAGCTGCCCTCGTCCGACCCCGGCGAGGTGGCCGCCTGGCTGACCCGCGGCGCCCGCCGCGGCCACCTCAAGTACTACCTGGACGCGTTCCAGCACACGGTCGCGGTCATGCAGACCCGCGAGGCCCTGGTCCGGGTGGCCGCCGAGGCCGCGGAGGACCTGGCCGCCGACGGCGTGGTCTACGCCGAGGTGCGGTTCGCCCCCGAGCTGCACGTGGCCGGCGGGCTCAGCCTCGACCAGGTGGTCGCGGCCGTGCTCGAAGGGTTCCGGCGGGGCAGCGAGGGCCGGGGGATCACCGTCTACGCGCTGCTTACCGCCATGCGCACGGCCGCGCGCTCGCTGGAGATCGCCGAGCTGGCGGTGCGCCACCGGGACGAGGGGGTGGTCGGGTTCGACATCGCCGGGGCGGAGGCCGGCAGCCCGCCCACCCGGCACCTGGACTCCTTCCAGTACGTGGCGCGGGAGAACTTCCACATCACGATTCACGCGGGGGAGGGCTTCGGGCTGCCGTCGATCTGGGAGGCGCTGCAGTGGTGCGGGGCCGAGCGGCTCGGCCACGGGGTCAGGATCGTCGATGACATCCACGTCTCGTCCGATGGCAACGTGACGCTGGGCCGGCTGGCCAGCTACGTTCGCGACCGGCGCATCCCGTTGGAGCTGTGCCCGACCTCCAACGTGCAGACCGGCGCCGCGCCGTCGATCGCCGAGCACCCGATCGGGCTGCTGCGCCAGCTCTCCTTCCGCGTCACCGTCAACACCGACAACCGGCTGATGAGCGCGGTCACCCTGTCCTCGGAGTTCCGCGCCCTGGCCGAGGCGTTCGGCTATGGCTGGTCCGACTTCGAGTGGCTGACGATCAACGCGATGAAGAGCGCGTTCGCCCACTTCGACCAGCGCCTGCACATCATCAACACGCTGGTCAAGCCGGGCTACGCCATCGCCAGGGCGACCACCGGCTCCGTGGTGCGGCCCATTCCCCCGGCGAGGTAACTTCAATTCGTGGCAGTTGATTCCTGGGCAGCGGGAACGGTCGCGCACCGGCAGTGGCTGGCCGGTGCGGTGGGGGCCGAGATCTCCGACGCCGTGCTGCGCCAGGTGCTGCTTGGCCTGCCCGGCGTGGACCAGGTGGCCACGGCCGAGCGGACAGCCAGCCTGGCGACCCGGTCCATCAAGCGCGACGCCAAGCTGCAAGCGCTCACGATGGCGATCCGCATGGTGGACCTGACGACGCTGGAGGGCGCCGACACGCCCGGCAGGATTCGCGACCTGTGCGTGAAGGCCCGTCATCCGGACCCGGAGGACCCCGGGGTGCCGCCGGTCGCCGCGGTCTGCGTCTACCCGGACCTGGTCCGCGAGGCACGCGCCGGGGTGGCGGGTACCCAGATCGCGGTGGCCTCGGTCGCCACCGCGTTCCCCTCCGGGCGCGCGTCGCTCACGGTGAAGCTGGCCGACGTGGCGGACGCGGTCACGGCGGGCGCGGACGAGGTGGACATGGTCATCGACCGGGGGGCTTTCCTGGCCGGCCGGTACGGGCAGGTCTACGAGGAGGTCCGCGCGGTGCGCGAGGCCTGCGGGCGGGCGCACCTCAAGGTGATCCTCGAGACCGGCGAGCTGGCCACGCTGGACAACGTCGCCCGCGCCTCCTGGCTGGCCATGCTGGCCGGAGCCGACTTCATCAAGACCTCCACCGGCAAGGTGACGCCCGCCGCCACCCCGGTGGCCGCCCACGTGATGCTGGCCGCCGCCCGGGACTTCGCCGGGGCCACCGGCCGCCGGGTGGGCGTGAAGGTGGCCGGCGGGGTGCGGCCGGCCCAGGACGCCGTCCGCGACCAGGTGCTGGTCAAGGAGACCGCGGGCGAGGAGGGGCTCACACCGCGGCTGGTCCGCAACGGCGCCAC
>DASZAD010000090.1:0-13493 GCA_035945415.1 Streptosporangiaceae bacterium
GAATCGCGGCTGGTCACCAACACAGCACAGGTGGGGGACCCGGGCAGCAGCGGACGTACCTGCTCGGCCGACCCGGCGTTGTCGAGCACCACCAGCACGCGCCGCCCGGCCAGCAGGCTCCGGTACACAGCCGCCCGTTCCTCCTCCGCAGCCGGAATGTCACGGCCGGGCAGCCCCACCGTCCGCAGAAACCCCGCCAGCGCATCGGCGGCGGGCATCGGCTGCCCCGGATCATAGCCGCGCAGGTTCACATAGAGCTGCCCGTCAGGGAACCGCCCCGTCGCCCCGTGTGCCCAGCGCAGGGCGAGCGCGGTCTTGCCGACCCCGGCCGTTCCCCCGATCACAGCCGGGCCCGGCGCGTTCTGCCCGGGCCCGGCCAGCAACGCGGCCAGTCTTGCCAGATCACCGGCCCGGCCGACGAAATGCGGCACCAGGGCCGGCAACAGCCGCGGTGTGGCCAGCGCGGCCGGGGCCGGCACAGGGACGGCCAGGTCAGCGTCGCCGGTCAGCATCCGGTGATGCAGCTCCCGCAACCCCGGCCCCGGCTCGACAGCCAGCTCCTCCACCAGCACCTGACGGGCCTCCTGATAGGCGGCCAGCGCCTCGCCCCGACGGCCGGCATAGTAGAAGGCCAGCATCAGCAGCTCACGCAGTCGTTCTCGCAGCGGGTGCCCGGCCACGAGCTGCAGCAGCTCCGCGATCACCTTGGCATGCTGGCCCAGCCGCAGTTCCGCTTCGATCCCCACCTCGAGTGCCTGCAGCCGCATCTCGGCTAGCCGCGGGGTCTCGCGCAGGGCCAGTACCTCCGATCCGGCGTCGGCCAGCGGCTCGCCCCGCCACAGCGCCAGTGCCGCCCGCGCCTGGCCGGCTGCCCGGTCCCACAAGCCATCCCGGGCGGCCGCGCGGGCGGCGACCAGTAGCGCCTCGAACCTGGTCACATCCAGCGCTCCGGGCTCGATCTTGATCAGGTAACCCTGGGTGTGCGTGCGGATGGGATGCTGGCCCGCCGCCGCCAGGGTCGTCCGCAGCCGCTTCACATGGTTGTGCAGGCTGGCCCGCGCCGTGGCTGGCGGCAAGTGTCCCCACAGCACCTCGATCAGCGCATCGTTGGGAACCACCCGGCCGGCGTTCAGCAGCAGCGCCGCGAGCAGCGCCCGCTGCCTGCCCGCCGGGACGGACACCACCGCCGCGCTCCGGCGCACTTCAAAGGGACCAAGGAGCCTGAACTCCACGCCAGCCACCACAGCTAAATCCCCGTCGCCCCGCGGCACCCAGGCCAGGTTAATCCTGACAGAACACAATTCTTCCAGACATCCGCCAGGACAGTCACTGCGGACGATCACGAGCAGCTCTGCAGCGACCGGCAGCCTCACGGGCGCACTGCGTGGGCGGCAACGCCGGGGTCAGCTCGGCAGGCGCGGCCAGCTCATACTGCCGCTCTAGGTTCTCGGTGTTCGCCCGGGTCTGGGCGAGCGTGCTCTGCCGCACATAGACCAGGCACCGGCGGCCGCGGTGCGAGGAGGTGATCTTCGAGCGATAACCAGACACCACAGGCACCCGCTGACCAGCCAGAGGATGCCGGACGTTGACGATCTCTACCTCTGATGGAAGCCGGCGGAATAGTCCTGCCGTGTGGCACCGACTTCAAGAACCAGCTCGGGCTCGAACGCCACGGTGGCCGGGCCCCCCGCCGGGCTGTGGGCCCGGATCGTGCAGCGGCTGCTCGCGCTCAACGCAGTGATCTGGTTCAACTGGCAAATCGGCGCGCCGGTCGAGCGATCCCTGACTGCGTATGACCACTGAGCCGCCCAGATTCCCCGGTCAACGATCTAGCTCGCGGGATGACGCTGGCGGCGGACGAGTTCGGCCCACACGTCGCTCACCTGGCGGTCCAGGCCGGCCAGCGAACCCGAGTTGTCCACCACGAGGTCGGCGACGGCCAGCCGCTTCTCCCGGCTGGCCTGCGCGGCCATCCGGGCGCGGGCCTGCTCGGGCGGCATCCCGCGCAGCCGGGTCAGCCGGTCCAGCTGGACCTCCGGCGGCACATCCACCACGACCACCACGTCGTAGCGTCCGGCCAGGTCGTTCTCGGCCAGGAGCGGCACGTCATGGATCACAATGGCGCCGGGTGGCGCGGCCCGTTCGAGTTCGCCGCTGCGTACCTGCACCAGCGGATGAACGATCGCGTTCAGCTTGCCGAGCAGGCCAGGATCGGCGAACA
The DNA here is from genome assembly GCA_035945415.1 of Streptosporangiaceae bacterium. GTDB lineage: Bacteria > Actinomycetota > Actinomycetes > Streptosporangiales > Streptosporangiaceae > PALSA-505. Next base: position 2,222 of record DASZAD010000090.1, read on the forward strand.
CGATCTCGCCCAGCCTGGTCCGGTCCAGGGCGCCGTCAGCGGCGAGCACCCCGGACCCGAACGCCGCGACCACCTCAGCCAGTCCGGGCGTGCCGGGAGCGACCACCTCGCGGGCCACGACGTCGGCATCGATGACCACCGCGCCCAGGGCCGCCAGCCGGCCCGAGACCTCGCTCTTACCGGACGCGATCCCGCCGGTGAGCCCGACCCTCAGCAAGGACGCGGGAGGGGTCAGTCCTGGTTGCCGGACAGCTTGTCGCGCAGCGCGGCCAGCGCCTCGTCCGAGGCCAGCGCGCCGGTGGCGGCACCGTCGTCGCCGGAGCCGGACGGCGGCTGGCCGGCCGCCTCGCCGGCGCCGTCGCCCTCATCGCCGCTGGTCCGGCGCGATTCCTCCACCTGGCGCCGGTGCGCCTCGAACCGCGACCGAGCCTGGGCGTACTGCCGCTCCCACTCCTCGCGCTGCTGGTCGTAGCCTTCCAGCCACTCGCCGGTCTCCGGGTCGAAGCCCTCCGGATAGACGTACTCACCGTGCTCGTCGTAGGTGGCCGGCATGCCATACAGCGTGGGGTCGAAGTCGTCGCCGACCGCCTCGCCGATCGTGCCCTCGTTGGCCTGCTTGAGCGACAGGCTGATCCGCCGCCGGTCCAGGTCGATGTCGATGATCTTGACGAAGATCTCGTCCCCGACCTGCACCACCTGCTCGGGGATCTCCACGTGCCGGTCGGCCAGCTCGGAGATGTGCACCAGGCCCTCGATGCCTTCCTCGACCCGCACGAACGCGCCGAACGGCACCAGCTTGGTGACCCGGCCCGGCACCACCTGGCCGATCTGGTGGGTGCGGGCGAACTGCTGCCAGGGGTCTTCCTGGGTGGACTTCAGCGACAGCGAGACGCGCTCGCGGTCCATGTCCACATCCAGCACCTCGACCGTGACCTCCTGGCCCACCTCGACGACCTCGCCCGGGTGGTCGATGTGCTTCCAGGACAGCTCGGACACGTGCACCAGGCCGTCCACGCCGCCCAGGTCCACGAACGCGCCGAAGTTGACGATCGACGAGACCACACCCTTGCGGATCTGGCCCTTCTGCAGCGTGTTGAGGAAGTTGTGCCGCACCTCGGACTGGGTCTGCTCCAGCCAGGCCCGCCGCGACAGCACCACGTTGTTGCGGTTCTTGTCCAGCTCGATGATCTTGGCTTCGATCTCCCGGCCCACGTACGGCTGCAGGTCGCGGACCCGGCGCATCTCCACCAGCGAGGCCGGCAGGAAGCCGCGCAGCCCGATGTCCAGGATCAGGCCGCCTTTGACGACCTCGATCACCGTGCCGGTGACCACGCCGTCCTCTTCCTTGATCTTCTCGATCGTGCCCCAGGCGCGCTCGTACTGGGCGCGCTTCTTGGACAGGATCAGCCGGCCCTCCTTGTCCTCCTTCTGGAGGACCAGGGCCTCGATATGCTCGCCGGGCTTGACCACCTCGTGCGGATCGACGTCGTGCTTGATCGACAGCTCGCGGGACGGGATGACGCCCTCGGTCTTGTACCCGATGTCGAGCAAGACCTCGTCCCGGTCGACTTTGACGATGGTGCCTTCAACGATGTCACCGTCATTGAAATACTTGATGGTCTCGTCGATCGCGGCGAGGAAGGCTTCCTCGGACCCGATGTCGTTGACCGCTACCTTGGGGGTCGAGGTTACCTCGGTGCTGCTCGTCATGTGTGGGTAGGCTCCGGATGCGGACAGGGTTCAGTGGGAGCGCCGCGCTCCCGCATCCGGCCGCGAAAGCCTAAGCCTCGCGAAGCCAGGGTTTCTGGACGGTCCAGCCAGCATGACCAGCCGCAACCTGCCCGGTGACCGCCGAAGGGCATCAGCAACCGCGGCGGACGCAAAGGACACAGCGCAGCGATCAGCATATGAGAGTAAAGCAGGTGGGGTCAATCGGCGGGACAGACAGGACATAGTGACGCCTGGGCCGGCCCGGGGCGGGCGGGGGCCTAATGGCCGGCCTCGGCCCAGCTCAGGCCGGTGCCCAGGGACACTTCCAGCGGGATCGTCATCTCGAACGCGCCGCACATGGCGTCGCGGACCAGCCCGGACAGCGTGTCGAGCTCGCCCGGCGCCACCTCGAAGATCAGCTCGTCGTGCACCTGGAGCAGCATCCGGGAGCCGAGCCCGCCCCCGGCCAGCCGGGAGTCCACGGCCAGCATGGCGACCTTGATGATGTCGGCGGCCGAGCCCTGGATGGGTGCGTTCAGCGCCATCCGCTCGGCCATCTCCCGGCGTTGCCGGTTGTCTGACAGCAGGTCGGGCAGGTAGCGGCGGCGGCCCAGGATGGTCTGCGTATAGCCGTCCCGGCGCGCCCTGGCCACGACTTCCTGCAGGTAGTCCCGGACCCCGCCGAACTCCTCGAAGTACTCCTCCATCAGCCCCCTGGCCTCGTCGGGGGTGATCCGGAGCTGCTGTGACAGCCCGTAGGCGGACAGACCGTAGGCGAGTCCGTAGTTCATCGCCTTGATCTTGCTGCGCTGCTCGACGGTCACGTCCCGCGGCGGCACGCCGAACACCCGGGAGGCGGTGGTGGCGTGGAAGTCGTGCCCGGACCCGAACGCCGCCGCCAGCGCCGCGTCGCCGGACAGGTGAGCCATGATGCGCAGCTCGATCTGGCTGTAGTCGGCGGTCAGCAAGCACTCATACCCCTGGCCCACCACGAACCCCCGCCGGATCCGGCGGCCTTCCTCGGTGCGGATCGGGATGTTCTGCAGGTTCGGATCGACGGAGGAGAGCCTGCCGGTGGCGGCGATCGTCTGGTTGTAGGTGGTGTGGATGCGCCCGTCCTCGCCCGCCATCGGGATCAGCGAGTCCACGATGCTCTTGAGCCTGGCCACGTCCCTGTGCCGCAGCAGGTGCTCCAGCACCGGGTGCCCGGTCTGGACCAGCAGCCAGGTCAGCGCCTCGGAGTCGGTGGTGTACCCGGTCTTGATCCGCTTGGTCTTGGGCAGCTTGAGCTCGTTGAACAGCACCTCCTGGAGCTGCTTGGGCGAGCCGAGGTTGAACTCCCGGCCGACCGCCGCGTAGGCGGCCTGCTCCGCGCCCTTCACCTCGCCGCCCAGCGTGGCCGACATCGCGGCGAAGTGATCGGTGTCGGCGGCGATCCCGGTGCGCTCCATCTGCACCAGGACCGCGGCCAGCGGCAGCTCCACCTCGCGCAGCAGCGTGGCCGCGCCGCGGCTTTCCAGGTCCTCATCCAGCGCGTCGGCCAGCTCCGCCGTGGCCCGGGCGCGCAGCGCGGTCGCCTCCGCCACGCTCGGCTCGCTCTGCTCCTCGCCGATTCCCTCCAGGCTGAGCTGGCCGGGGGCGGCCTCGTCGCGCAACTCCCGGCCCAGGTAGCGCAGCACCAGGTCGCCCAAGTCGAAGGAACGCTGGCCGGGCAGGGCGAGGTAGGCGGCCAGAGCGGTGTCGCTGGTCAGGCCGGCCAGCGACCAGCCGTGCGCGGCGAGCGCGTGCATCGGGCCCTTGGCGTCGTGCAGCGCCTTGGGCTTGTCCGGGCCGGCCAGCCAGGCGGCCAGCGCCCGTTCGTCGTCCTCGCCCAGCCCGGCCGGGTCGAAGAACGCGCACTCCCCGTCCGGCGCGGCGATGGCCAGGCCGGTCAGCGTGCCGGTGCCGCGCCCCCAGCTCCCGTTCATGGCCAGGCCCGAGCGCTGCGAGCCCGCCGCGTGCCCGGCCAGCCAGGCCGCCACCTCATCCGGGCCGGGCAGGGCCACGTCGATCTCGAAGCCCTCCTGCGGCTCGCTGGTGCCCCGCCCCGCCTGCACCGCCGCGGCCCCGATCCCGTTCGGCAGCGTCTCGACCAGCCGCTCGCGCAGGACCCGGAACTGCAGGGTGTCGAAGAGCTGGTGGATCGCGTTGCGGTCCCACGGGACCGGCAGCAGATCCATCGGCCCGCAGTCAAGCGGCACGTCCTTGGCCAGCTCGGTGAGCTGCCGGTTGCGCAGCACGCTGCCCAGGTGCTCGCGCAGCGCGTCGCCCGCCTTGCCCTTGACCTCGTCGATCCGGTCCACGAGCTGGTCCAGCGAGCCGAAGTCCGCGATCCACCTGGTCGCCGTCTTCTCGCCCACGCCGGGGATGTTCGGCAGGTTGTCGCTGGGGTCCCCCCGTACGGCGGCGAAGTCCGGGTACTGGGCTGGGGTCAGCCCGTATTTTTCCGTAACGGCGGCCGGGTCGAACCGCGTCATGTCACTGATGCCGCGCCGGGTCATCAGCACGGTCACATGGTCGCTGACCAGCTGCAGCACGTCACGGTCGCCGCTGACGATCAGCACGTCCATGTCCTGCTCGGTAGCCTCCCGGGCCAGCGTCGCGATGACGTCGTCGGCCTCGAAGCCGGCCTTGGACAGCCGCTTGACGCCCAGCACGTCCAGCACCTCGAAGATCAGGCTGAGCTGGCTGCGGAAGTCGGCGGGCGTCTCGCGCCGGTTCGCCTTGTAGTCCACGAACTGCTCGTGCCTGAACGTCGGCTCGCCGCGGTCGAACGCCACCGCGATGTGGGAGGGCCGCTCGTCCCGCAGCACGTTGATGAGCATCGCGGTGAACCCGTACACCGCGTTGGTCGGCTGGCCGGTGGTGGTGGAGAAGTTCTCGGCCGGCAACGCGAAGAACGCCCGGTAGGCGAGCGAGTGCCCGTCGATCAGCACCAGCAGATCCCGCTTGCCGCCCTTGCCGGTGCTGGTGTCAGTGCCCGCTGCCTGCGCGGATGCCTGGGGAGTGTCCTTCGTCGCCACGATGAAATCCTATGACTCTAGGCTGCCTGTACGTTGCGTGGCGGGACTGGAGGTCCGGTGGATCAGCCGGTGGGATCAGAGGACATGCGAGCGATGAACGAGGTGTTTCGCTCGCAGGCGCGCAGCACCCTGGTCGAACGGATGGGGATCGAGATCGTGACCGCCGCGCCGGAGCGGGTGGTGGGGACGATGCCCGTCACCGGCAACACCCAGCCCTACGGCCTGCTGCACGGCGGCGCGTCCTGCGTGCTGGCCGAGACGCTCGGCTCGCTGGGCGCGGCCCTGCACGCCGGGCTGGACCGGATGACGATGGGCATCGAGATCAACGCGACCCACCACAACGGCGTCCGGGATGGGGTGGTGACCGGCGTCGCCACGCTGCTGCACGGCGGCCGGACGGTAGCGACCTACGAGGTGGTCATCACGGACGAGTCCGGGCGCCGGATCTGCACCGCACGGCTGACCTGCCTGCTCCGCGAAAGGCCCGCCCCGAGGGCACCGGAGGGCGGATGAAACGGGCGTCGATTAGCCGCACTGATCGACCACGGCTTACCTGTACTGGCCGCGCGGCCGGCCCGGTCCGCCAGCCGCACGGCCCCCAGTCCCAGCTACCCGATCAACGACAGCCCGCGCCACCCCGACACGCCTATGATCTTCTATCCGCCCTCCAGACAGCGAGAGTGATCTTGTAGCGGCATCCCAGTCGGGGAAGCTGTGTCTTGATGAGCCGGCTGCTACAGGCCACCCCAGCCAGCCGCGCCCGGCGACGAGCCGATCAGCACCTCCAGCTCCGGCGGCAACCGGTCCGGGCGCAGCATGTACGCGGTCAGGCGGACGTGGCCCTCCAGCACCACCAGATCGCCGCCGGGCCCGGTGGTGACCAGGATCAGCGGCGGGAACCTTGCTCCGTCGGCGAACGCCTGGGCCATGCCTAGCGCCCAGTCGCTGCTCACCCCGAAAGGGGCCACGCCCGCGCGGATGCGGGGGGCGGCGTCAGTCGCCAGGCGGCTGCCGCCCGACAGTTCGACCCAGTAGTCGTAGTCGATATACCGGACCGTTGCCAGCTCGGCTGGGGTGATGGCCATCCACTCCCAGCAGACATCATGCGGGAAGCCGTCGAACAGACCGGCGCGGATGCCATATTCGCGATGCTCGGTCAGCAGTTGCTCGCGGGCCCGGTTCTCGGCGGGGTCGTCGAGGTTGGGGGCGGTGATAAGGCGCTCGGGCAGGCCGGCCTGGTCCAGCAGTGCCTGGAGCTTGTCCCGGAACCGGGCGGCAGGCAGCTCAGTGCGCAGGAACAGCGCGACCATCTCCGCCTCGCTGCTTGGCCGCAGCCGCCGCATACCCAGCACCTCGCGTCCGCGTCACTCGTCCGTCCAGACGTCGTCTCTCAGTCCGAGATAGGCTCGGACGTCGGACACGAGCGTACCCAGGTCCTGCTCAGGCTGGCGGAGCCCGTCCGACGCCGGGCATCTATGTTGGGGCGTTGGGCGCTCCGCGATCGCGAACACCCAACGAACCCGGTGCACCGGAGATCGCCAGAGCCTTCTACCCGGACCTGGGCGGCGTCGCATGGATCCCCTCCGACGACGCCGACGTGTTCCGCCTGAGCTTAACCACGGGCCGGCCGCCCCGGATCCTCAAGATGGCGATCTGGGCTTCGCTGGAGATGTTCTGGCCGTAGAAGATCACCCCGGCGGTGTGCCCGGTGGTGATGTCATTCGTCACCAGGAGCCTGTGCGATCATCGACCGGTCCAGCACGGCTTGGGCGACCTCACGCATGCTGACCCGCCGGTCCATCGAGGTCTTCTGGATCCAGCGGAACGCCTCGGGCTCGCTGAGCCCGTGCTCCGCCTGCAGCAGCCCCTTGGCCCGGTCGAGCAGCTTGCGCACCTCCAGCCGGTCGCGCAGGCTGCCGACTTCGGACTCCAGGCTGCGAAGCTCGTGGAACCGGCTGACCGCCATCTCGATCGCGGGCACGAGGTCGGCCTTGGTGAACGGCTTGATCAGGTAAGCCATGGCGCCCGCGTCCCGCGCCCGATCCACCAGCTCACGCTGGGAGAACGCGGTTAGAATGACCACCGGTGCGAGCCGCTGCGCGGCGATCTGCTCCGCGGCCGACAGGCCGTCGAGCACCGGCATCTTGACGTCCAGGATCACCAGGTCCGGGCGGAGGTCGACCGCGAGCTTGACCGCCGTCTCGCCGTCGCCGGCCTCGCCGGCCACCTCGTAGCCCTCTTCCTGGAGCATCTCCTTGAGGTCAAGCCGGATCAGCGCCTCATCCTCGGCGATCACCACACGGAACGGCGTATTGCTCACCCCCAGGAGCCTACCCTGATCAAGCAGATCCGCCATCTTGGGCTCACTTCAGTATTTCGGTCCGACGAATTCGTCGAGACGGGCCACCGCCTGGCGGCGCGCTACCGAGATCGTGGTGGGCTTGGAGAAGCGCCAGGCCACACCCAGTTGATCCAGGGTCTCACCGCAGAGGCGCAAGATGTCGGTCGAGTGGTTGACAAATGGATAACGCGGATATTCATACCAGCGGTCACCGTCAGCCAGTGGCCCGCGGACCCGATTGATGCCGCGGTACCCATCGGAATGCATAAGGCCCCGGGCGAAATTACCCGGGTACTTGGTCACGATTTCCTGCTGCCACGGTTCGAGCTCGATCTTGCGCTCGTGTTTCCTCCCTGGCCCATGCTGTGGGAACAGGCATGGCCAGTGCTTGGACACACTCTTAACGTACGTGCATGCGACGCCGCGCTGCGAACTCATAAACACGCTTGACGAAGGCATGACGCGCTTCACTGCCTGCTGCGCCTCACACAGTAAGCCTGGCCAGCTGTTGGCGCACGCGATCCACAGAGTGTAGGACTTCGCATGAACGATATGGCCGTCACCCAGGTAGAGCCCGAGCAGATAAGCATAGGCGGGCTCATCGAGCGGGCACTGGTGACAGCGCAGACACTTGGGTGCCTCCCATCGGGGTCGGTTCGTCTTGTCGAGGGAGCGCCGATCTCCCTTGCGCCAATGCCGGATAGCGCGGACGGATACATTGCAGATCTGGGCATTCTGCCAGTCAAGGATGCCCAGGCCAGACAGCATTAATGCGAGGTCAACGGTGTCACGCGGGTACATTCAATTACTGTATCGCTTGGCACCGACAATATCCTATGTGCCCCGGGTGGGATTCGAACCCACACTACACGGTGTTTGAGACCGTAAACTCTGCCGATTGGTTTACCGGGGCTCTATCTTCTATTTGAAAACTTTACAGGAGATCCGCACGCCAATCTACCTGGTTTGCAGATGGTCCGTGCCCGACATCAAGCCTTGCTCGATACGGAGCCTGGTTGCGATGCCCTGAAAGCGGCCCAGGTCGTCGGCTTCGGCTTCCAGCCCGGAGACGATGGCAAGGTCGAGACGTTCGAATGGCTGGACCAAGACTACCGTCTGCCCGGCCTTGCGTTGTTGCGCCCATGTGCCCATGACCCGGCCGTCCACGACCATCGCCGCTCGGATCCATCCGCCGCCGGCCTGGACGCGGCGGGCGAAGCGGGGTGGCAGGGCGAGGTCCCGGTTCCGGTAGCCGAGCAGGTACTCGTCGAAGTGCGGCAGCAACCGGACCGACGGTGCGGCGTCCGGCAACTCCTCGACGGGAAGCATCCAAGCCCGCTCGCCCGCCGCGTCGACCTCTTCCAACTCGTCCGCGATGAGCTGGAAGCCCCGGCGGGCACGGCCGAGCGCCAGACCCGACCAGTAGGCGAAGTCCGCCGGGGTCGCTGGGCCGTGCGCGCCGACGTAGCGGCGGGCCAGTTCGGGCAGCGCCTGGTCAGGGTCCATAGGAACCTGCTCGCCGGCCCAGGCGGTCAGCAGCACGTAGGTGGGCTCGTCGTCGCCGAGGTCGGGCCCGCGGCAGATCAGGCCTTGCCGGGCGGCGTAGGCGATCAGGTGCGCGGGCGCCTGGGTCTTCGGGTCGATCACCACGCCCTCAGCAGACAGCGCGCTGACCAGCGTGGCCCGGGTGAGCGGGCCGCGCTCGGACAGGATCTCCGTGATCGCCGGCAGCGCGCGGGCGAGCAGCTCCGCGGTCAGGCCGAGCTCGCGCTGCCTGGCGTTCAGCACGTCAGGGGGAGGGCGGTACAGGTCGATGATCCAGCCCGCGTCGCGGGCGGGCAGCATCTGCAGGGTGCCGCGCATCGCCCAGGTGCGCACCACCGACCGGGTTTCGTTGCAGGCCCGCCGGACAGCCGCCGCGTCGATGCCATCGCCGCGCGGCCGCACGGCCAGCCTGGCATCACGGGTGCTCTGCGCCTGCATAGCGCCCATCCGGCGCACCACTTCAGCGACGTCCGCCGCCCGCCGGCCGGTGAGCTGCTGCGACCGCGTCCGCAGCCGCAGCGTCTCATCCTCGGTCAGCGACCGGATCACGTCCCCAACGTACTAAGTTTGCCGTCCAACCTGGGCGTTCGCGCCGTGCCTGGTGCCAGCGCTCGCCAATCGGCCCAGTGGGGTCGGGACACGATCGACCAGACGTGCCCGTTCCAGGGCGGCGGGCCGGTCGAGCGAGGCCCAGCTACCGTCAGCGCAGGGCCAGCGGTCCCGCGTCCGGGGGGATCGCCACCGGCAGGCTGGTCTCTCCGGTCAGGTAGCGGTCCACGGCGGCGGCGGCGCTGCGGCCCTCGGCGATGGCCCAGACGATGAGCGACTGGCCGCGGCCCATGTCACCGGCTACGAACACACCGGGTGCCGAGGTCTCGTACGAACCGCCCCGGGCGACCACGCCCCGCGGATCGAGCTCGACACCGAGCCCGGAGAGCAGGGGGCCGCGTTCTGGCCCGGTGAAGCCCAGCGCCAGCAGGACCAGCTGGGCTGGCAGGCATCGTTCAGTATCCGGAACCGGCTCGAACCGGCCATCACGAAATTCCACCTCGACCAGCCGCACGCCTGACACCCGGCCCGAACCGTCACCCGCGAGCTCCCGGGTCGAGACGGCGTAGACCCGCTCGCCGCCCTCCTCGTGCGCGCTGGACACCCGGTAGATCATCGGGTAGGTGGGCCACGGCTGGTGAGCGGGCCGCCCGTCCGGCGGGCGGGGCATGATCTCGAGCTGGGTGACCGAGCGGGCGCCTTGCCGGTGCGCGGTGCCCAGGCAGTCGGCACCGGTGTCGCCACCGCCGATGATCACCACGTCCAGTCCGCGGGCGCTGATCGCGGGCTCGGTGTCGCCCGCCACCGCCCGGTTGGACGCCGGCAGGTACTCCATGGCCTGGTGAATGCCCGCCAGGTGGCGCCCTGGCACCGGCAGGTCGCGGGCCACGGTCGAACCGCAGGCCAGCACGATCGCGTCCGCGCCGGCCCGCAGCTCGTGCGGCGTCACGTCGAGGCCGGCCCGCACGCCGCAACGGAACTCGGTTCCCTCGGCCCGCATCTGCGCGAGCCGCCGGTCCAGGTGCCGCTTCTCCAGCTTGAACTCGGGGATGCCGTAGCGCAGCAGGCCGCCGGGATGGCCGGCGCGCTCGTAGACGGTGACCGCGGGGCCCGCCCGGGTGAGCGGCTGCGCGGCAGCCAGCCCGGCCGGGCCGGAGCCGACCACGGCCACCCGGCGGCCGGCCGCCCGCGCGGCCGGACCGGGAACGACCGGACCCACCCGGCCGTCCGCCCAGGCCCGGTCGATGATCTCCACCTCGACCTGCTTGATCGTCACCGGGTCGCCCGTGGTATCCGGCGCCGCGATGCCGAGCACGCAGGCGGACTCGCACGGCGCCGGGCACAGGCGGCCGGTGAACTCGGGAAAGTTGTTGGTGGCGTGCAGCCGGTGCGCCGCCTCCTGCCAGTCACCTCGCCAGATGAGATCGTTCCACTCGGGGATCAGGTTGCCCAGCGGACAGCCCCGGTGGCAGAACGGGATGCCGCAGTCCATGCACCGCCCGGCCTGCCGCTCCAGCGCGCCGGGGGGGAACTCGGTGTAGACCTCGCGCCAGTCCCGGATTCTGACGTCGACCGGCCGCCGCGGCGGGGTCTCGCGCGGCGTGGTCAGGAAGCCCTTCGGATCAGCCATCGCGTCCTCCCGGTCAGCCGTGCGCCGCCCGCGTGGGGTGGCCTTCCGCGCTGGAAAGTACGGCGGCCTGGTTCACGTCGCGGCCCTCGCGCTCGGCCGCGCCGGTCGCCGCGAGCACCCGCTTGTAGTCCTTGGGCATGACCCGGGCGAACCGGGCGGTCGCGGCCACCCAGTCGCGCAGCAGGCCAGCGGCGACCGCGGAGCCCGTCTCGGCCAGGTGGCGGCCAAGCAGGCCGCGCAGGAACTCCTCGTCCACGTCATCGAGCGGTTCCAGGTCAGCCAGCCCGGTGTTCACTCGGCCCGGGTCGGGGTCGAGCAGGTAGGCGACGCCGCCGGACATGCCGGCGGCGAAGTTCCTGCCGACCGGCCCGAGGATGGCCACCCGGCCGCCGGTCATGTACTCACAGCCGTGATCGCCGGTGCCTTCGGCGACCG
>DASZAD010000091.1:0-3962 GCA_035945415.1 Streptosporangiaceae bacterium
TAGTTGTGCCGGGTGGGGAAGTCGCTGATGTCCAGGGGCAAGCTGGCGAAGCCCCGAATCTGTATCGCCTGACCGTGAGCAAGGAAGCGATCGGCGATGCCGCGCTGATCGAGCACCTCGATCGTTCGCGCATGATTGCCCCGGGCTCGGGAGCTGTCAAGCTCCTGGCTGGCGCGCCGCTCGACGACGACGATGTCGATCCGTGGCCAATGCCAGCTGGGCGGCCAGCATCAGCCCGGTCGGCCCGGCCCGGGGGATCAGCAGCGCATGCTCGTCCACGTGCCCTCCTCCTTCCGGGATCCACCTCTGCTGCAGAGCCCGCTGGTGAAGCGGAGTGCCTACCACGCCGGGGTCGGTGAGAATGGAGGCGCGATGGCAGGCATTGCGGTGGGCACCGAGCAGGGGCTGTGGATCCTCAACCCAGAGGGAAGCGGGCAACCGGGGTCCGTGTCCGCCTTCGCCGGTCATCGGGTGAGCGCGCTCGCCCTCGCCCAGGGCGGCGGGGCGCTCTTTGCCCTGGTCGACGGGCAGACGCTATGGGCGGCGCCTCGTGACGGCGGGAGCGAGGGGGACTGGAGCCCCGTGGCTGGCCTGGAGGGGCTGCGCGGCACTTGTGTGGCCGAGACCCGGGCCGGTGTGCTGGTCGGCACGGCTGAGGCCCGGCTGCTCCGGCTCGAGGACGGCGTGCTACGCCCGGTTGCCGGCTTCGATGCCGCCGAGGGCCGGGCGGGTTGGTACACGCCCTGGGGTGGTCCGCCCGATACCCGCTCGATCACCGAGGGCGACCACGCCGTGTTGATCAACGTTCACGTTGGTGGGGTGCTGCGTTCCTCCGACGGCGGCACTAGCTGGCATCCGACGATCGAGATCGACGCCGACGTCCACCGGGTCATGGCGCACCCCCTCGTGCCGGGCCGCATCTACGCCGCCTGCGCCGGGGGGCTGGCGGTCAGCGACGACGACGGCACCTCGTGGACGATCTCGGCCGAGGGCCTCCACGCCCACTACTGCCGAGGTGTGGCGACCACCGGCGATCACGTGTTGGTCTCAGCGTCGGAGGGCCCGGGCGGCCGCTACAGCGCGCTCTACCGGGGAGCTCCCGATGGCTCCGGTCTGCAACGCTGCCGAGCGGGGTTGCCGGAGTGGTTTGGCACCAACATCGACAGCCTGAGCCTGGATGCCTCCTCATCCGCCGGCCTGGCGGCCTTCGGGACGGCCGCCGGCAGCATCTTCCTGTCGGAGGACGAGGGGGCGATCTGGCGCCTGGCGGCGGACAAGCTGCCACCGGTTACCTGTGTGGTGATCGGATAAATCGGCGTTCATCACCGCCTCGTCCGCGGCGGTTCCACCGCCGGCCCGTAGGGGACAGGTTCTGCGTGCGCCTAACCGCCGGGAACCGACCGCGACCATTCAGGCGGTTCCGTCACCCCTCACTGGGTAGACCCAACAGGTAGGAGTACGAGAGGGCCGGCGCGCTGCTCGTGCCCAAACCGTTTCCCCGCTGCGAGAGAAGCCGGCGGCACAAGAGTGGGGAGGAAGGAGCCGACCATGATCGAGGTTACGAAGGGAGCGGCAAACCTCCTGACCGAAGTTCGCACCACCAACAATATCCCGGAGACCTACGGGCTTCGCTTCTATAACAGCGTCGCGGACGATGGCTCCGCGGCGGTGGCGATTGCCTTCGCCCAGGCGCCGGCGCAGGGCGATGAGGTCCTGACCGAGAAGCAGATGCCTGTTTACGTGGCTTCGGATGTGGTGCAGGAAATGAGCGGTGCCACGCTGGACGTCGAAGGCGACGGCGGGTCGCAGCGCTTCGTGATCCTGGCAGGGTCCGGATAGCGTCCGCCTGGCGCGGGCTGCCCACTCACGGCCACCTAGCTTCGCGGCATGAGCCGTGCGTGGGCGCTCGCGCGCTCCCTCACCGCGGGCGCGGTCTTGGCCCCGCGGCAATTGTCTCAGCCGGGGCGACGATGTCCGCGTTCCGGGCGCCCTTCGCCGCCGTGCTGACGGCGACAAGGCCACCTGCTGGCCACAGCGACGGGCGACGAGCGTAACTCCGGGATAGGACGGGCTGATGGTAGGGGTCCCGACGCAAACTGCGCAGAACCGGATCGGGCGGTTGGGCGCCAAGCCCACGATGAATAGGAATGCGTCGCCCCACATTCCTAAAGGAATGTTCCCTGTTCTGCCCTCTTCTACTTGACATGCGAACACCTGTACGGTACTGTTGTGGTGTCGGTACAGGAGTTCGCTTCTGGAGGGGTCATGGAGCAAGGGTTGGAGGCATTGGTGGCGGGGTTCCGGCAGCGCCTGATCGCCGATCAGGCCATCGTCACCGCCGGCCAGGCCAGGATGGTCGACACCATCGCCGCCTGCGCCGAGGCCGGGGCGTTCTCGGCCGACGGGGCCACCGACCTGACCAGCTGGGTGATGGCCACGCTGAACGTGCCCTACCCGCAGGCCTCCGACCTGGTCGGGCTGGCCCGGCGGCTGAAGGACCTGCCGGAGCTGGCCAAGTCCTTTGCCCAGGGCAACATCCCGATCGAGGCGGCCGGGGCCGCCGCCAAGCTGGCCACGCCGGAGACCGACGCCTTCTTCACCGAGGTGGCCGAGTCAACTCCGGCCAAGGAGCTGGTGCGGGCGGTCAAGCACAAGGAGTCGCTGGAAGCCCAGCAGGCCGACCCGGCCCCCCGCCCGATGCTGCACTGGAGCCCGACGGCGGATGGCTGGTACCGGATCACCGGCTTTCTGCCCCCCGACGCCGGGGCCACGCTGGTGGCCGCCCTGAAGCGGGCCGAGGACCGCACGGACGGCCCCAACCCCGAGACCGGTAGCTGGGACCCGGCCGAGACCAAGGCGGCCAACGCCTTGATCGAGCTGGCCGAGACCGCGCTGGGCAACGACCGGGACAAGGAGCGGGCCACGGTCAACGTGCACGTGGACATCCGGGCGCTGGTGACCGGGGAGGGATCCGGCGAGCTGGCCGCCGGCGGGGTGATCACCGCCGAGACGGTGCGCAAGCTGGCCTGCGCCCGAAAGGTGCGCTGGATCATCCGGGACGAGCACGGGCTGGTCGGCGTGGGCAGCTCGGACCACGATCTGCCCGCCTCGCTGCTCACCTACGTCAAGGCCCGGGACGGCGGCTGCCGGTTCCCCGGCTGCGGGCGGAGCCGGCATCTGCACGCCCACCACATCATCCACTGGGCCAACGGTGGCCCGACCAACGTTGCCAACATGACCCTGCTCTGCAACCGCCACCACGCCCTGGTGCACGAGGGGGGCTGGAGCATCGAGGGCAGCCCGGAGCCGGGGCCGGGGGTGGGCGACACCCTGCGCTTCCTCCGCCCCGACGGGTCGGTGTTCGTACCGCATCCGCTGGTGGCTGCCGTGCCCTCTGCGGGAGAAGAACAAATCCCGCCGGTGCGCTCTGCGGGAGAAGACCCGCCCCCGCCGGTGCGCTCTGCGGGAGAAGACCCGCCCCCGCCGGTGCGCTCTGCGGGAGATGGGCCGGCCCCGCCGGATGTCGGTTCCGCCGAGCGCCTGCTATGACCAACCAGCTGCCAGTTGACCCTGCCCCCACCGGGCGGGGCACTGGCGCGCGGCCCGACCGTCGTCAGCTCTTAACTCTCGTTCGCTTGGTTGCTGGTTAGTTAGGTGGTGTGTAACGGGTCTTGGTCGCTCTTGTTGTTGTTGTTGTTTGTGGGGTGCCCACGGAACTCACTGACCTGGACCAATGGCGTGCTCACTCGGAAGATTCCCCAGACTAAGGAGAGCGGGCTCCACGGACCGACCGTATGCCTGGTGCCACCCCGAGGCGATCTAGAACATGGTCAGTGGCAGACTGCCCCGGAAGCAGGGATGGGCGAAACGGCCGAACGGGCGGGCCTTGTCACTAATGGGTTACTGGGTGAGGCCCAGTGCGCTAGGCTCAGTCACCGCATTTGCGACGGGCGAGGTTTCTC
>DASZAD010000092.1:0-9673 GCA_035945415.1 Streptosporangiaceae bacterium
CTACGGGATCGCCGACGCGGCGGCGTTCGCGGCCATCGGGCTGCTGCTCTGGGGACCGCAGCCAGAGCGGCGACGCCGGCGGGCCGCGTGGTGGCGGCTGGCCGGCACGGTTGCCATCGCCGTCCCGGCCGCAAGCTACCTGGCCAGCGTGGTGTCCTGGTGGCTGCTCCCGCACCCGGCCATATGGCTGTACGGGCTGACGGCGGCCTGGACGGCGCTGATCGGGGCCGTCGCCCTGGCCGGCCCCTGGCGCCGTGCTCCGCTCGCCCCGCTCGGCCTGGTGGCGGCGGTGACGGCGGCCGTGATCGCGGTTGACGTGGCCACCGGGTCCCGGCTGCAGATGGGCACGCCGTTCGGCCTGTCCGCCATCGGCGTGGTGGGGGGGCGGTTCTACGGGATCGGCAACAACGCGGTCGTCATCTACGCCGCCGCGGGCATCTTCGCCGCCGCCTGGCTGGGCATGATGGTGCTGCGCCAGGGCGGACGCCGGACCGTCGGGGCAGCCCCGGCGGACGGCACGGGCCGGCCAGGCACGGGCCAGCCAGGCACGAACCAGCCAGGCACGAACCAGCCAGGCCGGGCCACCCGGCGCCTCGCGCTCCTTACAGCCGGTACCGTGGCGCTCGTGCTGGTGGTCGTGTCCGGCTGGCCCGGTTTCGGCGCGAAGGTCGGCGGCACGTTCGCCATGGTTCCCGGTTTCCTGATCGTGCTGATGGGCCTGGCCGGCGTGCGGATCACCGCGCGGCGCGCCATCGCGGCCATGCTGGCCGGCGTCGCGCTGGTTGTGGCGTTCGCGCTGGTCAACTACATTGTCCCGGCCACCGGCCACTCCGACATCGGCGGCTTCGCCGGCCAGGTGCTGCACGGCGGAGCCGCGAGCACGCTGTCGCGGAAGATCGACTCGAACGTCGGCTCGCTGACGGTCGGCTACTACGCGCTGATCGTGCCGCCGGTGGTCGTCCTGGCCGGGCTCATCCTGCTGCGGCCCTCCTGGTTCGCGGTCAGAACCCTGCCGCGCGCCTGGACCGCGCGTCCGCTGCTGCGCGTCACGCTGGCGGCCATCTGGCTGGTCGCGGTGCTGAGCTGGGTCGCGGAGGACTCCGGGGTGACGGTGGTCGCCTCGGCGCTGCCGTTCGCCCTGCCGCTGGCCATCGCCGCCTGCGCCGCGGCCGCCTGCCTGGACCCGGAGCGGCCCGTCGCTGCGGCAGAGCGGTCGGTCCGGCAGGCTATCTTGGACCTGCCGCCGTGAGCCGGCCGGCGGCGGAAGGGAAGAGGCGTGCAGTATTCGGTCTCGAGGACCGTGGCCGGGCCGGCCCTGCGGGCCTTCTGCCGTCCGCAAGTCACCGGCCTGGAGCACATACCCGACTCCGGCGGCGCCATCCTGGCCTCCAACCACCTGTCCATCATCGACTCGATCTACCTGCCGCTGATGGTGGACCGGCCGGTCACCTTCGCCGCCAAGTCCGAATACTTCACCGGCACCAGGCTGATGCACCGGATCGCCGGGGCCTACCTGCGGGCCACCAAGCAGCTCGCGGTGGATCGGACCGGGCCCCGGGCGGCGCAGGACACGCTCCACGCCGCCCTGGAGCTGCTGCGCCGGGGTGAGCTGTTCGGCATCTACCCGGAGGGCACCAGGTCGCCGGACGGGCGGCTGTACCGGGGCCGGATCGGAGTCGGCTGGCTCGCGATCAACTCCGGCATGCCGGTCATCCCGGTCGCCATGGGGGACACCGATCATGTGCTCCCCCCCGGGCACACGATCCCCCGGCCCGCCCGCATCCAGATCACCATCGGCAAGCCGCTGTCCTTCGGCCCGGAAGTCCTGGAGGGACCGGCCGCGAAAGCGCGCCGCGCGGTCACCGACGAGGTGATGCGGGCCATCCAGAAGCTCTCCGGCCAGGAGTACGTGCCGATCTACGCGTCCACCCGCAAGGAGCAGCTGGGCCGCGCCCGGTAGACCCCGCCGCCAGTGCTTACCAGGCCGTGTCTCGTAGATCTTCAGCGGCGCGGATCGGATACGGCCCGGATCAGGCCGGGCTGACGGCGGCTACCTGGCCGCTACGGACAGCCGGACGTGGGCGCCGGGGGGCAGGCCCAGCCGCTCCGCGGCGTCACCCGCGTTGACCGCGAGCGAGATCAGCCCCGCGCTGTCGGTGAAGGCCACCAGTTCGCCGGGGGCGACCGCGGCGAACGTCTCCAGGTAGGGCAAGGTGAGCTGGCGGCGGCCGCAGCGGACCACGACGTTGGAGCCGAGGCCGATACCCATCCGGCCGGCCTCAGAGGCGGCGATGGAGAGCTGCACGTTGCCGAACCTGTCTACCGACATCACCTCGCCCTCGGCCTCGCCGTCCTGCACCCGGCTCGTGGGCGCCGGCAGGCTCACCAGGTCGGCCGCGTCGATCTCGTCGCCGACCATGGCGAGCTCCCCGCCCGTGGCCAGATGGGCCGCCACCGGGGCGAAGATGTCCCGGCCGTGGAAGGTCGGCGCCACCGGGTGCAGCCACAGCTCGCCGTTGGTGAGCTGATACGCCTTTTCCGCCCCGCCCGAAGCCGCCACCGCCCAGGAGAGCAGGCCATTGTCGGGCCCCACGAAGATTCCCTCGGCGGCGCGAATCGCCACCCCGCGCCGCGCGCTGCCCACGCCGGGGTCGACCACCGCGAGGTGCACGGCCGGCGGCAGGTAGGGAATCGTCTGCGCCAGCACGGCAGCGCCACGCCGTACGTCGCCCGGCGGGACCAGATGCGTGATGTCGATCACCGGAACCCCGGGCGCGATCCGGCGTACCACTCCGTGGCAGGCGGCGACGAAGCCGTCCTCAAGGCCGTAATCGGTAAGGAAACTCAGGCAGTCAATGGAGGCCACGAAGGGTGAGCGTACGACGTCCTCGGCCTCAGGCATAGACCACCTACCATGGTTTTTGCCCGGATCTGGCGCGCGGCCTCGCGTCACGCCCGGAGGCGAGACCGCTGGAGGTGACATGGCGCTGCAGGAGCGCGACCTGCGGATCCTGGATTTCGAGCGCCGCGTGTGGCGCAATCAGGGCACGAAAGAACTCGAGATCCGGGAGCGCTTCGCCATCTCGGCCACCCGCTACTACCAGCTCCTGAACGAGCTGATCGACCGGCCGGAAGCCGCGGAGTTCGACCCGCTCCTGGTCAAGCGGTTGCGCGCCCGGCGATCGAAGCGAGCGCGGCGGCGATCCGTTCGTCCGGCTGATCCCGGGGAACGAACCCCGGACGCTTGAGCGGTTCGGGCCTGCCAGGCCGGGCAGCGGACCGGCCCGGCTGCGTACATTGCCCGTTTTCGCCCAGGTAGCTGGAGTCAGTCGAGTGCGTTAAGCTGATCGGCCAGCCACTGCCCGGGCGGCCGCGCGCCCGCCGTCCGGGCGAGCGCGGCGCACCGCCGTTCCCGCTCCGGCTGCGGCATGACCAGCGCCTGGTACATGGCGCGGGCGGTCGCGCTGACGTCGTAGGGGTTGACGACCAGGGCATCGCGGCCCAGCTCGGGGCAGGCGCCGGTCTCCCGGGACAGGATCAGCACGCAGCCGCGGTCCGACAGGACCGGGCACTCCTTGGCGACCAGGTTCATCCCGTCCCTGATGGGGTTGACCACCACCACGTCGGCCAGGCGGTAGGCGGCCAGCGAGCGGGCGTAGTCGTCCTTGACCTGCAGGATCAGCGGCTCCCAGCCCGGCCTGCGGAACTCCGCCGAGATCTCCCCGGCGATCTGCTCCACGCTGGCCGTGTACTCGCGGTACTGCGGCAGGTCGTACCGGGACGGGTAGGCGCAGGCCAGATGCGTGACGTGACCGTGCAGCTCGGGGTGCTCCGACAGTAGCTCGCGGTAGGCGGCGAGGCCGCGCACGATGTTCTTGGACAGCTCGGTCCGGTCGATCCTGACGATCAGCCTGGCGCCGTTCGTGGCCCTACTCAGCGCCGTGATGTGCTCCTCCACGTCGGGTTCTGCGGCCCGCCGGCGTAGCTCGGCCGCGTCCACGCCCAGCGGGTGGACGCCGACCCGGCAGCGGTGCCCCTGATAGGTGACCAGCCCGGCGTCCCGGTCCACCTCGGCGCCCAGGATCTCCCGGCAGCAGTCGATGAACGCGTCGGCCCACCGCTCGCTGTGAAAGCCGGCGTGGTCCGCGCCGAGGATGCCTTCGAGCAGAGCCCGTCCGGCCTCCTCGGGCAGTAGGCGGTAGTACTCCGGCGGCGCCCAAGGGGTGTGCGAGAAGTGCGCGATCCTCACGCCGGGGCACCGCCGGGCCAGCATGCCGGGCACCAGGGCCAGATGGTAGTCCTGCACCATCACCCGCACGCCGGTCCCCGCCGGGCCGGGACTGGCCGGGCTGGGGCTGGCCGGGCTGGGGCTGGCCGCGGCGGCGAGCGCGTCGGCGAAAGCGGCGTTGTAGTCCTGGTAGGCCGCCCACTGGCGGGCGAACTCCGCGCCGAACCGCGGCTGGTTCGGGGTGTCGTACAACAGGTGGTGGACAAACCAGATGATCGAGTTCGAGACCGCGTTGTAGGCCAGATCGAAGGTGTCCGGCGGGATGGGCAGCATCTGGACGGGGACCGGAGTGTCGTACCCGGCCTGGTCCAGCCGGCCGTCCGGTGCCTGCCGCGCCGCCGTGCGGTCGGCGTCGTTCAGCGCCGAGCAGACCCACAGCAGGTCGGACAGGCCTACGTCGGACAGCCCGGACACCAGGCCGCCGCCACCGCGGCGGGCGGTCAGCGTGCCGTCATGGTCGAGGCTGAACGAGACCGGCCCGCGATTCGAGGCCACGAGTACCCGGCCGGGATGGTGGTTCATCGCCGCCCAGGGTAGCCCGCGGGGTGGGTTGCCCTGACGGGCCGTGGCCGTCGGCCGGGTAAAATACTCCCCGGACAACTGAATATCGCTCATCCAGAGGGGTGGAGGGATCGGCCCTGTGAAGCCCCGGCAACCGAGCGCGCATGCCTGCTTGGTGACCTTTGGTCACCTGCGCCGTGGGCAGCAATTCCAGCCCGGGGGGCCGAGCTCCCCGGAACCCCACGGTGCGGGTACAGGTAGCGGGTACAGGTAGGGATCTGAGGTTCTCACTTCCCGGACCTCCCTGGGCCGCATGACGAGGCCAGCGCGTGATTGGTGCCAAGTCCGGCCCGCGGCCAGAGTGGCGGCGGGAAAGATGGGGAAGCGAGGGCCTCGTCGTGAGCACACCGTTCGGATACGCCACCGATCTTGCCTGCCGCGAGTGCGGGCACACCACTGGGCTCGGGCCGTACTACGCCTGTGAGCAATGTTTCGGCCCGCTTGAGGTCAGCTACGACTTTCCGCGGCTGACCAGGGAAAGCCTCGAATCCGGGCCGCCGAATCTCTGGCGGTACGCCAGCCTGCTGCCGGTCAGGCCGGACATCGCGGGCTCGCCCGGCCTCGAACCTGGCTGGACCCGGCTGCTGCGCGCGGACAACCTGGCCGCGGAGCTGGGCCTGCGCCGTCTGTGGATCAAGGACGAGCGCGGCAACCCGACGCACTCGTTCAAGGACCGGGTGGTCGCGGTGGCACTGGCGGCGGCCACCGAGATGGGCTTCAAGGTGCTCGCCTGCCCCTCCACCGGCAACCTGGCCAACGCCGTGGCCGCCGCGGCCGCGCGGGCGGGCATCCGCTCGGTGGTGCTGATACCGGCCAGCCTGGAGCAGCAGAAGGTCATCATGACCGGTATCTACGGCGGCACGCTCGTCACCATCGACGGCACCTACGACGACGCGAACCGGCTCGCGTCCGAGCTGGCGGGTGAGCACGAGGACTGGGCGTTCGTCAACGTCAACGTGCGGCCCTACTACGCGGAGGGCTCCAAGACCCTGGGCTACGAGGTGGCCGAGCAGCTCGGCTGGCGGCTGCCGGAGCAGATCGTCATCCCGGTCGCGTCTGGCTCTCAGCTCGTCAAGATCGACAAGGCGTTCCAGGAACTGGCCGGGCTCGGGCTGGCCGACGGGGACAGGTGGCGGCTGTTCGGGGCGCAGGCCAGCGGCTGCGCGCCGGTGGCCGCCGCGTTCGCGGCGGGCCGGGACGTGGTCCAGCCGGTGCGGCCGGACACGATCGCGAAGTCGCTCGCCATCGGCGACCCGGCCGACGGGCCGTATGCGCTCGACGCGGTGCGCCGGACCGGCGGCGCGCTCGCCGACGTCAGCGACGAGGAGATCATCGACTCGATCGGGCTGCTCGCAGCTAGCGAAGGGATCTTCGCCGAGACCGCGGGCGGCGTGGTCGTCGGCGTGCTCAGGAAGCTGCTGGCGGAAGGCCTGCTGGATCCCGGCGCGGAGACGGTCATCATTAATTCGGGTGACGGCCTGAAGACGCTGGACGCCGTGACCTCGGCGGTGCTCCCGCCAGAGCCCATCCCCCCGGCCCTCGACGCCTTCAGGAAGGCAGGCCTCCAATGAGCGTTTCCGTCAGGATCCCGACCATCTTGCGCAGCTACACCGGCGGTGCCGCCGAGGTGAAGGCGGAGGCGGGCTCGCTCCGTGCGGTCATCACCGGGCTGGACGCGGACTATCCGGGCCTGGCCGGCCGGATCCTCGACGACGAGGGCAAGCTGCGGCGGTTCGTCAACGTTTACGTCGGCGACGAAGATGTCCGCTTCGCCCAGGGCCTGGACACGCCGGTCCCAGCGGGCGCTCAAGTCTCTGTAATCCCTGCTGTAGCGGGCGGATAGGTGCTGGCCGGCTTCCTGCGGGCCTGCCGTCGCGGCGGCCGGGAGGAAGTCAGGGTGGTGGATATCACTCAGTAGCATTTCCGGTCGCTCACCACACCAGGTAAGGTCGTGTCCGGTCGCTGTCGGCTCCGCGGGCGCGCTCGGCTCTGCCAGGTATGCCCGTTCCCCGCTCCGCGATCGATGGGGCCCGCCAAGGCAATCGGCGGGGCCTGGCAAGCAGAGCACAGTTAGGGAGTTGTTGGGAATGGCTCAGGGCACCGTCAAGTGGTTCAACGCGGACAAGGGCTACGGCTTTATCGCGGTCGACGGTGGCAGGGACGTGTTCGTCCACTTCTCAGCCATCCAGTCGGATGGCTACCGCACCCTCGAGGAGGGCCAGCGGGTCGAATTCGAGATCACGCAGAGCGAGCGGGGTCCGCAGGCGGACGCCGTGCGGACGCTGTAAGCACACAACCGGAACACCGGCCCCGGCGTTGAGCTTGGGCCGGTGTTTGCTTATCGGGCTTCGGGACATGGCCCACCTTCGGGACATGGCCCAGCTTCGGGACACGGCCCTGGTGCGGGACATGGCCCACCTTCGGGACACGGCCCAGCTTCGGGACAAGGCCTGGATCAGGGCAGCGGTTCGATCTCCACCTCGGGGTGCAGGGCCTTGATCGGCCCCGGGGCGGCGCTCACGACCGGCCAGCCCCGGTTCGCGGCCAGGAACGCCGCGTGCGCGGCCGCCGTGCTCGCGGACTTGGCGCCTCTGTCGTGGCTGGCGCGGGCACTGGCACGCAGCAGCCCGGTGCCGCGTGCCTCCGTCTCGCCGAACTGCGCCACCTTGGCGATCGGCGACCGGAGCAGGTCGAACAGGCGGGCCTGGTCTTCCGGATCATCAAGGCAGGACAGCGCGTCGGCCAGGCACGGTGCGGGGATCACCAGCATGATCAGGTGCTCGTGACTGATGTAGAGCAGCGCCTGCATATACGGCCGGCCGCGAGCCGCCTGGACGAGCGCGCTGGTATCGAGGATTCGCCCGCCGATCACGCGACGGACACGTCACCCAGGCCCAGGGCACGCCGGGCCCAGGCATAGTGCTTGTCCTCGGGCTCGGGGCAGTCAGCGAAGATCCGGCCGATCGTCGCGCGGGCATCCCGCCAATCGTCCTCACGCCGGAGCAGCTCGGCGATGTAGCCGGAGACCGAATCGATCCGGCCCTCCTCCTTGGCCCGGCGCAGCTTGTCGACCAGATCCCTCGGCAGGCTGATGGCAAGCCTTTCCGTGGCTGACATACCCCCGTTATACCGGGCGCCGCCCGCCGTCCTCAACCTCAGCCAGGGAGCCCCGCCGCCCTCCACCTCCGCCCGGAAGAAGGCCCGCCGGGGGAGAAGTCCGCGCGCTCCGCCCGGAAGAAAGCTGCCGGGGGGGAAGGCCGCGCGCTCCGCCCGGAAGAAGGCCCGCCGGGGGAGAAGGCCGCGCGTCCCCCAGGCCGTGACCTGGGCTGTCCCCGTTCAGCTTGCACTCTCCCCTTGAGAGTGCTAAACAGGTCGTTGGCACTCTCACCTTGAGAGTGATAACTCATACGGCCGGATTGGGACGCTGAGGCCCCACCCAGTGGCAGGAAGGGACTGTCGCCGGGCGTGGGCCGGCCGTCGCGGGCATCGGCTCGATCCGCACCAGAGCACTAAAGTCCCGGAGGACTAGAGCCTATGGCAGCCAAGATGATCGCGTTCGACGAGGACGCCAGGCGCGGCCTCGAACGCGGCATGAACCAGCTTGCCGACGTTGTGAAGGTGACCCTCGGCCCCAAGGGCCGCAACGTGGTCCTGGAGAAGAAGTGGGGCGCTCCCACGATCACCAACGATGGCGTGTCCATCGCCAAGGAGATCGAGCTGGACGACCCGTGGGAGAAGATCGGCGCCGAGCTGGTCAAGGAAGTAGCCAAGAAGACCGACGACGTCGCGGGTGATGGCACCACGACGGCGACGGTGCTGGCCCAGGCGCTGGTCCGCGAGGGCCTGCGCAACGTGGCGGCGGGTGCCAACCCGATGTCGCACAAGCGCGGCATCGAGGCGGCCGTGGAGCGGGTGAGCGAGGAGCTGTCCAAGCTCGCCAAGGATGTGGAGACCAAGGAGCAGATCGCTTCGACCGCCTCCATCTCCGCGGGCGACATGGCTATCGGCGAGATGATCGCCGAGGCGATGGACAAGGTGGGCAAGGAAGGCGTCATCACGGTCGAGGAGAGCAACACCTTCGGCCTGGAGCTGGAGCTCACCGAGGGCATGCGCTTCGACAAGGGCTACATCGCGCCGTACTTCGTCACCGATCCCGAGCGCCTGGAGGCGGTGCTGGAGGACCCCTACATCCTCGTGGCCAACTCCAAGATCTCGGCCAACAAGGACCTGCTGCCGCTGCTGGACAAGGTGGTGCAGTCGGGCAAGCCGCTGGTGGTCATCGCGGAGGACGTCGAGGGCGAAGCCCTGGCGACCCTGATCGTGAACAAGATGCGCGGGCTGTTCAAGTCGGTCGCGGTGAAGGCGCCCGGCTTCGGCGACCGGCGCAAGGCCATGCTCGGCGACATCGCCATCCTGACCGGCGGTCAGGTGATCAGCGAGGAGCTCGGGCTCAAGCTGGAGAACGCGGACCTGGACCTGCTCGGCCGGGCGCGCAAGGTCGTCGTCACCAAGGACGAGACGACGATCGTGGACGGCGCGGGCGACCCGGAGCAGATCTCCGGCCGGGTCGGCCAGATCCGCACCGAGATCGAGAACACCGACTCCGACTATGACCGGGAGAAGCTGCAGGAGCGGCTGGCCAAGCTGGCTGGCGGCGTGGCCGTCATCAAGGCCGGCGCGGCGACCGAGGTCGAGCTGAAGGAGCGCAAGCACCGCATCGAGGACGCGGTGCGCAACGCCAAGGCCGCGGTGGAGGAGGGCATCGTCCCCGGCGGGGGTGTCGCCCTCATTCAGGCGGGCAAGAGCGGGTTCGAGAAGCTCGAG
>DASZAD010000093.1:0-14594 GCA_035945415.1 Streptosporangiaceae bacterium
GATGCCGGCGCCCGCCAGCGCCTCCCGGTAGCCGGGCAGCGCCCGGGCCTCGGTCCCGAGGGCGGCCGACAGCTCGGCGGCCAGGGCGGCCGCCTTCGCCGGGTCGCGCCCCGCGATCCGGATCTGGCGGATGGACCGGACCCGGCACATCGCACGGGCGTGCGCGCGGGCCTGCACCCCCGTGCCCAGGATCGCCAGCACGCGGGCATCGGGCCGGGCCAGCAGCCGAGCCGAAAGCGCCGAACACGCTCCGGTGCGCAGCGCCGTGATGGCCGTGCCGTCCAGCAGCGCCGCCGGCTCGCCGGTGCCCGGATCGAACGCGACGATGACCGCCTGGTGGGTGGGCAGCGGTGTGCCGGCGTTGCCCGGGTACAGCGTGACCAGCTTGCTCATCAGCACCTGGGCCGACGGGACGTAGCCGGGCATGGCGGCCAGCAGCCCCTCGGGCTCGGGAACCAGCGCCGCCACCCGGTCCGGCGCCGCGGCCCGCCCGGCGCTGAGGTCGGCCATCGCCGGCGCCAGGGCGTCGATCAGCTCGTCCAGGTCCAGCAGGGCCTCGACCTGGGACCGGCTCAGCACGAGCACGCGCCCACCTCCCGCGAACAGCGACGGCTCTAGTAGACCACTGAGCGGCGCGGCCATTATCGTCCGACAGCAGATAAGGGGGAATCCGGGTATATGTAAGTGACTGTGTATCCGGCGGTGAGCCCGTGACCAGGGTCAAGGCCTGGAAGAGTTCATGCGTCCTGTCGCGGCACCTGTCATGCTGGCCGGTCCGACCGGCCTCCCCTCGGGCCGGCGATGATGTCGAGAACGGCTGGGCTGCTCCGTCCTCCTGGTGAGTGCGCCAGGATGGGCGCACCGGATGACAAAGGAGCTGGCGATGACAAAGTTCATGCTGTTGCAGAACTACTCAGCCACCCCCGCGTGCTCGGTCCCCATGACCGACTGGCCTCCAGCCGACATCAAGGCGCACATCGAGTTCCAGCACGCGCTGAACTCCGAGCTCGCCGAGAACGGTGAGCTGGTGGACGCGCAGGGCCTGGCAGGTCCCGAGCTGGCGAAGTTCGTGATCTCGGATGGCGCCAGCGCCCCGGTGGTGACCGACGGCCCGTTCCCGGAGGTCAAGGAGCTGCTGGCCGGCTACCGGATGATCGACGTGGAATCGGAGGCCCGGGCCATCGAGATCGCCGCGCGCGCCTCGGCCGCCCCCGGTCCCGGTGGCCTGCCGATCCAGCAGCCCATCGAGGTCCGGCAGGTGATGGGCGCGCCGGCCGGCGACCTGTGACTTCGGCGTCCGCAGGCTGTGGCCCACAGCCTGACCTCGAGGACCTGCTGCGCGAGCTGACGCCGCAGGTCCTCGGGGTCACGGTCCGGCGGTTCGGAGACTTCGCCGCCGCCGAGGACGCGGTGCAGGAGGCGCTGGTCGCGGCGGCCAAGCGCTGGCCGGATGAGGGGGTCCCGGCCAACCCGCGCGGATGGCTGATCGCGGTGGCCGGGCGGCGGATGACCGATCAGCTTCGCAGCGAGGCGGCCAGGCGGCGCCGCGAGGAGGCCGCCGCCCTGGCCGAGCCGCCGCCCGCGCAGGTCAGCGACCGTGATGACACGCTGACCCTGCTGTTCATGTGCTGCCATCCGGTGCTGACCGGCGCCTCGGCGATCGCGCTG
The DNA here is from genome assembly GCA_035945415.1 of Streptosporangiaceae bacterium. Lineage (GTDB taxonomy): Bacteria > Actinomycetota > Actinomycetes > Streptosporangiales > Streptosporangiaceae > PALSA-505. Next base: position 1,669 of record DASZAD010000093.1, read on the forward strand.
ACACTGCGGGCGGCGGGCGGGCTGACCACGGCCGAGATCGCGAACGCGTTCCTGGTTCCCGAAGCCACCATGGCGCAGCGGATCAGCCGGGCCAAGCAGCGCCTGGCCGCCTCCGAGGCGACGTTCACCCTGCCCGCGGGGCCGGAGCGGACCCAGCGGCTGCGCCTGGTCCTGCACGTGCTGTATCTGATCTTCAACGAGGGGTACGTCAGCAGCGTCGGGAGCGACCTGCACCGCACGGAGCTGTCCGGCGAGGCGATCCGGCTGGCCCGGATGGCGCACCAGGCGCTGCCCGGCGACGGCGAGGTGGCCGGCCTGCTCGCGCTCATGCTGCTCACCGACGCCCGGCGGCCCGCCCGGGCCGATGCGAACGGTGAGCTGATCCCGCTGGCCGGGCAGGACCGTACGCTCTGGGACCAGGGGCTGATCGCAGAAGGGCTGGCGCTGTTCCACGAGGCAGTGGCCGGCGGGGCTGTGGGGGAGTACCAGCTCCAGGCGGCCATCGCGGCAGCCCATGACCTGGCGGCCAGCGTCGAGGAGACCGACTGGCCACGGATACTGGGCCTCTACGGGCTGCTCGAGCAGATGACCGGCAATCCGATGGTGGCGCTGAACCGGGCCGTGGCGGCGGCCATGGCGGTCGGCCCCGCCGCCGGCCTGGAGTTGCTCGACGCCGTGGAGGAGCGACTGGCCGGGCACTACCGGCTCGACGCCGTGCGCGGGCACCTGCTGGAGATGGCCGGCGACACCGAGGGCGCCATCGCGCGCTACCAGAGCGCGGCCAGCCGGACCACCAGCGCCCCGGAGCGGAACTACCTGACCGTCCAGGCCGCCCGGCTCAGGGCTGCTGATCCCCGGTGACCGGACGGTCTTTCCTGGGCAGCTTGCTCACCACGACGTCGTAGGAGGCGTCGACGGCCTCGAGTAGCTCCTCGTCCGGGATCGCGCCGCCGAGCCGCAGGTTGTTCCAGCCGGAACGGCCGATGTAGGGCATGACCGAGGCGTCATCGGGGTAACGATGTAGCCACTCGTCCGCGGCTTCGCGGCTCGCCCCGCACTTGACCCCCACGCCGCCGCCGGGCGGGCTGCCGAGGAAGGCGAAGATCTTGCCCCCGACCTTGGCCACGATGTCGTTCTCCCAGGGCTCGTCCTGCCGGGCACCGGGCTTGGCCATGCAGTAGTCAACCAGCTCGTCCCACGTCATAGCCACCATGTTGCCCCAGGGGGCGACTGCGGCGACGTGCTCCCGCCCGTGTGCCCGCTCCAGGATGCGGCCGCGGCGGCAGGCTCGCGCCTGGCGCCGGTGGTCACCGTGGCCGGACCTATGAGCGTGGCCGCGCCGAGCGCGGTGGCCAGCGCCTCCCGTAGCCGGCCGTCGTGCCGGTCGAGCAGGTCGCTGGCCACGTCCGCGTCCAGCCCCGCGGCCAGGACGACGCTGGCCACCTTGGGCCGCCAGCCGCTGATCTCCAGGGCGCGGCGGGCGGCCTCCTGCTGTGCGCCGGTGATGGCCGTCACGATCCGGACGGCCCGCTCGCGCAGCTTGGCGTTGCTCGGCTTGACGTCCACCATCAGGCTGCCGAAGGTCTTGCCCAGGCGCACCATGGCCGTCGTCGAGATAATGTTGAGCACGATCTTCTGCACGGTGCCGGCGTTCAGCCGGGTAGACCCGGCGATGACTTCGGGCCCCACCGGGACCTCGATCGCCAGTTCCGCCACCGCGCCGAGCGCCGTGGCCTCGTTGCAGGCCAGGCCCACCGTGAGGGCGCCAAGCTCACGGGCGCGCCGGATGGCGCCAAGTACGAACGGGGTGCGCCCGCTGGCCGAGATGCCCAGCACCGCATCGCGCTCGCCGACCCCCAGCCGGTCCAGCGCCCCGGCGCCCGTCCACGGGTCGTCCTCCACGTTCTCCGCGGCGGCGCCGAACGCGTCTTCGCCGCCGGCCAGCACGGCCACGATCGTGCCGTCCGCCACGCTGAACGTCGGCACGGCCTCGGCGGCGTCGAGCATCCCGAGGCGGCCGGCCGTGCCCGCGCCGACGTAGACCAGCCGGCCGCCGGCCGCGAGGCGAAGCACCACCTCGTCCACGACCGGCGTGATCAGGTGGGTCGCGGCGGCCACCGCGTCGCCCGCTCGCCTGGCGTGCTCTGCCATGAGCGAGACCAGCCGCGAGACGGGGAGGCTGTCCAGGTCGCTGAACTCCGAATCGGCTTGCTCGGTGGCGAGTCCCGCGAGCAACGCCACGTCACTGGTGGTCGTCAAGGCATGCCTCCACGAGAAGCCGGTCCGGCGCACCTGGTGGGCACTCCGGAACGTCCGCGGGGCTCAGGTTGTGACTTAGATACTTCAGCCTAATCGGCTAAATCGCAGTTGTGACGCACTGGCGATGGGCATTGCCTGCCGTCGTCGCATTGCGCGCAATTGGACAGGTGCCGCTGTAAGCTGATCGCCTATAAACGCGGAACCGTCGTCGAAATCGCTGCCTGAGGGGGGACGCCGGTGCCAGCCGGGCTCTCCCGCGACCCGCGATTCCATCGCCCGCCTTGCGTCCTGACGAGAACACTGGTAGTTCATCGGGATAACAGACCGTGACGGCTGCGCGCCCGGGTCAGGCCGGTCGTTTCAGCGACGGCCTCGTGTGAATGGAGGTCAGTGGCGATGGCAGCGCGGCGAACCGCCACTGGGCAGCGCCCCCGGTCCTCGACCGGGCGAACCGCTCCCCAGGCAGAACCCGGCGCTCAGGTCGACGTCGTGGTGCGGATCCGTGCGTTGATGCCAAGCCTGGCGCCAGCCGAGCAGCGGGTGGCCCGGCTGGCCGTGAGCGATCCGGGCAAGGCGGCGCGGTGGACCATCTCGGAGTACGCGGAGCGGGCGCGGACCTCAGGAACCACGATCATCAGGTTCTGCCGGGCGATCGGGCTCGACGGTTACCCCGCGCTGCGGATCGCCCTGGCCGCGACGGCCGGGCACGGTGCCGCGGGCACCTGGCGCTCCGTCTCGGGTGACATCGGCCCCGACGACGACATCGGTACCGTGGTGCGGAAGATCGGCCACGCCGACGCTCGCGCGGTGGAGGAGACGATCGGCCAGATCGACGCCTCGACGCTAGGCAAGGTGGTGGACGCGCTGGTCGGCGCCCGGCGGATCGACGTGTACGGCGTGGGCGCGAGCGGGCTGGTCGCTCTGGACCTGCAGCAGAAGCTGTACCGGCTCGGGAAGGCCGTCTACGCCTGGACGGACACGCACATGGCGCTCACCTCGGCGGCCATGCTCAGATCCGGGGACGTGGCCATCGGTATCTCCTACACCGGCACGACCCTCGACACCATCGACCCGGTCCGGTTGGCCAAGGCCAACGGCGCGCTGGTGGTGGCCCTGACCAACCACCCCCGCTCGGCGCTCGCCGCCGTCGCCGACCTGGTGCTGACCACCGCGGCTCGCGAGACGACCTTCCGATCCGGCGCGATGACCAGCAGGATCGCCCAGTTCACCGTCATCGACTGCGTCTTCGCCCTGGTGGCCCAGCGCAACTTCGAAGAGACCGTCGTCGCGCTGGAGCGTACCTACGCCGCCATCGGCAGGCGCCGCACCCCCGACCGGTAAGCGCGCAAGGCGGCGACCACTGCGGCCCGGCCGTACCTCCGCCTTGCCGGCGGCCTGTCCCCGGCTTAGACTGAATGTTCAGTCAATCAAGGAGAGAAGCCGTGGCCAGCCACGACATCATGGGCACCGAACGCCGGGGCAGCATCGCCGGTGACCGGGACGCGAGGCTGCGAGAGATCATCGCGGAGCAGGAGCGGATCTTCCTGCGGCGCCAGCCGGAGTCGGCGCGGATGGCCGCCCGGGCCGCCAGGTCGCTGGCTGGCGGGGTGACCTCGAGCTGGCAGATCACCGCGCCGCAGCCGGTCTGGCTGAGCCACGGCCGCGGCTCCCGGGTCTACGACGTCGACGGCAACGAGTACGTCGACCTGCACGGCGGGTACGGGGCGTCGCTGGCCGGGCACGCACACCCGGCCATGGTCGAGGCGATCCGCGGCCAGGCCGGCCTGGGCACCCACTTCGCGCAGCCCACCAGGGACGCCGTGCTGGTAGCCGAGGAACTGGCCCGGCGGTTCGGCCTGCCGCTGTGGCGGTTCGCCAACTCGGGCACCGAGGCCACCATGGACGCCGTCCACCTGATGCGCTCGATCACCGGGCGGGACCTGATCATCAAGGTCGAAGGTGGCTACCACGGCCACCATGACTCGGTCCAGGTCTCGGTGACCCCCGAAGCGGACGAAGCCGGTCCGCCTGGCAAGCCCGCGCCGGCCCCGGCCAGCAGCGGCATCCCGGCTGCGATCACCCGTCTGACCCTCGTCGCCGCGTTCAACGACACCGACAGCGTGGCCCGGCTGCTCGACGAGCACCGCGGCCAGGTGGCCGGCATGATCATCGAGCCGATCATGATGAACGCCGGGATCATCCTGCCCGAGCCCGGCTACCTGGCCGCGCTACGGGATCTTCTGCACGCCAGCGGCGCGCTGCTCACCTTCGACGAGGTCAAGACCGGGCTCACCGTCGGGCCCGCGGGCGTCACCGGCCTGTCCGGCGTGCGGCCGGACATCATCTGCCTGGCCAAGTCGCTCGGCGGGGGCGTCGCAGTGGCCGCGATAGGCGGCACCGCCGAGGTGATGGAGCACGTCGCGAGCGGCGGCTACGAGATGGTCGGCACCTTCAACGGCAACCCGCTGGCCATGGCCGCCGCCCGCGCCGTGCTCGGGGGGGTGGCCACGCCAGCGGCCTACCAGCGGATCGAGGCGCTACGCAGGCGAGCGGTGGCCGGGATCGAGAATGTGATCAACGAACACGGCCTGGTAGCGCACGTGGTCTCCGCGGGCGCGAAGGGCTGCGTGGTGTTCTCCCCGGATCCAGTCAGGGACTACCGGGGCTTCCTCGAGCTGGACGACCGCTACAGCCACGCGCACTGGCTCTTCCAGCACAACGGCGGCGTCTTCCTGCCACCCTGGGGCAAGATCGAGCAGTGGCTGATCTCGGTCCAGCACGACGAGGCTGACATCGACAGGCTGGCCGGAAACTTCGCCAGGTTCGCCGGTGCCCTGCGTCATCACGGAGTTGCGTGACGATCTGTTATCCGCCAGGTCTTGCCTCCGGGCCGTCGCCGGTGTAAGAGTGTTGACCGAACGTTCAGTCAGTATGGCGGCCGGCGCCGCGGGCACTGTACGGGGGTGTGCCACGGCCTGGCCGATGCTGGTCGGAAAGGCGGTGCCGCCATGCACCCACGGGAAGGCTGGACCGAGGAGCGGCGGACCCTGGTGACCCGGCGCGGGTTCCTCCGGCAGGGCATAACCGCCGGGCTGTTGTTCGGCGGCGCGGGCTCGCTCCTTGAAGCCTGCGGCAGCGGCGGCTCGCCGGGGCCCCCCACCAGCGGCGGGATTCCCCTTCCCCGGCCGCGCCACCCTGTCACCTGGCCGATCTTCCACGACAACCAGCCCATCAAGAGCGGACTGCCGCCGGAGCGGAATGCCACGCTGCGGATTTTCAACTGGGTCGCCTACATCAACCCCCAGTGCCTGAAGGACTTCGGCAAGAAGTACAACTGCAAGGTCGAGCTGACCACGTTCGAGAACATGGACGTCGCGATGGCCAAGCTGCGCAGCGGGCAGCTCAACTTCGACATCTTCTTCCCGACTATCGACGTCATGGGCCAACTCGTGTACGGGAAGATGATCCAGCCGCTCAATCACAGCTACATCCCGAACATCAGCCAGGCCTGGCCGGACTTCACCCACCCGTTCTACGACGGCAGGTGGCAGTACACGGTCCCCTACACGATCTACACGACCGGTATGGCCTGGCGTAAGGACCATGTCCCCGAGAACCCGTACACGATGGCGAATCCGTGGGCGATGCCGTGGCAGGCCAAGTACAAGGGCAAGGTGGCGATCCTCGACGACGCCAGGGAGAGTATCAGCCTCGGCCTGATGAAGAACGGGATCTTCAACCTGAACACCACTGATCCCGCCCAGATCACCGCGGCGGGAAAGGCTCTCCAAGAGCTCGCGCACCTCACCAACATGCACGTCGACAACAACGACTACACCGAGATCCCGAGCGGCCAGGTCTGGATCCACCACGCCTGGTCGGGTGACATCGCCACGGCAGCGTCCTACATGCCGAAGGGCGTGAACGTGGACGTGGTCGGCTACTGGTTCCCGCCGGATGGCCGGGGACCGGTCGGAAACGACTTGATCACCGTGCTCCGGGACGCGCCGAATCCCGTGCTCGCCCACCTATTCCAGAACTACATGCTCGATATCAACAACGTGTTGACGAACATCAGTTTCAACGGCTACATGCAGCCGGTCAACGGCGTCACTCCGCAGCGCCTCGTGGCTGAGCAACTGCTCCCGCCCAGCCTGATGTCGACCGTGGTGCTTCCCTCCTACTTCAGGCGCGGGGTCATGGAACTTCAGATCCCGGTGACGGCGAACGCCCTGTGGGAGCAAGCGTGGCTCCAGGCCAAGAGCGCTTAGGCGGCCGGGTGTGACGGTACCGCCGCGAGCATCCGGGCTGGTCTCCCGCCCGTCGGGCCGGCGAAAGGAGCCGCAGCGACTGTTCTGGGCCGCCCTGGCCGCACCGGGCATCATCTGGCTGACGGTGCTGTTCATCGTGCCCTTCTACACGATCGCGGCCATCGCGGGCGGGACACTGGACGTCTTCGGGAACCCGGTCGCGGTCTGGAACCCGCTGCGCTGGCGTACCGTCAACTTCACCGCGGCCTGGCACGACGTCGCCGGGGCGTCGGCTTTCGTCGGCCCGATCATCGTCAGGACGCTCATCTACGTCGCTCTGGCGTCGCTGATCTCGCTGCTGATCGCTTACCCGGCCGCGTACTTCGTGGCGAGATTCGCAGGCCGGCGTAAGGCGCTCTTCCTGATCCTGTTGATCGCACCGTTCTGGATCAGCTACATGATGCGCATGCTGGCCTGGATCGACCTGCTGCAGACCGATGGATACATCAACAAGGCCCTGAGCTTCCTGCATCTGGTCAGCCAGCCGGTCGACTGGCTCGGCGGCCTGCCGGCCACCGTCATTCTCGGCCTCGTCTACGGCTACATCCCCTATCTGATCCTGGTGCTCTACGCGGGCCTGGACCGGATCGATCCGGCGCTCATCGAAGCCGGCCGCGATCTGGGCCTGGGCCGGGTTCGCACGTTCGTTCGGGTCACGCTCCCGTTGTCCAGACAGCCGATCCTGACCGGCATGCTGATCACAGTGCTCCCCATGCTGGGCGACTACTTCACCAACCAGTTGCTCTCGGGTACCACGGGAACCACCATGTTCGGCAACGTGATCGACGATCAGCTGAACTCGTCGGCAGGCATTTTCGAGGGACAGGGTGCCGTCTTTTCACTGCTGTTCCTGCTCGTGCTGATCGCCCCCATGATCTATTACGTGGTGGCGACCAACCGCTCGTCACGGGCGGCGACGTGACGACGGCCGCCACGAGATCCCCGGCCGGGGAGACCAGCGGCACCGCAGCCCGTGACAGGCTGCTCAGGCTGCGGCCGCGCCCCAGCCCCTGGCGCCATCCCTGGTTCCTCGAGGGATTCACCTGGCTCTATCTGATCTGGTCGCTCGTGCCGGTCGCGCTCGCGGTCCTGTTCTCCTTCAACAACGGGAGATCACAGAGCGTCTGGCAGGGATTTTCCTGGCGCTGGTACTTTGCCGACCCGGTGAACTCGGTCCTGCACGATCCGGCCCTGCATGCCGCGGTCGTACAGACCATCCGGCTGTCGGTCTACGTCACGTTGATCACCGTGCCGCTGGGCGTCGCGTTCGCGCTCGGGATCAACCGATGGCGCGGCCGCACGGCCTTGACCTTCAACTTCGTGATGATCCTCTCCTTCGTGATCCCCGAGCTGATCTTCGGCGTCGCGATGTTCTTCGTGTTCACGCGGCTGTTCGCTGCGGTGGGACTCGGCACGCTCGCGGAGGTCCTGGCGCTGGTCACCTGGAACGCGAGCTGGCCGGCCCTCATCGTGCAGGCCAGGCTGGTGACCATCGGCAAGCAGTACGAGGAGGCGGCCGCCGACCTCGGCGCCACACCCATGCAGACGGCCTACCGGGTGCTCCTGCCGCTGCTCACCCCGGCCATCTTCGCCAGCACGGTGCTCGTCTTCTCCAGCGTCGTCGACGACTTCGTTCTCGTCGACCTGCTGAACTCCAACTCCGGCAACACGCCAATGTCGGTGTACATCTATTCACAGCAGCGCGGTGGCAACGGCGGCCCGGCGCTCAACGCGCTCGGCACGATCATGCTGATCATGTCGCTGGTGATCGCGCTCATCGGGTACATCGGCTACCGCTGGATGACCCGGGGTGAGCGGGGGAGCCGGATGACGGCGCTGAGCACGATCGCCGGGGCCGAGGGCTGAGCCCGGCGCTACCCCTGCGGAGTGAGCACCGGTGCGCCGCGGCCGGGTCCAGCGAGTACCCGTAGCGCGTCCGGAGCCAGATAGACGTGCACCGGCGTGCCCTGGGCCAGCGGCACAGGCTCGCCGTCGTTCTGGACCAGCGCCTGCAGCGGTACGCCCGGGGCCAGCCGCAGCATCACCTGGGTAGCCGCGCCCAGGAACACCAGCCGCTCCACCATGCCGGAGACCCGGTTGGGCCCGGGCGAGCCGTGCGGTTCGATCCGCACCCGCTCCGGGCGGATAGCGACACGCGCCGGCCCAACGCAGTCCATCGCGCCGGCCTGGGCGGTCAGCTGCGTCTCGCCGAGCCGCAGCTCGCAGCCGGTGCCGGTGGCGGGCCCGGCCACCTCGACCTCCATCAGGTTCGAGACGCCGAGGAAGTCGGCCACATACGCGTCGGCGGGCTCCTCGTATACCTCGCGCGGTGTGCCGGTCTGCACGATCCGGCCGGAGCTCATCACCGCCAGCCGGTCGGACATGGTCAGCGCCTCCTCCTGGTCGTGGGTGACGTAGAGGAAGGTGATGCCCACTCGCTCCTGCAGCGCCTTCAGCTCGACCTTGAGCGAGCGGCGCAGCTTGGCGTCCAGCGAGCCGAGCGGCTCGTCCAGCAGCAGCACGGCGGGGTTGAGCACCAGCGCGCGGGCCAGCGCCACCCGTTGCTGCTGGCCGCCGGACAGCACGCCGGGGCGCCGTTTGGCGTAGGCGTTCATGCTCACCAGGTCCAGTGCCTCGCCCACCCGGCGTTTGATCTCCTGCTTGCCAAGGTCGCGGTGCCGCAGCCCGAAGGCCACGTTGTCGTAGGCGGACAGGAACGGGAACAGCGCGTAGTTCTGGAAGACCGTGTTGACGTTGCGCTTGTGCGGCGGCACGTTCGACACTTCCGTCCCGTCCAGCAGGATCCGGCCGGCGGTGGGCTGTTCGAAGCCCGCGATCAGGCGCAGCGTGGTGGTCTTGCCGCAGCCGGAGGGACCGAGCAGGGAGAAGAACTCGCCGCTGGATACGTCGAGGTCGATCCCGTCCACCGCCACCTCGGCGAACCGCTTGGTCAGCCCGACCAGCTCGATGCGTCCACCAGCCACAAGGCAACCTCCCGCTCAGTTCCTATCGTGCCGTCCGCCGCGTGGCCCGCGCCAGGCGAATCCCAGCTTGTCTGCCGCGAACCGCACGGTCAGCTCGAACGCCTTCTCCGGTCTCACGTTGGGGTCGCCGAGCGCGATCTGCACCGCGAGCCCGTCGAGCAGGGCGGACAGCAGCACGGCGAAGTCATCCGCGTCCACGGCCGCGAACTCCCCGGACTCCTGGCCGGCCCGGACCAGCGTACTGATCGTCTCCCGCCAGCGCTCGTCGAACTTCTGCCGGACGGCGGCGACGCCCGCGTTCCTGGCGGATTGCGCCCACAGGTCCAGCCAGAGCAGCCACGAGTCGTTGGCATCGGTGTCCTCGTCCGGCAGGCAGGTCATGGCGATGATCTCCTCCAGCCTCCCGGCCGCCGTCTCGATCGCGGCCATCCGGCGGGTACCCGCCGCGTACCAGGCGTCCTCGGAATACCTGAGTGCCTCGGTCAGGAGCTGGTCCCTGGTCTTGAAGTAGTAGATGACCAGCGCGGGGCTCGCTCCCACCCGCTCGGCCACGTCGGTGACTCTGGTGTCCGGATACCCGCGCTCGACGATGACCTCCAGCGCCGCCCGCAGCATCTGCTCGCGCCGCTGATCGGCCATGCCCCCGCCGCCGGCCTGTGCTTTCATCCGCACTCTGCTCCCTCGTCCCGGCCATTCCGGACCGGCCGCGCGGTCCGCCCCTTGTGGGAAGGGTAGCAGGTTTCTAGACTGAACATTCAGTCAACTCTGAGCGCCGGGCAGAGGAAGGGCAGTGCCGGGCAGAGGAAGGGCGGAGCTATGGCGGCGGGATATGACGCGATCATCGTCGGCGGGGGGCACAACGGGCTGGTGTCGGCCGCCTACCTGGCCCGGTCCGGCGCCAGGACACTCGTCCTCGAAGCACGGGAGCACACCGGCGGCGCGGCGACCACCGAGGCGCCCTGGCCGGACGCGCCGGACTTCCGGGTCACCCGGCTGTCATACGTGATGAGCCTGCTGCCGCCGACCATCATCAACGACCTCGGTCTCACCGGCCGCGGCTACAAGGTCTACCCGATGGGCCCGTACTACCAGGCGTTTCCCGAAGGCGGATCGATCAAGCTCTACGCCGACGACGCCCGGCGCAACCACACCGAGGTGGCCCGCTGGTCGAAGAAGGACGCCGACGCCATGCCACGCTGGGATGCCTGGCTGTCCGGCCTGGCCGACGTGCTCGGCCCGCTACTGCTCACCGTCCCGCCCAATCTCGGCTCCCGCCGCCCGCGCGACCTGGCAGACACGCTGCGGCTGGCCTGGCGGCACCGTGGCCTCGACGTGCGCGCGATCGCGGACGTCACCCGGCTGATGACGATGAGCATCGCCGACCTGCTCGACGACTGGTTCGAGTCCCCGCAGGTGAAGGCCGCGATTGCGGTCAACGGCGTGATCGGCACCTGGGCCGGCCCGTACGAGCCGGGTACCGCGGACGTGATGGCCCACCACTCCATCGGCGACATCGGTGACGGCCACCTGGGCAATTGGGGCTTCCCCGAGGGCGGCATGGGCGCGGTGGCCGGCGCCATCGCCAGTGCCGCGCTGGACGCCGGGGCGGAGATCCGTACCGGCGCCCGGGTGGCACGAGTGCTGCTGTCCGGCGGCCGGGATCCCGGCTCGCGGCGAGCCGCCGGGGTGGTGCTGGAGACCGGCGAGGAGATCAGCGCGCGGCTGGTCGTCACGTCGCTGCACCCGCGCACCGCGTTCCTCGTCCAGGTCGGCCGGGAGAACCTGCCGCCAGACTTCGTCGCCGACATCGAGCGCTGGAAGAGCCGCAGCGGTGTGGTGAAGATCAACCTGGCCTTGGCCGAGCTACCCGACTTCACCGCGGACCCCGGCACCGGCCTGGCCGAGCACCACACCGGGTCGGTCGAGATGGCGCCGACCATGGAGTACATCGAGCAGGCGTTCCTCGACGCGCGCGCGGGCCGTCCGGCGCAGCGCCCGTTCAGCGACGGCGTCATCCCCACCTCATTCGACAAGACGCTGTGCCCGGATGGCTATCACGTGATGTCGCTGTTCACCCAGTGGGTGCCGGCGGACTGGCACGCCGCGCCGCATCGGGAGGAACTGCAGGCCTACGCCGACCGGATGATCGACTGCTACAACGAGGTCGCACCGAACTTCAAGGGTTCGATCTTGCACACCGACATCGTCGGGCCCTACGACCTGGAGCACGACTACGGCCTGATCGGCGGCAACATCTTCCACGGCGAGCTGTCGCTGGAGCAACTCTTCCACATGCGGCCCGCCCCCGGCTTCGCCGGCTACCGCACGCCGGTGCCAGGCCTGTACTACGCCAGCTCCGCCACGCACGCGGGCGGTGGAGTATGCGGCATTCCCGGGATGCAGGCGGCGAAGGCGGCGATCGCCGACATGAAGGCCCGCCGGGCCTGAGCCGGCTGCCCGCCATGATCGCGAAGAGTCCGGCCGGCGATCACGTGTCAAAGTCTTCGCGTTACGCCCAACCCGGGGCAGACGCCTTGGCCGCGATGCTGGAGGCGCGCAGCGTCGTGCTGGTGGGGGCCAGCCCGCGCCCCGGCAGCCTGGGCCAGCGGATGATCACCGAGATGGCGAGGAGCCCGTCCCGGCCCGAGTCCTACCTGGTGAATCCAAGGTATGACGAGATCGACGGCATCCGCTGCCACCGCAGCCTGGCCGGCCTGCCCGGACCGGTTGACCTGGTGCTGCTCGGCGTGCCCGACGCGGCGCTGGCGGAGCAGCTCGAAGCGGCCGCGCGCCGGGGCGACCGGTCGGCGGTCATCTTCGGCAGCGCCTACGACGTGCCCGGACAGCCGCCTGGCCTGCGCGCCAGACTGGCCTCGATCGCCCGCTCGGCCGGGATGGCGCTGTGCGGCGCGGGCTGCATGGGCTTCGTGAACGTGGCCCGTGGCCTGCGCGCCGTGGGCTATGTCGAACCGGATCCCCTCCCGGCCGGCCCAGTGGCGCTGGTGACCCACTCGGGCTCGGTGTTCTCCACCTTGCTGCGCAGCCGCCGGGGAATCGGGTTCTCCGTCGCGGTCTCTGCCGGCCAGGAGCTGGTCACCACGGCCGCGGATTATGCCCGCTATGCGCTGCGGCTGCCGGAGACCAAAGTGCTCGCGCTGGTGCTGGAGGCGATCCGCGACGCCGGGGCGCTGCGCGAGGTGCTGGCCGCGGCCGCAGCGGCGGATGTGCCGGTGGTGCTGCTCGCGGCGGGAGGCTCTGACGTCGGCCGGGAACTCGTGCCCGCGCACTCCGGGGCGCTGGCGGCAAGCGACGGCGCGTGGGAGGCCCTGGCCGGTGCCTATGGGGTGCACCGGGCCGGCGACCTGGCCGAGCT
>DASZAD010000094.1:0-7120 GCA_035945415.1 Streptosporangiaceae bacterium
GTTGAACAGGCCGAACAGCAGCGCGAGGGTGATCGCGCCGAGGCCGGGGCGGGCGCACAGCACCACGCCGAACGCGACCGTGGCCAGCCCGGCCAGGATGAACGCCGCCCGGGTCCCGGCCGGCTCGCCCACACGAAAGGCGGCGGCGATCTCCACCAGGCCGGCGACGACCGCCCAGACGCCCACGATCAGCACCAGCACCAGCGCGGTGGGACCCGGCCAGGCCAGCGCGATCACCCCGGCGGCCAGGTCGGCCAGCCCGAGCAGCAGGTGCCCGATGACCGGCCCGGTCTTAGCGCTGCTGAACGCCCGCATGGCCTCCAGCCCCGAGCCGATGAACGCGTACACGGCGAACAAGATGACCAGCGCGAGGACCGTGATCCCCGGCCAGGCCAGCGCCACGGTCCCGACCGCGAGGGCCAGGACGCCGCGCGCGATCAGGGACGTGCTGAGTGACTTGAGCATGACAGTTCCTTTCGCTCGTTCCGCCGCCCTGGGCACCCGGGGCGCTTCACCCCGCCAGGCCGGCTCTTGGCAACATCATAATCATAACTGATGATAGATGACAAGAGTGATCGATACATCCAAGTAATCGAGAGCGAGGGAACCAATCATGACGTCAGATCTGAGCCCGAGCCGGGTCTCAGCGCCCAGGGACGCGGGGAAGACCCGCACCACTCGCTGCACAGCCAGACCGGCCCGCTGCCCGGAGAGCATCCGGGACGGACGAAGAACCCGCTGATCAAGGTGGCCGGGCTGGCCTGGCTGGAGTTCGAGAAGCCAGACCTGGACCGCGCCGGACGGTTCGCGGCCGACTTCGGCTTCACGGTCGCCGGCCGGACGCCGCAGACCCTGTTGCTTCGTGCCAGCCTGCGGCTCAGGGCAGCAATTCCTGAACCGCGCTCTTCAGGTTGGCCAATGCCTCGCGATAGAGCCGGGGGCCATAGGAGACTCGTGCCACGCCTAGCTCATGGAGCTTGGCCAGGTCCAGCCCCCCGGGCCTGGTGTTGCCATTGATCGGCCCGGGCACTTCGGCGACCAGGGTGGCGATATCCCGCTCGTCGCCGACCCCGATCGGGTAGATGCAGTCGGCTCCGGCCCCCAGGTAGAGACGGCCCCGGCGTACCGCCTCCGCCACCCGCTCCTGTTCGGGTACCCCCGACCCGGGCAGGAAGGTGTCAGCACGCGCGTTGATGACGATCGGGACTCCGGCGTCGCCCGCGGCGGCCCGGATGGCCGCCAGCCGCTCGGCGTTCGCGCCGGCGTCGACCAGCCCGCCCGCATGGTGGTCGGTGTCCTCCAAGTTGCAGCCGACCGCGCCGATCTCCAGCAACCGGTCCACCAGGTCCCGTGGTTCCATGCCGTATCCCGCCTCAGCGTCGACCGTGACCGGGACCGGCACTGCCCGGGCCACCCGCCCGGCCGCGGCGAACATCTCCTGCCAAGGCGCGCCCTCGCCGTCGGGGTAGCCGAGCATCGCCGAGATCGCGGCGCTGGCGGTGGCGACCACGGGGAATCCTGCCTCGGCCACGATCTTGGCGCTGGCTGCGTCCCACACATTCGGCAGGACCAGCATCTCGTCGGCGTGGTGCAGCTCGCGGAGCCGGTCAGCGCGGGCCTTCAGGTCAGCGATCATGGATTCCTCCTGGCGCGCGAAATTTCGTCTCTCCCCGTAAAGACCCTACAGATCCGGTGGCGTCGAAACCCAAGCCCAGCGCCCAGTGGGGGGGGCGGCAGGCGGCGTGACCGTCGTTCCGCGGGTGCGCTGGTGCCGCTGATCGCCCACCATCGGCCTGAAAGGACCGCCCCGCTCGTCAGGCACTTCCTGGTGTTGCCGTGAGTGCCACGTTGCGGGTGTTTCAGATGTTGGTAGTGGTCAGCACGTAGAAGCCTGCGTTGTGTTGCGGGATCACGAACATGAACCGGTCGCTGGGCGGGGCGTCGAGGTCTGCCACGCACCGCACCAGGGTTCCGGCAAAGTCGACGATCGTCTCGTTTGCCCGGTTCGTTCTGGTCAGTGGCGGCCCGCCGCGTCCGGCCCGCCGCGGTGATCAGACCAGGCGGACAATCGCCCAAGATACGGCGAGGCGGGCACCGCCGGTGCCCGCCTCGCCGTACCTGTACCAGCTACCGGACGATCGTGTCGCAGTAGGTCTTGCTCGTCGGGAAGACGCTGACCGCCGGACACGTCGTGGTCTTCCGGAACTGGTTTTCCTGGCCGAGCCGGTTGGCCGTGTTGGGGTAGTTGACGCCGAAGTTGAGGGCTGACCCGTCCCACGAGTACCACGGGTAGATGCAGTACGGGCCTCCGTACGTCGAGCATTTGGTCGGACCGACAAACGAGTGGCCGAGCACCTCGGCCTTGCCGCCGGTGTCGGTGACCGTCGCCCAGTGCTGCGGATGCGACCCGTCACCGAAGGTGACGTTGAGGATCCGGATCGGCGTCTGGCCGGCCCAGTTGCCGGAGTTGAACGAGCCGCAGAACGTCTGGCCCGGGAGGCAGAAATCTCCGTGATGGCTGCCGAAGAGGTCGGAGTGGCCGATCTCATAGACGAACGCCATCGGCGTGTCGTAAACCGCGCCCCAGTCGAGCGCGTTGCCGATCTGCTGCGTGTCGAACGCCGGCGTCAGCGGACCATCGCCCGGACTGTTGAGCACCAGCACGCTCGACGTCTGCCCGCTGGTCTCGTCCGTGACCTGCTCCTGGTAGGCGTCATTCGGCGACGGTGCCCAGATATGGACATCGACGGTGTCGAGCGCGTGCATGACGAAGGGCCCCGATCCCGCGGCGTTCATGAGCATGCCGTTGAACGCGGCCGGCTCGGTGATATTGCCGTTCTGCTGCTCGAGCGACCAGACCGGTGAGCACGCGGTATACACGTTGGGCTCGTGTTCGAGTGCGAAGCCTCCGCCCTTGAAGCAGTGCGTCGTGAACGCGTCCGGGTAGAACTGCAGCTCGAGGAATCCCTCGCCGCCGAGCTTGATTGGGTTATTGTCCTTGACCGTGCCGCCGAACCAGAACGTCGGCCCGACGGTCGACACCGGGAACGTGCCGTCTGCCGGCAGGGTGGCGCGCCACGTGATGTTCCGCGCCGAGCCCGGCGCGGACGAGACGGGGTCGAGCTCAGGCTCGTCGTGACCCGTACAGCCAGGGGTGTAGTAGTTATACCAATCCTCGCCACCGGCGACGTGCGCGAGGCAGCCGGCGCCGGCCTTCGCACCCGCGCGTCCCGAACTGGCTCCCGAGCCGGTGCCCGTGCCCGCGGCAGCGGCAGACGCGTTCAGCCCGAGCGCGACCGCGGAGACTGCCGTGATTATGGCAAACTTCGCTCCAGTCATCTGCTCTCTTCCGGTCGGCATTGTCTTCAGCTCAGCCTTACCCGCGCCCACGACCATACCGGCCGGAAGGCAGGCAAACCAGGGACCCGTCCGGCGGGTGCGCGAAGTTGTCCGGTGCGGCGCATAGTGGTTTCGCGCTACTGTGCAGCGCTGGCTGGATTCACCCAGCCGAGATCACCGGGGGGTGCGGATGAGCGGGCCGGGGCGGACGGCAGCTTCTGCCGGGGGCGGTTACTGGTGGCGCCTCGATGGCCGGGTCGCGCTGGTGACCGGCGCCTCAGCGGGTCTGGGCGCGCGGTTCGCGCGGGTCCTGCACCAGGCGGGTGCGCGGGTCCTGGTGACCGCCCGCCGGGCCGGCCTGCTCGAGGATCTGGCCCGCGAGTGCGGCGAGCGGATCGAGGTGATGCCGGGCGATATCACCGACCCCGCGCACCGGCAGGCGCTGGCCCGGCGGCTGGAGTCGGACGGCCGCCTCGATGTGCTGGTGAACAACGCCGGGATCTGTGACGACGGGCCGATCGAGGGGCAGTCGCTGGACGACCTGCGCCAGGTCATCGAAGTCAACCTGATCAGCGTCTTGGACATGTGCCGGCTGACCGCCTCGCTGCTGGCCGCGGCCCCGGCCGCCAGCGTGATCAATGTCGCGTCCATGTACGGCATCGTCTCCTCGCCCGGCCCCATGGCTGCCTACAACGCCACCAAAGGCGCCCTGATCAGCCTCACCCGTCAGCTCGCCGCCCAGTGGGGGCCGCGCGGGGTACGGGTCAACGCCCTGGCCCCCGGCTACTTCCCGACCGAGCTGACCGGCCATCTGGCCGACGCCGGCTTCGCCCGGTCCATCCGCGAGCGCACCCTGCTCGCCCGCACCCCCTCGCTGGCGGAGATCGACGGCCCGCTGTTGTTCCTGGCCACCGCCGCCTCCAGTTACATGACCGGCCAGACCCTGGTCATCGATGGCGGCTGGACCGCGGTCTGACCCTGGCCCTGCTGGTCAACGGCCCAGAGACCATGATCGTATAGCCCAGCGTCCAGGACTGCCCGGCTCGCCCGGTCTCCGCGCCGCGCGTCAGGTCACGGTGATGGTGGTCTGGGCCTGGCGGCCGTCGGAGCCGGCCGCGACGATCTTGTGGGTACCGGGCGCGGTCTTCGCCGGGATCGGGATCATTTACGCGGACGGCTACCGGACCGGGGCGGGAACCCCTACGGTGTCTGATCATGCAGGGCTCATCGGAATCGGGCATGAACGGTCCGGCGGCTGAGGACGCGGTCCCAGGCCAGGACGGGCCACCGGCGGCGGCTGGGGACGCGGTCCCGGGCCCGGAGGGGCCACCGGCGGCTGGGGACGCGGTCCCGGGCCCGGAGGCGCAACCGGCGGCGGCTGGGGACGCGGTCCCGGGCTCAGAGTGGCCACCGGCGCCGGCTGGCGACGGCTCCCCGCCCGATGTCATCGATTTGCCCGGCTTCCCATCTCCCCCCAGCCGGTCCGGACGCAACAAGATCCTGACCATCGCCTGGCCTGCAGCGGCGATCGCAATCCTGGCCGGCGTGCTGGTGTACGCACTCATCCGCCACCTGAACTCCACCTCCGGCGTCCGCGTCATCGTCCCCCCACCGGCCGCGGCCGGCGGGCTGCATCAGGATTACGCCGATGAGGGCAGCCAGTTCCAGGCGGCAGTCTCATCGCTCCGCCGGCATATGGGGGCTTCGCTGGCCGGCGGGACCCTGACCGCGGCGATCTACTCGAACGCTCCGGCGGGCAGCCCGGTGCAAAGCGCAAGTTCCGTCCTTGTCTACCTCGGATTCAACGCACCGTCCGCGAACGACCCGGCAAGCTCCGTCAAGTTGGCCCTATCTGCGATAGGCAGCTATCTGAGTCACGCCGCCACCGTGCAGGAAGGTGGCGGTCCGGGTGATACCCGCTTCGCCTGTGAGACTGGTAGCACCGCACGTCCGGTAGTGGTTTGTGCCTGGGCCACTGACCGCACAGTTGGATTCCTGATCCCGCAAACACCCGGTGCCAAGCCCGGAGAGCTGGCCGCGCTGACGAAGAAGATGGAGCAAGACCTGGTCCGGGGGTGACTTCGGGACGCCGGGACCTGGTGGCTGTCCGGGCCAAGCTCAGTGCGCGATGCTGGCCGGGCCGTCGCTGCGCAGGCAGTACCCGGCCCCGCGGACCGTCTGGATGACCGTCTCCCCGAGCTTGCGGCGCAGGTAGCCCACGTACACGTCGACGAGGTTGGTGCCGGGATCGAACGTCATGCCCCAGACCATGGACAGCAGCTCCTGCCGGGTCAGGATCCGGCGGGGGTGGCCGACGAACGCTTTCAGCAGGAAAAACTCGCGGTCCGACAGGTACACCGTCCGCCCGCCGAGCGCCACCTCCCGGCGCAGCAGATCCAGGCAGATGCCGCCGGCCCGCAGCAGGCTCGGCCCAGCATCCGGCCTGGGCCGCAGGTTGGCCCGCACCCGCGCCAGGAGCTCCTGGAATGCGAACGGCTTGCCCAGGTAGTCGTCCGCGCCGAGGTCGAGCCCGCGCACCCGGTCATGCACGCTGCCCCGGGCGCTGAGCACCAGGACCGGAACCGGAGATCCTCCCGCGCGCAAGCCTTCGAGCACGTCGAGGCCATCCATGTCGGGTAGTCCGAGATCCAGGATGACCAGCGAGATGTCCGGCCGCGCCGCCCGGCGGAGCGCTTCTTGCCCGCTGCGCGCCCATTCAACGTCGTAGCCGCTCGCCCGGAGCCCCTTGTCCAGGAACGAGGCGACCCGCGCCTCGTCCTCCACCACGAGCAGCTTCATCTCGGGATCCGGATCCAGAACGTCGCGCCGCGCCCCGGCCGGTTGACGACGCCGCATTCCCCGCCATGGGCCCGGGCGATGCTCTGGACGATCCACAGCCCGAGCCCGGTCCCGCCATTCCTCGATCCCCCGGTGCTGAACGGCTCGAACACGGCCTGCTCGTCGCCGGGAGGAAGCCCGCCTCCCTCGTCGGCGACCTCGAAACGCCAGCTTGCGGCCTCGGCCCGGACTCCCAGCCGCACCGGCTCCTGCCCGCAGGCGTGGCGCGCCGCGTTCTGCAGCAGGTTCACCAGGGCCTGGGCCAGCCGCTGGGGGTCGGCCCGGAGCGTCTCGCCGGGGGTGCCCGACTGGACCAGCACCCGGCCGGGCAGGATCGTTCCCGCCTTCGCGGCGACGCAGGCCATGAAGCGATCCAGGGGCAGCGACTCCACCTTCAAGAAGGCAGCGTCGTCCGCCCGGGCCAGCGTGGTGAGGTCCTCCACCACCCGGCCCATGATGTCCAGCTCTTCGACGAGCATGCCCCTGATGTCGCGCAGATCCTGCCTGGCCTTGCACGTCCCGCCGCCGGCACGGCACCGGCAGTCCTCACCGGCTGCCTCGTCGAGCACCTCCAGGTGTCCCCGGCAGATGGTGATCGGGGTGCGAAGCTCGTGCGAAACCGCGGACAGGAACCTGTCCTTCATCTCGTCCAGCTCGCGGAGCTGCTCGGTCTGGTCCCGTTCCCGCCGCAGCGCCAGCTCGATCCCTTCCAGCCTGCTCATGCCCCACGCGAGCCCTTCCCCCACCAGCAGGCAGACCGGGATCGTGAGCGCGGCCGAAGGCAGGCCGGCTTCGAAGCCGCCGGGCAGGACGGACAACGGCAGGATGTAGGCCACGGCCGCCAGCGGCACCATGGCCGTCGGCGTGCGCGGCGGGTGGGCCACGCCGACCCACACGAAGGCGACCACGAAGAAGACGCCGTACAGCTGCAGGTCGTGCCCTC
>DASZAD010000095.1:0-7784 GCA_035945415.1 Streptosporangiaceae bacterium
GGGGTGGCGCTGCGGGAGCGAGTCGCGTTGCTGGCCGGGCTGGATGAGGGGGTTCTCGACCAGGTCCGGCGCGAGCTGCGGCTGGCCCCCGGCGCCCGGACCCTGATCAGGACGCTGCGGCGGCTCGGCTACAAGACCGGCATCGTCAGCGGTGGCTTCACCCAGGTCCTCGTCCCGCTCGCGGCCGAGCTCGGCCTCGACTACGTGGCGGCGAACACGCTGGAGATCAGCGACGGACAGCTGACCGGGCGGCTGTCAGGGCCGGTCATCGACCGCAGTGGGAAGGCGGCGGCGCTGCGGCGGTTCGCCGCGGACGCTGGCGTGCCGGTCAGCCAGGCCATCGCGGTCGGCGACGGCGCCAACGACCTCGACATGATCGCCGCGGCTGGGCTCGGGGTTGCGTTCAACGCCAAGCAGGTGGTCAGGGACGCCGCCGACGCGGCGGTCAGCGTGCCCTACCTGGACTCGATCTTGTACCTGCTGGGGATATCCCGGGAGGACGTCGAGGCCGCCGACGCGGCAGACCCAGCGCCCGCGGCCACCGACGCGGCAGACCCAGCGCCCGCAGGCATCGACGCGGCAGACCCAGCGCCCGCGGCAACGGGATCGCGACCATGATCGATGGGGAGTTTCTATGGATCCAGCCCATAAAACTCCCCATCGATCTTGGTCACCTGGGAGCGGACGGGCTCAGCCGTGTTCCGCCTTGGGCGTCCACACCGATTGGAGCGTGCCCGCGCCCCGGGCCAGGTTGTCCCAGTCGCCCAGGCCGATGACGGCCAGAGCGCTGGTCGGGAGCTCCAGGTCATTCCGCGCGGTGAGGCGGCTGACGATCTGCTGAGCCGCTGGGTTGTGGCCTACCAGGAGCAACGTCTGCTCGTCCCCCGCGTCACCGGCGATGATCTCCAGGGTCTCGCCGGCGTCGGCCTGGTACAGCCTGGAGTCGTAGCGCACGTCGACGCCCGTTCCCCCACTGTTGCCGGCGAGCGCCAGCGCGACCCGGTCCCAGGTCTCGCGGGTGCGCCGCGAGGTCGAGCAGAGCACCAGGTCAGGGACGATCTGGCGGGCGTGCAGCCACTGGCCGGCGGCGTCCGCGTCGCGTTCCCCCCGGCTGGTCAGCGGGCGGTCCACGTCCGGGAACCCGGGCTTGTGCGTGGCCTTCGCATGCCGCAAGACGATCAGTCGCTTGGACACGGACTCACCTCCCGGTAAGCGAGGATCCTGGCCGCCGTCCGGCGGCCAGGATGCTCGTCTGTCATGGTGACCCGTTTCCCGATCGGATCAGGTCCCTCTCGCTCGTCCGGGTAAGGTCGCACTCCCCCGAATCAGGTGATCTTGCGGGCGGCGGCCTGGTCTTCCGGCTGGGACGCCGGGGCGGAGGGGCCGGCCCCGACCGCTGTCCCGGTCCCGTTCGGGCTGATCGCTTCCGGCTCAGCGGAGGAGACCGCGCGGGCGGAGCGGCGCTTGGAGATGACGATGGCGGTGATGATGATGATCACGGCGCCGAGGGCGACGCCGACCCGCAGGCCGGTGTTGTGGCTGTAGGTGACCACGCTGGGCGCGATCAACAGCGAAACCAGGTTCATCACCTTGATCAGCGGGTTGATGGCCGGGCCCGCGGTGTCCTTGAACGGGTCGCCCACCGTGTCGCCGATCACCGTGGCGGCGTGCGCCTCCGAGCCCTTGCCGCCGTAGTTGCCGTCCTCGACCAGCTTCTTCGCGTTGTCCCAGGCGCCGCCGGAGTTGGCCAGGAACACCGCCATCAGCACGCCGACCGCGATCGCGCCCGCCAGGTAGGAGCCGAGTGGCGCGTACCCGAGCGCGAAGCCGACCGCGATCGGGGCGAGGATGGCCAGCAGCCCGGGCGTGGCCAGCTCTTGCAGCGAGTCCCTGGTGCAGATGTCCACGACCCGGCCGTACTCGGGCTTCTCGGTAAAGTTCATGATCCCCGGGTGCTGACGGAACTGGTTACGCACCTCGATGACCACCCGCTGGGCGGCCCGGCCCACGGCCATGATGAGCAGGCTGGCGAACAGGAACACCACGGCGGCGCCAATGATCATTCCGACCAGCACGTTGGGCTTGTCCACCGACAGGCCGAACGAGCCGGCCGCCTTGCCGAGCGCATTCTCCACGGTGGTGCGGAACGACCCGAACAGCGCTGTGGCGGCGAGCACGGCGGTGGCGATCGCGATGCCCTTGGTGATCGCCTTGGTGGTGTTGCCTATCGCGTCCAGCCGGGTGAGCGCCTGCGCCGCCTCGCCCTCGAACTCGCCGGACATCTCGGCGATGCCCTGCGCGTTGTCGGTGACCGGGCCGAAGGAGTCCATGGACACGATCACGCCGACGGTGGTGAGCAGGCCGATGCCGGCCATGGCCACCGCGAACAGGGCGATCGTGGCGTTCCCTGTGCCGAGCAGGAAGCTGCCGAAGACCGCCCCCGCGATCAGCAGCGCCGAGTACACGCCGGACTCAAGCCCGGTCGAGATGCCGGACAGGATCACGGTGGCCGCGCCGGTGAGCGAGCTCTGGCCGATGTCGCGGACCGGCCTGCGGTTCGTCTCGGTGAAGTATCCGGTGAGCAACTGGATGGCGCTGGCTAGCACCAGGCCGATGAGCACCGCCCCGAAAGCCAGCCACTGCGGGCTGCCGCCGTGGGACAGGATGCCGCGGTCGGTCACGCCCTTCAGCTCGCTGAAGCGCGAGGGCAGGAAGGTGAACGCCGCTATCGCCACGCCGATGGCCGAGATGACCGCGGACACGAAGAACCCGCGGTTGATGGCGGTCATGCCGCTGCGGTCCCCCCGGCGGGGTGCGACGACGAAGATGCCGATCACCGCGGTGATCACGCCGATCATCGGGACGATCAGCGGGAAGACCAGGCCGTCGTTGCCGAAGGCCACCTTGCCCAGGATCAGCGCGGCCACCATCATGACCGAGTACGACTCGAACAGGTCGGCGGCCATCCCAGCGCAGTCGCCCACGTTGTCGCCCACGTTGTCGGCGATCGTGGCGGCGTTGCGCGGGTCGTCCTCGGGGATGTTCTTCTCCACCTTGCCGACCAGGTCGGCGCCGACGTCCGCGGCCTTGGTGTAGATGCCGCCACCGACACGCATGAACATCGCCAGCAGCGCCGCGCCAAAGCCGAAGCCCTCCAGCACAGACGGTGCGTTCGACTTGAAGATGAGCACCACGATCGCCGCGCCGAACAGGCCCAGGCCAACGGTGAACATCCCGGCCACACCGCCGGTGCGGAACGCGATCCGCATCGCCTGCCGGTCGCCGCTCTCCTTCGCGGCCGCGGCCACCCGCACGTTGCCGCGGACCGTCAGCGACATCCCCGTGAATCCGGTAAGCGCCGAGAAGAACGCACCGACCAGGAAGAACGCACTTCGCCCCCAGCGGACGCCGACCGTGTCGGCCGGCAGCAGCAACAGCACGAAGAAGATCAGGACCACGAAGACGCCCAGCGTCCTGAACTGCCGCTTCAGGTACGCGGCCGCGCCTTCCTGGATGGCCCGCGAGATCTCCTGCATCTTCTGGCTGCCCTGGCTGGCGGCCAGCACCTCCCGGACCAGCACTCCAGCCACGCCGAGGGCCGCCACGGCGACCACCGCGACGATGACCACCCAGGTCAGGTTGCCGCCCTGCAGGGCAACCGCCCCGGACAGAGCGAGGTTGTGCCTAAACATCCGTCCTCCTAGACAGGGGCACAGGGGATCCCGCGCGCAGGCCCGCCGGCCGGGGGAATCGCCGTGCGCCCAGGCGAGCACCAGTCAGGCTGGCGCCTGTGCGGTGCCACGGGGCAGTGGCGGGGAGTCTACGCAGACTCGCGCTCACATGATAATGCGAGGGTGTTTCCTAACCGTACCGTGACCATTCCGTTATCATTAGCGACTCTGGCGTGTAACCGCAGGGTCTTCAGCCCAGAACGGACGGCGGCTATCGCTGGACGGCCGACGACGGCCAGCTCATCGACACGCTGACGCCCGCGGACGTCCGGGAGATGCGTACGTCGTCCGCGAGCTCCGCGATCACCGCGAGACCGAACCCATCTTCGAGGCCGATATGGCCGTTGGTGTGCGCCGGAGGAGGGCCGCTCAGCCCCTCATCCCCGGCGGTGTCATCCTCAGCTTCCGGCTGGTCTCCCGCCGAGGCGGCACCGTGTCCCGAGTCGGTCACCACCACCTCGAAACGCTCGCCGGTGTCGGTCAGCTCGAGCTTGACCGGTTTGGCCGGGCAGTACTTGCGATGCGCCTCGACCGCCCGGGAGCAAGCTTCGCCTACCGCCAGCCGGACCTCGTCCAGCAGTGACTCGGGCACCCCGCTACGCCGGGCCACCGCCACGGCGACCAGTCGAGCCGTGCGAACGTGCGCCGGAAGCGGCGTAAAGGCGACTTCCACCATTGCCATGTCGGGCCGGACGGTTCTTCGCGCTACTTCTCCGACTTCCTGGCCTTGATGGCTTCTTCCACGGTGTCATGTATGCCGAAGACCTTGGTCAGGCCGGTGATCCGGAAGATCTTGAGGATGCGCTCCTGCCGGCACACCAGGTCGAGGGAGCCATCGTGGGCCCGGACGCGCTTGAGCCCGCCGACCAGGACGCCGAGCCCGGTCGAGTCGAGGAACTCCACCTTCTCCATGTTCACGACGAGCTGGTAGTCACCCTTGTTGACCAGGTCGATCAGAAGCTCACGCAGCCTGGGCGCGGTGTAGACGTCGATCTCACCCTCAACGTCGACGACCCTGATCCCGTCTTCCATATGGTCATCTAGCTTCAAATCCACAAATCCTCCACGCCGTACTGCTGTCGTCTCTCCACCGGGCGGGGCGGCCTCGGGGGCCAGCCCGGTGCCCGGGGGGAGAGCTTATCCCGTCGGGCATTCAACCACGCTCCGATGTCATGCTTACACGAATCCGTGCTACCCGGCATCCTTTGCCGGGCATGGCAGACTGAAATCCGATGTCTGTCGCTACCCCCCTCACCGCCGGAGAACCGCCGGGCCGGTCGCTTCCTGACCCCCCGGCAGACTCCAAGGTCACTCGCGTCGCCGATCCACGAACCGCGCCGATCCTGCTCGAAGGGGCTCGTGACGGGCGGGTCACCCACATCGAGCATATTCCCGCCAGGGCCGGGACGCCTGCCGCCTGGCCGGATTGGGTGCCGGCCGAGCTGAGACAGGGCTTCGCCCGCGCCGGGATCGTCACCCCCTGGGTCCATCAGGCCGCCATCGCGGAGCACGCCAGGGCCGGCCGGAACGTGATTGTCTCCACCGCGGCGGCCTCGGGGAAGTCGCTCGGCTACCTGATGCCCAGCCTGACCGCCGTGCTGGAGGGCGGCACCGTCCTGTACCTCACACCGACCAAGGCGCTGGCCGCAGACCAGCTACGCGTCGTCCGGGCGCTGCGGGTCCCCGGCGTTCGGGCCGCGGTGCTCGACGGCGACACCCCGACCGCCGGCCGGAGCTGGGCCCGGGCCAACGCCTCGTACCTGCTGACCACGCCCGACTCGCTGCACCTGGCGTTGCTGCCGGGCCACGCCCGGTGGGGCAGCTTCTTCAGCCGCCTCAGCTACGTGATCGTCGATGAGTGCCACGGCTACCGAGGGGTCTTCGGCTCGCACGTCGCGCAAGTTCTGCGCCGGCTGCGCCGGGTGGCCGCGTACTACTCGGCCGGTGGCTACCGGGGCGTGCGAGGCCGCTCCCGGCCGGTCAGCGAGTGGCAGCGCGGGGACGCCACGGGTGGCACCGGACGCAGCGGGCCCGTGTTCATCCTGGCCTCGGCGACGGTCGCCGATGCGGCGGACTGCGCGCGGCTGCTGACCGGGGTGGAGGCCGAACAGGTGGGCGCGGACTGTGCGCCGCGGGGCGCCGTCACGTTCGCCCTGTGGGAGCCGCCGCAGACGGGGCTGCGCGGCGAGGCCGGCGCCCGGCTGCGGCGTACCGCGACATCGGAAGCGGGCAAGCTGCTGGCCGAACTGGTGGCTCAGGACATGACGACCGTAGCCTTCGTCCGCTCCCGCCGCGCCGCCGAGGCGGTGGCGATGATCGCCAAACGGGAGCTCACCGAGGCCGGAGTGCCGGACGCCGCCGGCCGGGTCGCCGCCTACCGGTCCGGGTACCTGCCCGAGGACCGGCGGGAGCTGGAAGAGGCGCTGCGGTCCGGCCGGCTGGGCGGGCTGGCCGCCACGACGGCGCTCGAGCTCGGCGTCAACATCCGCGGCCTGGACGCGGTCCTCGTGGCGGGCTGGCCCGGCACCCGCGCCTCACTGTGGCAGCAGGCCGGACGGGCCGGACGGGCGGGCGGGGACGCGCTGGCCATGCTCATCGCCCGGGCCGACCCGCTGGATACCTATCTGGTGCACCATCCGGAGGCGATATTCGGCCACCCCGTAGAGGCCACCGTGCTCGATCCAGGCAACCCCTACGTGCTGGCCCCGCACCTGTGCGCGGCAGCCGGCGAGCTGCCGTTGAAGGCGGCGGACCTGGAGCTGTTCGGGCCCACAGCGGCTGAGGTGGCCGAGGGCCTGGTGCGGCGGAGGTTGCTGCGGCATCGCGGTTCCGGCTGGTACCTCGCCGCCCGGGGGGCCGAGTGGGCGCGCACCGGCCTGCGGGGCAGCGGCGGATACCCGGTGAAGATCGTGGAGAGCTCTACCGGCCGCCTGGTCGGCACGGTGGACGAGCCTTCCGCGCACGTGCTGCTGCACACCGGCGCGGTCTATCAGCATCAGGCCCAGACCTATCTGGTGCGCAAGCTCGACCTGGCGGACGGGGCGGCGCTGGTGGACGAAGCCGACCCGGGCTATTCCACCTCGGCGCGCGAGCTGACCGAGATCGAGGTGGCCGGCGAGCTGATGCGGGCCGCCTGGGGCGAGGCGACCGTCCACTTCGGCGATGTCCGGGTGACCCGCCAGGTCACCTCGTTCGTCCGGCGGCGGCTGGAGGACGGCCTGCTGGCCGGGGAGGAGCCGCTGGACCTGCCGCCCCGCACGCTGTTGACGCGGGCCGTGTGGTGGACGATCTCCCCCCGGCAGCGAGCCAGGCTGGCCTCGGCGGGCGTGGATCTGGCGGGTGCCGCGCACGCGGCCGAACACGCCTCTATCGCCCTGCTCCCGCTGGTGGCCAGCTGCGACCGCTGGGACATCGGCGGGGTCTCGTTCGAGCTGAACCCCGCCACCGGCCGGCTCACCGTCTTCGTCTACGACGGGCACGACGGCGGCGCCGGCTTCGCCGAACGCGGCTTCCGCGCCGCCGGGCGCTGGCTCCAGGCCACCGCCCAGGCCATCCAGGCTTGCGAATGTGAGTCCGGTTGCCCCTCCTGCATCCAGTCCCCCAAATGTGGCAACGGCAACGAGCCCCTCTCCAAACCCGGTGCCCTGACCCTCCTGGCCACCCTCCTAGCAGGCGCTCCTCTCCTGGAGGAGTCCGGTGGAACCGGTTGCTAGGCGTTTCTCAGACAGACGTCATGACGTGACCGGGTAGTCACACCGGCGCGACCCACGTAGGCTGGTGTGGGTAGCGGACCCGGCTCTACCCCCCCGGAGCCGGACCGAATGGCGGTCCTCGCTCTCCCCCCCGGCGGGGGCCGCCTTGCCTCCGGCGACCCCTGTGCGCAAGCGCACAGGGGTCGTCTCGGCATTTACCCCAGGGGGGCGACCCCCCTGGAACCCCCACGGTGCCGGCGGGCGGGGCCTGGAGACCTCCCCTTGTGCCCGGCGGGCGGGGTTGGGAGACCTCCCTTGTGTCCGGCGGGCGGGGGTTTGGAGACCTCCCCGTGCCCGGCGG
>DASZAD010000096.1:0-2126 GCA_035945415.1 Streptosporangiaceae bacterium
GACAACCTGGACCTCGCGAGCGCGGAGGCTCTGCAAGAGGGGCTGGAGACCTATCAGGGCACAGTGCTGGCTGTCACGCACGACCGCTGGTTCGCACGGTCGCTCGACAGGTTCCTGGTATTTGATACCGACGGGAATGTGCGGGAGTGCGATGAACCGGTCTGGGAGGACTCGGCAGTCCCAAGACCGCGGTGACTCTCCGCTTGCTAGGCTGACTCAAAGTTCCGGAAGGCCGGCAGTCGGGGCTGGCCAGCTCACGCATAGTAAGGGGCCGCGCTGTGAAGAAGCTCCTGTTGGTCGCTCTGGTCGGGCTTGGCATCGCCGCCGTTTGGCGGAAGATGCAGGCGGACCGTGCGGAGCTTGACCTATGGACGGAAGCCACCACCAGCGACGACTGACGCGCCCCGTAAGGCCCTCAGGTCATGGACGGGGTGCGTCGGTGAGTGACGGGGTTCCCGTCTCACTGGTCTGTGTCGGCTTGCTCGGAGCAGCGGTCGACGACGGTGGCCTGCTCGAACGTGCCTTCTCAGAAGCCTGCGCCACCCAGGGAGTGGTTCCCGGGACCGCGGCGTACGCACGGGCGATGGTCACGGTCCACCAGTCGCTCGGGCAGCCGCCGGTTGAAGTGTTCCGTACCCTGTTCCCGGGAGGTCAGGGGCGGGCGGAGGCTGCGGCGCTGTCGTTCGAGCGTTCCTTCCGGTTCGCGGTAGACCGCAGCGGGCTGCGGGCGGAGCCAGGAGCGGCGGAAGCGCTGGGTGAGCTGCGTGACTCAGGGGTGAAGACCTGCCTGATCACCGCACTGTCGCGGCCCCTGCTAGCGGTGACGCTCGACGCGGTCGGCTGGTGGCGGAAAGCGGACCTCGTGCTGTGCCAAGAGGACGTAAGCCGGGGGTGTCCATGGCCTGACCTGGTGCTCACCGCGATGCTGCGGCTAGGGGCCGGGGATGTGCGGGAGATGGGTTTCGCCGGATGCACGTCCAGCGGGGTGCTGTGCGGCAAGCGGGCCGGGGCCAGCCTGGTGGCTGGCGTGCTCAGGGGTGGGCACACGGAGGACCGCCTGCGTAAGGCTGGGGCGACACACGTGATCGGGAGCCTGTCAGAACTGCCGGGGCTGGTGGCGGCCGATGGCGCCGCGAGGCCTGTATCGTCGTCGGCGAGCGCACCGGTGGCCCGGGTACCCTTGGAACACCGCAGCGCGGGGCTATAGCTCAGCTGGAAGAGCACCTGCTTTGCAAGCAGGGGGTCAGGGGTTCGAGTCCCCTTAGCTCCACCAGGAAAATCCTTGATCATCACGAGGCATCTTTCCGGCGTCGTGCCCGCTGCGTGCCCGATCCCTCACCCGTCCGGCGTCGCGTCCGCTTGTTCCCCTGGCGCATCTCGGCCGCCGCGAGTGTCCCGAGGGTGTCAGCGATCTCCCGCTGACGCTGGTCGGTGGAGTGCAGGTAGATCAGCGCGGCGCGGGTGCTGGCATGACCCATACGTGCCATCAGTTCGCGCAGGTTGGCACCTGCGTTCGCGGTCAGGGTGTTGCCGGTATGACGCAGGTCGTGGAAGTGGATGCGTGGAAGCTTTGCCCTGTTCAGTACAGCAAGCCAGACACGTTGCCGAAAGTTCCCGCGCCGCAACAGCGCACCTGTCGGGCCAGTGAAGACCTGGCCATCCTCGCCTTCCAGGGCGAAGCAGGACAGGTGCCACCGGACCACGGGAGCGATCAGTTCGGGGTACACCACGTTCCGCCGCCCGGCATCGCTCTTGGGCGGACCGAACGCGAGTTCACCGTTCTGCAACTCGGTCAGTGTCTGCTCTACCCGGATCGTCCGGGCGTCCAGGTCGATATCCCGCCGCCGCAACGCGCAGAGTTCACCCAATCACAGGCTGGTGAAGGCAGCCAGCAGGACAAGCGCGCGATACCGCACGAGCCTGCCCACGTCACGCAGTAGACGCACTATTCGGCATCACCAAGGCACATATGGTCTGGGACGACACACACGGCATCAACCACCACGAACGCACCGCCCTGCAATCGCTGAACAACGCTCCCAACTCGCCCGGCACTGAGTGCCTATGCCCGCCTGTTCAGAACCATCTGGCCGACCAGGTTGCTGACGGCCAGTGCCCCTCCGATG
>DASZAD010000097.1:0-1773 GCA_035945415.1 Streptosporangiaceae bacterium
AATCGCTCCGGCTGCCGGGGCCTGCGTTCCCCGGGCGAGCCGGGGCGGCGGCGCCGCGCAGGCCGTGTCGCAGGGCGTTGGTGACCAGTTCGGAGACGACCAGCCCAGCCTCGCCGGACAGGACAGGCATGCCCCAGCGGCGCAGCATGCTCGCGGTGAAGTCGCGGGCTGTCCTGACTGATCCAGGGTGTGGGGGGAGGGCGAGGCCCGCCTCGGGCGCGGCTAGCTGTTGTCCCCGCGACGCTGGGAACTGGCGCGCCGTGAACTGGCGAGCCGGGGACTGCCGCAGAACGCGGGCCTGGCGCCCCGGGTGCGGGTAGTCGCGGGACGCGTGCGTAAGCTCCATCTCTGATGGTGCGGCGGCCGGGCGTGGGGTCATCGGTGTTCCAGGCAGAAGTCTCACGCTGCGGTTGCTCGTGTACTCAGGGGTACGGCGCTATCATTCCGGATGTGCCTTGCACATGCAAGGCAAGATGCACGTGCAAAAGTGGCGTGCGAGTGAGACCTGCAGGACGCGTGGGGGTGGAGGGTGCTGCCTGATCCGCCGGGCAACAGCGGCCCCACGGTGCTGCGTATCATGCTCGGTGCCCAGCTGCGCGTGCTGCGTGAGCAGCGGGGGATCACGCGCGAGGCGGCAGGCTACACGATACGCGGGTCCGGGTCCAAGATCAGCCGGATGGAGCTGGGCCGGGTCAGCTTCAAGGAGCGCGACGTCACCGACCTCCTGACGCTGTACGGAGTCGAGGATTCCCGCGAGCGCGAGGCGCTGGTGGATCTCGTCCGGCAGGCCAATTCGCCCGGCTGGTGGCACAAGTACGGCGACGTGCTGCCCGACTGGTTCCAGATTTACGTGGGTCTGGAGGAAGCCGCCTCGCTGATCCGCGTCTATGAGTTGCAATTCGTCCCCGGTTTGCTGCAGACCGCCGATTACGCCCGTGCGGTCATTAAGAACGGCCAGGCCGCCGCGCCGGCCGAAGAAATAGAGCACCGGGTGCGCCTGCGCCTGGACCGGCAGCGCGTGCTGGCCCGGCCCTCACCGCCCCGGCTCTGGGCGATCCTGGACGAGGCCGTGCTGCGCCGCCGTATCGGCGGAGCCGGGGTGATGCGCGGTCAGATCGGGCGGCTGATCGAAGCGTCGAAGGAGCCGAACATCACGATCCAGGTGATGCCGTTCACTTTCGGCGGTCATGCCGCTGAGTCCGGGTCATTCACCATCATGCGCTTTCCCGAGTTCGACCTGCCGGACGTGGTCTACGCCGAGCAGTTGACCAGCGCCGTCTATCTGGACAAGCGCGAAGACACCGAACGATACACCGAAGTGATGGAGCGGCTCGGCGTGGAAAGCGAGCCGCCAGACCGGACCGCCGGCATCCTGAGCCGCATTCTCAAGGAGACCTCCTAGGCTGTGTCTCGTGGATCTTGGTGCCAGTGCTTGCTAGCGCGCCTCCGGCGCGACGGGCGGCGTCCAGACGGCGTCCGGCCAGGCGGAGGAGGAGTCAATAGTGGAGCTATCGGCGACGACGACCCTGTGCTGGCTTCAACTGGGGCCGGTCGTTGTCTGGGCGCCGGTCCGCGCCGCTGAAGATCTACGAGACACAGCCTAGGTTGGGGACGTCAGATATGGAGCGCGCAGACAGCCGGGCGCCGGCCGGGGTCCACTGGGTCAAGAGCCGCCGCAGCAACTCGCAGGGCGCGTGCGTGGAGCTGGGCGGGCTAGCCGACGGCGGGGTCGCGGTCCGCAACTCCCGTCATCCCGACGGCCCGGCGCTACTG
>DASZAD010000098.1:0-2264 GCA_035945415.1 Streptosporangiaceae bacterium
GTCGCCGGCGGCACCTGGCCGTGGTCCGCGCATGTGCAAGTCGGCGGCTACGGTCGCCCCGACGCCTGGAACGCGGCATGAGCGCGCCGCACGACCTGGCCGACGCCTGCGAGGCGCACTTCCCCGGCGACTTCCCGGCCGTGCTGCCCCACAGCGTCCAGCACGACACGCCTGCTTCCCTCGTTGCTTACTACCGGTGTCCGTGCGGCCGGGAGTGGAAGTGCTGGTGGGATGCCGGGTCTGCCGGGTGGCCGGTCTTGAGGACTGATGCCGCGTGAACGACATTTCCAGGGCTGTCTCAGCAGTCCGGGAAGACCGGGACAGGGATGCCCTGGAAGCGACGAGAAGGGATGCGGCGGCATGAGGCAGCCGAGGGAAGCCGACGCCGCGTTCTGCGCGAACGTGAAGCGCCTGCGAGAAGCGCAGCGACTCGCACTCCGCGACGTGGCGGAGCGGGCAGGCCTGGGTCACACGATCGTCTACCGCATCGAAGGCGGGCAGCCGCCGCTTCTGGGACATGCCGTGGCGATAGCCGCCGCTCTCGGGGTGACGCTGGCGGACATGCTCGGCGGGGATTTGTGCGGGACGTGCTTCAACCGTCCCCCGGCCGGGTTCATCTGCTCAGAGTGCGGGCGGGGACCGGAAGTTCAGGACAGCAGCGAGGGAGACCGGGAATGAGCGCAATCGAGTGGACCGGGCTTACGTGGAATCCAACTACCGGCTGTGACCGGATCAGCCCCGGATGCGACAACTGCTATGCGCTGGAGATGGCCCGCCGTCTCAAGGCGATGGGACAGGCGAAGTACCAGAACGACGGTGACCCGCGCACGTCAGGGCCCGGTTTCGGGCTGACCGTGCACGCGGACGCGCTCACGATCCCGTTGCGCCGCCGCAAGCCGACTACCTGGTTCGTGAATTCGATGAGTGACTTGTTCCATGCCCGCGTGCCGGTCTGGTTCGTCGCTCAGGTGTGGGTCACGATGGCCCGCACGCCGCAGCACACCTACCAGATCCTGACCAAGCGGCCGGAACGCGCTCGGGCGATCATCGGCGAGGGCATCGACGGCGGCTGCCGGCTGTTCGAGGAACTGCACCGCGAGGAAGACGCCCAGATCCTCTACGACACGCCCTGGCCGCTGCCGAACGTCCACCTCGGGACCAGCATCGAACTGGACCGGTACGCACGCCGTGCGGACGAGTTGCGCCGGACCGATGCCGCCATCCGCTTCCTGTCGCTAGAGCCGTTGCTCGGGCCCCTCCCGTCGCTGCGCCTTGACGGCATCGACTGGGTAATTCTCGGCGGCGAAAGCGGGCCAGGTGCCCGGCCGATGGACCTCGGATGGGTGCGCGACCTGATCGCCCGGTGCCGGGAAGCGGGAGCCGCCGTCTTTGTCAAGCAGTTGGGCAGCCAGTGGGCGCACGAGAACAGCAGCAGCGACAAGGGCGGGGACTGGTCGCTCTGGCCCGAAGACCTCCGCGTAAGGGAGTTTCCAAAAGCGCAGGTGGTGGCATAATGGCTGATCGGCGATACGCCTCGCGGCCATTCCCGGAGCGTCAGTGGCGTCCGGTGCCCGATTACGAAGGCCTGTACGAGGTTAGTAGCCGCGGCGATGTATGGTCGCTGCCCCGCCCCGCCAAGCGTGGTCGCAAGCGCGGGCTCCTGCTAAGGCAGCACCTAGACCGCAAGGGACTGTACCTCAACGTCGCGCTCTGCCGTGACGGCAAACAGAAGACGGTACAGGTCCATCTGCTGGTGATGAGGGCCTTCGCCGACCCGTGCCCACCCGGCCAGAAGACGAGGCACCTGGACGGCAACTCGATGAATAACTCTTGGCCCGACAACCTTGTCTACGGCACGCAGCCGGAGAACGAGCGGGACAAGATCGGCCACGGCACGGCACCGCGGGGAGAACGCAATGGCCGCCACAAGTTGACCGCGGAAGACATCCGCGAGATACATCGGCGCTACCGGCTCGGCGAGCCGAAGAGATCCCTTAGCCGCAGCTTCGGCGTAGCGCCACCGATGATTCGGCGCATTCTGTCCGGGAGCGCATGGCAGGACGTTGCCCGCGAGTTCCCTCGTACCGCAGAGACCGCAGTCGCATGACCCCCAGCCCCGTAGACCCCGAGTAGGAGACCCGAGATGAGCACCACCGAGACGACGCAAGAGGCCGCTGTGAACTACGCCCAGGAAGTGCTGGACGAGCTGGCGGAGCGCCTGCCTGACTGCGACACGCCGCTCCTGGAGTTGTACGCCCTGCTGG
>DASZAD010000099.1:0-12635 GCA_035945415.1 Streptosporangiaceae bacterium
CGGCCGAGGCTTCCTATCTCCAACAGGAGATCGAACGTCTGACCGCCCTGCTACGCCAGCACGACATCGACCCCGCGGGCTCTGCGAGCTCCGAAGCAGAGCCGCCACCCGGGACCGAGGCCAGCACCTGACGACGGCCCTACGCGGCCTTCACCCGGGTCGTGAACGCCCGCCACTGCGCCGTGGTGAACAGCAGCTTCGGCTCGTCCGGGTCCTTGGAGTCGCGAACTGCCACAAGCCGGCCAAGATCCACTGCGTCGCCAGCGACCTCAACGCACTGACCGCCGTTGCTGCCGCTATGGCTGCTCTTACGCCACACGGAGGCGGCTTCCACACAATCGCCGCCGTTGCTACCGCTGTAGCGGCTGATCGCCGTGCTTGAGGGCACTGAAGCGCTACAAGACCACTACTCGGAAGCCATCCTGCTATTCGCGGACATGCTGCACCGAGCGCGCGCAGCCCAGGCACCAGAAGCAGCTGTACACAGCTACGCCGACATACAGTCATTCCTCAACGAGTTCTACCCTGGCAATATTGGCGCCGACAGCCCTTCGTAGTAGCGCGCCCGGCAAGCCCACATCACCACACCAGAAATAATAAGACTATGCCTGAGCGTTACCGACCCACCGCTCACGGAACCGCTCGATAATCCTCTCCGCCTCTTCCTCGCTGACCATCATGAGCTCATCGGGGAAGTTCCCGTGTTCCCACTCAACAATGGCAGGGGTCCGGTGCCAGTTCAGGTCACGGTGCAAGCCCTCGTCCGCGAATCCGCCGTCCGCGAACTCGCGGCGGCGAACCAGTCCAATCGGCTGCGCAGGTGTCGTCTGGTCATCGAGGATCGCATAATACGTGAATGTGTCTGGCATTGTCAGCGCCCCTTCTCCGGGTAGTCAGGTATCTCGTCCACTCGATCTGGAACCGGGATATTCCGCGAGACTTCTTGCTGAAACGCCCTCAGCTCTCCCATCTCATGGCGATCAGTGCGTGGGTTTCTGAGGCGTTCATAGGCCTCGTGGGTTAGCTGCTTAGCGTCGAAGCTCTCCGGGGTGTGAAACTGCACCTCGAAGAGCTGCCCCTCATCGGTACGCCATCGGCTATTGACTCCCTTGTACTGGTCACTCTCCCAGGAGTTGATGCTGAGAGCCAGTGAATAGCCGCGCTCCTCCAGCTTCTGCCGCACCTCCCAGGACCCGTCAACATAACGGTCTCGGTTGAAGAGATAGGTGTACCGCACGGCATCAGGAATCTTGGCGACAACCCTCTCCACTGGCCGCTCCGGCGTGAGCGCCAGACCCTCAGCGATTTTTTCTTTGAACCTGTCTTCGTCTTTGAGCCGGTACTCCAGGCCCGCCAGCCTCGCCCCCGGCACATCGGCCTCGATATCCTCCAGGGCCGCTGTCAGCCCGCGCTCCGCTCCGCACACCCGCTCATGCGCGTGCCCGGCCACAACGTTCTCCTCAACATTCAGGAACTGCCCGCCATCCCCCCGCCACGACCCCAGCTCATCACCACCCCGATCAGCCGGCGTTCGCTCCTCCTGCGGCCAGCGGTCCTGATGCTCCGCCCACCTCGCCCGGGCCTCCTGAACCGCCCCCGCCCATGCCCCCCCAGGCTCGGCCGGTCCAACCTCGTCGGGCAGTGGCAGCTCCAGCTCCCGCAGGTCCACCGGCGACGGCCTGAGAGATCCATCCGCGTCATACGGGCTGGATGGATGGCCATCCGGCAGCGCCGCCAACCGCTGCTGCAGATCAGCGGCCGACCAGCGCTCCGCCGCCCCCGGCCGATCCCGCCCGCCCGGCTCCCCGCCGCGATCCTCCAGCACCGGCGCGTACTGGTCCTCCTGCCTCGCCATGACCCAGACCGCCTCCCGCACGCACGGTAACAACGCGGTTATCGTAAGCAATACCAGCGAGTCATGACGGCGAACTTAACGGACCGCACAAAGCAGCCGGTTCTCACCGCGCTGCCAGAGCGTCCCGGCCTCGGCGAAGCCGGCGTGGCGCAAGGCGTCGAGGTGCGTGGCCAGCAGCCGGGTGGCCCAGCCGTGGTGGTCGGCGAAATCGCGCCAGGCTTCGCGCTCGGCCAGTGGGCCGGCCAGAGCTGGCTCGGCGGCGATTGCCCCCCACCAGCCGGACCAGCTCTCGGTGTGCCCCTGCGGAAACCGCCGCTGGTCCTCGCGCTTGAGCAGGGCCTCCTCCAGCCTGGACAGCACCGGTGAGCGCGCCTCGTCCAGCCTCAGGTGGTCGCCGTTGAGCAGCAGCCCGCCTGGCCTGATGATCCCGGCCAGCTCGGCATACATCGCGACCAGTGCGTCCGGGGTGAGCCAGTGCAGGGCGGTCGTGCTGACCGCGGCGTCCGCCGGACGGTCCAGATTCAGCCCACCGGACCAGCCGGCACTACGCAGGTCAGCAGAGACGAACCGGAGGCCGGCCCGGTCTCCGAACGCCACCCGGGCCAGCGCCAGCATGACCGGGTCGGCGTCGACGGCGACGATCCTGGCGCCCGGGAGGCGGTCGAGCAGCCGGATGGAAAGCGAACCGGGGCCGCAGCCGAGGTCGATGATCAGCGGGTCGGGTCGCCCGGCGCCCTCTTCCACCGCGTCGATCAGCGCGGTGAACCTCTCCTCCCGGTCCGGCAGGTGGTCCTCCTGCTGCAGGTCCCAGCGGCGGATCCAGTCTCGCGCGGCGTCAGGATCGAGCTGCGGCATGCCGTATCTCCTTGTCACTGGCTACTATCATCTTGGCAGTTACAAACGTAGATCTGAAGGTGTAACTGGTCAAGTGAGATTCAGCAGTCACCTGGACATAATCGTGACGGTCGCGGTGCGGCTGGTCAACGACCTGACGCCCGGGGAGGCGCGCGGCCGTCCCTACCTGCCGCCGGGCGACGACGATCTCCCCGCCGCGGTCACGGCCATTCTGCGCGCGGCGGTAC
This sequence comes from Streptosporangiaceae bacterium, assembly GCA_035945415.1. Classification (GTDB taxonomy): domain Bacteria; phylum Actinomycetota; class Actinomycetes; order Streptosporangiales; family Streptosporangiaceae; genus PALSA-505. Next base: position 2,938 of record DASZAD010000099.1, read on the forward strand.
CCAGCACCGCCGACGTGCCGCAACGAGAAGCCGGGGAGTTGCGGGCCATGGCGGCTGAGCTGCGCGTCGTCTTCGAGGCAGTGACCCGCGACGATGTGGACGGGGCGGCCAGCCAGGTCAACAAGTTGCTCGCCGGGACGGGCGCACGCCCCTCCCTCAGCCGGCACGACGGGGAAGAGTGGCACCTGCACTTCCGCGGGGCGGATGACGGGCTGGTGATCGGCTGGTCGGCTGGCTGCGCGACCGGGCTGGCCATCGTGCTCGGCACCGATGATCGCGGCAGGCTCGGGGTCTGCACCGCGCCGCGCTGCGATCGGGTCTACGTGGATGCTTCGCGCAACGGGAGCAGGCGCTTCTGCTCCACCACCTGCCAGAACCGGGTCAAGACGGCCGCGTTCCGGTCCCGGCAGGGCTGAGCGGCCCGTCCCAAGGGTGCTCTTCTGGCCGGTTCACCTTCCATATTGCAGATACGCAGAACACTACGGCAGTACCCGACGCTGCCCAGGAACGCCACCAGAGGCTGGCGGCGGCTAAGGCCAGAGCCGCACGCGAAGGCGCCCATCGGGTTGAAAGCACCGATCCGGGCCTAGGAAGCCGAACGCACCAGCCACTTGGTCACAGCCGTGAGAACGCGCTACGCAGGGCGGAGAGATCTGAACGAGGAGATGTGGCTGATACTGATGGATCATGGTGAGCAGCACCGACGGTGACCGTGAGAAGACCACGCCTGGCCCAGGAACGATCGCGGCGTACGCAGCCGCCGTCCTGGCCTTCGCGTACGCACTGGTGAGCCTGTACTGGGCTGCGGGCGGTCACGCCCTCATCAGCACGGTCGGCGGATTCGTGGCACGACTCTCCCGCCAGGGCGGGATTGTTCCTCTGCTGGCAGCGCTGGCAGCAGCGGTAGCGAAGGTCGTGGGCGCCCTGCTCGCGCTGGCGCTGGTACGCCCGTGGGGCCGAGGACTCCCGCGCCGGTGGCTGCTGATCGTTTCAGCCGGAGCCAGCGTGCTGCTGGTGATCTACGGCGGTCTCAACGTGTTGCTCGCCGCCCTCGTCCTCGGCCATGTGATCCACCCCTCGGGAGGCGTAGACCGGACGGCGCTCCGCTGGCACGTGGGAGTCTGGGATCTGTGGTTCCTGGTGTGGGGGATCCTGCAGGCCATCGCGACCGCTGGCTACTGGCGGCGGATCAGGACGCCCGGGCCGTTGGCGCGCTGAGCACGTCGGTGGCCCGGTGCCCGCTACCGACACCGTTGACCACGACGACATCACTCGCGGAGTTATCCGTGCGCAGCGGCAGGATCTGCTGGTAGGCCTCCGAGTTGTACCAGGCCAGAGCGCGGTCGTGGTCGGGAAACTCGATCAGGATCAGGAATCCTGGCCAGCTTCCCTCCATTGCCCGCACCTCGCCGCCGTGCACGAGGAACTTTCCCCCGAACCCGGGGGGACCACCCCCCGGAACGCCCCGCGAGGCTACCGCGTATGCTCGCTGAGCTTCGACCAGCTTCGCCGCAAGCCCGCACAGTCCCAACCCGGGGGACCACCCCCCGGAACCCCCCGCGAGGCTACCCGCGTATGCTCGCCGGCCCACGATACCGGCCCGTTTGGAGGCTTCAGGGGCAAATAGTCCCTTTCCGGGGGCCTGGCCGCCGCGGCTGTGGTTGACTTCCCCAGATGCCGAGGCGCGCGGACGTGCCCGGTGACCACTCCGGCACGCCCACCACAGGAGCGCTGGTTGATGCCCTCGATGTTCGCTGTCCTCGGGCGCTTTTCCATCCGCTTCCGCTGGCTCGTGATCGCTGGCTGGCTCGTCGCCGCGGCCGCCTCGGTAGCGTTCCTGCCCTCGATCACCGCGGCGGTGAACAACAACAACACACAGTTCCTCCCGGCCAGCGCTCCGAGCAACGTCGCCGAGCGGCTGGCCGTCCCGTTCTACGGCGCGTCCAACAATGACAATGTGCTGGTCGTGGCCGCCACCCGCGACCACCGGAAGCTCACCAGCGCGGACGACGCGGCCATCCAGCGGCTGACCACCCTGGCGGCGCGGCTGCCGCACGCGCGCACGGCGCGGCTCGCCGAGTTCTCCGGCGACGGCCAGGCGGCCAGGATCGTGATCAACGCCGCCCTCTCGCAGCGGACCAACACCTCCGACGTCACCTTCGTCCGTTCGCTACGGGCGCTGTTCCCGAAGACGGTCGCGCCGCCTGACCTCATGTTGCACACCGCGGGCGACCTGGCCGTCACCGCCGACCAGGCCAAGCAGGCGAACACGCTCGGATCGCGGACCGTGTTCCTGTCCATCATGCTCATCGTGGTGGTACTGCTTGCGGTGTTCCGCTCGCCACTCGCCACGCTGGCGACGCTGCTGCCCGCCGTCGTGGTGCTGCTGACCGCCGAGTCGGTCATCGCTGAGATGGCGAGCCTCGGCGTCGGCATCTCCAGCATCACCCAGTTCCTGCTCATCGTTCTGGTGCTCGGCGCTGGGACCGACTACGGGCTGTTTCTCGTCTTCCGGGTGCGGGAGGAACGGCGGCGCGGCCTCAGCCCGCACCAGGCCATCGAACGCGCCGTCGAGCGAGTGGGTGAGTCCGTCGTCTTCTCCGCCGCCACGGTGATCGCGGCCCTGCTCAGCCTGCTGCTCGCCACCTTCGGCGTCTATCATGGCCTGGCCATCCCGCTGGCCATCGGGATCGGCTTCATGGTGCTGGCCGGGGTCACGCTCGTCCCGGCGGCACTCGCCGCGAGCGGGTGGGCGCTGTTCTGGCCCGCACAGCCGGCGGCAGGCCAGCGCACCAGCGGCGCCTGGGGCCGGCTGGCCGGCCGGGTGGTCCGGCGTCCGGCGATCGCGCTGCTGATCGGGGTCCTGGGGCTCTCTGTGCTCGCCGGGTTCTCGCTGGCCGACCGGTCCTCGAACTTCAGCGGCGGCATCTCCGCCCCGCCCGGCACCGACTCGGCTCAGGGCCAGGCGCTGCTGGTCGAGCACTTCTCACTGGCCAGCAGCAACCCGATCAACCTCGTGATGACGTTCCGGCACCCGGTCTGGTCCGATCCACAGGTCCTGGCCGCCGCGCAGGACTCGCTGCGACATGCCCGCGAGTTCTCCAGCCTGATCACTCCGTTGTATCCGAACCGAGCGGCGATCACCCCGGCCGGCCTCACCCGGTTGCATCGGATTCTCGGCCCGCCCGCCGCCGTTCCCGCCGTCCAGCCGACGCGCGGCCCGGCCGCGGCTTTGCCACCCGCCCTGTATCAGGCGTACCGGGCCACGGCGCAGGTCATCGCGCCGGACGGCCGCACGGTGCAATTCCTGGCCAGCCTCAAAGCGGGCGGCCCGGACTCCAACGCCGCCATCTCCGAGGTACCGCTGATGCGATCCGACCTCGCCGTCGCGGCGACGCGCGCGCATGCCTCGGCGGCGGGGGTGGCCGGCGACTCACCCTCGCTCTACGACGTCAGGTCGGCCTCGCGGGGCGACCTTGTGCGGCTGGTGCCGGTCGCCGTGCTGGTCATCGGGCTCCTTCTCGCCCTGCTCCTGCGCAGCGTGGTGGCGCCGCTGTACCTGGTGGTGAGCGTGGTGCTGTCCTACCTGTCGTCGCTCGGGGCCTCGGTGATCGTGTTCCAGGTCTTCGGCGGCGACTACGGGCTGAGTTTTGTGCTGCCGTTCCTCATGTTCGTCTTCCTGCTCGCGCTGGGCGAGGACTACAACATCCTGGTCATGTCGCGCATTCGCGAGGAAGCTCACGACCTGCCGCTACGGGACGCCGTGGTGCGGGCGATCGAGGTCACCGGATCGACGGTCACGTCGGCCGGCACGATCCTCGGCGGGACCTTCCTCGTGTCCACCCTCGCGGGGGCGTCCGGCACCGAGGGGGCGCAGATCCGCGAGATCGGCGTGGGCCTGGCCATCGGCGTGGCGCTGGACACTTTCGTGGTGCGCACGCTCATCGTCCCCGCGGTCGTGGTCCTGCTCGGCCGCTGGAACTGGTGGCCGTCGAGCCTGCACGACCGGCACCTGGTCCTGGAGCGGCACGCCAACCAGCGCACCGCCGAACGGATCGAGGTCGAACTGGCCGGCGAGGCGCCAGTAGCCTGACCGGCGCCTGAGGGGCATTCGCTCCTTTACGCGTCATGGCCGGTCAAATCGCGGCAGCGCGACGTTGATGTCGCTTTCCTGCCAGGCCAGCGAATCCAGGGGGTGTCCTGTCGATCTTGGTGGCGGCGCTTCCTGGCGCGCCTCCGGCGCGCCGCTTCCTGGCGCGCCTCCGGCGCGACGGAGCGGTGGTCCAGGCGGCGTCCGGCCAGGCGGAGGAGGAGCTAATAGTGGACCTGTTGGCGACGACCCTGTGCCGGCTTCAACGGGGGCCGGTCGTCGTCTGGGCGCCGATCCGCGCCGCCGAAGATCCACGAGACACGGCCTAGCGCCAGCGATACTGTTCGGCATGCACGAGGACTTCGAGCGCTGCCTGCGGGCCGTACGGTCGAAGGATGGCCGGTTCGACGGATGGTTCTTCACCGCGGTGGTGACCACGGGGATCTACTGCAGGCCGAGTTGCCCCGCCGTGGCGCCGAAGGCCAGGAACATGCGCTTCTACCCCAGTGCGGCGGCGGCGCAGCAGGCGGGCTTCCGGGCGTGCAAGCGGTGCAGGCCGGACGCCAGCCCCGGCTCGCCCGAATGGAACGCGCGAGCCGACGTCGTAGCCCGGGCCGTGCGCCTGATCGCCGACGGCGTGGTCGACCGGGAGGGCGTGCCCGGCCTGGCCGCCCGGCTCGGCTACGGCACCCGGCAGATCCAGCGGCAGTTGCTGGCTGAGCTGGGCGCCGGCCCGCTCGCCCTGGCCCGGGCGCAGCGAGCCCAGACCGCCAGGTTGCTGATCGAGACCAGCACGCTGCCTATGGGTGAGGTCGCCTTCGCAGCGGGGTTCGCCAGTGTCAGGGCATTCAATGTCGCCGTTAAGGAAGTATTCGCGCTTTCTCCCACGCAACTGCGGGACCGCGCCCGACGAGGGCACCCGACGGCGACCGGGGGCGCGCTGTCGCTGCGGTTGCCGCTGCGCGCGCCGTTCTTCCCGGACAACCTGTTCGGCCATCTGGCCGCGACCGCGGTGCCCGGCGTGGAGGAATGGCGGGACGGGGCCTTCCGGCGCACGCTGCGGCTGCCGTACGGGCACGGGATCGTGGCGCTGCGGCCGCGGGCCGACCACGTAAGCTGCCTGCTCACCCTCGCCGATCTGCGTGATCTGTCCACTGCGGTGAGCCGGTGCCGGCGGCTGCTCGACCTGGACGCGGACCCGGTCGCCGTCGGCGACCTGCTGCAGGCCGATCCGCTGCTGGCCCCGCTCGTGGCCAAGGCCCCCGGCCGCCGGGTCCCGCGCACGGTGGACGCGGCCGAGTTCGCACTGCGCGCGGTGCTGGGCCAGCAAGTGTCCACGGCCGCCGCCCGCACCCATACGGCCCGGCTGGTGGCCACCCACGGCGAGCCGGTGACAGACGCCGGCGGCGGGCTGACCCGCGTGTTCCCCGGCCCGGGTGAGCTGGCTGCGCTCGGCCCGGGTGAGCTGGCCATGCCGCGGGCCCGGCGCGAGACGCTGCGCAGGCTGGCCGCGGCGCTGGCGGCAGGCGAGATCGACCTGGGGGCAGGCAGCGACTGGGAGCGGGCGCGGGCCCAGCTGGCCGCGCTGCCCGGCATCGGGCCGTGGACCGTCGAGACGATCGCGATGCGTGCGCTCGGCGACCCGGACGCCTTCGTAGGCTCTGACCTGGGCGTCAGGCTTGCGGCCCGCAGGCTCGGGCTGCCTGGTCAGCCTGCCGCCCTGCTCCGGCGCGCGGTGGCCTGGCGGCCCTGGCGGGCGTATGCGGTGCAGTATCTGTGGGCCACCGGCGAGCACGCGATTAATGTCCTACCGGCCTGATTTCATGTGCGCATCCCCACATACGGAAGGAGTTCAATGATGCCTGCCGCCATCCCGCGCCGGTCGCGCGCGGTGATCGACAGCCCGGTCGGCCCGCTCACCCTGGTGGCCACCGACGGGGCGCTGACCGGCTTGTACCTGGAGGACCGGGAGCCCGGGAGACCGGGTGCGGGCGACGAGACGGGTGCGGGCGACGAGACGGGTGCGGACGACGAGGCGAATGACCGGGTCCTGGCCGAGGCGGCCCGGCAGCTTGATGAGTACTTCGCCGGGCAGCGGCGCGAGTTCGACCTGCCGCTGGCGCTGGAGGGCACCGCGTTCCAGCGCCGGGTGTGGGGCGTACTGCGCGAGATCCCCTACGGCGAGACCACGTCCTACGGCCGCCTGGCCAGCGAGCTCGGGCAGCCCACCGCCGCGCGGGCGGTCGGGCTGGCCAACGGGCGCAATCCGGTGAGCATCGTCGTGCCCTGCCACCGAGTGGTGGGCTCGGACGGCAGCCTCACCGGCTACGGCGGGGGCCTGGACCGCAAGCAGCGACTGCTGGACCTGGAGCGCCAGGTCACCACGCGCCGGGCTGAGCACGCCAGCCAGGGCACGCCGGCGGGCGGGACCAGCTAGGCTTCGACGCGCCCGGCTGGCTCGGCGGCGGGCGAGCCCGGCAGCCTCTCTTGGCTTCCTCGACGACATCACCTGGAGGAAAGCATGGAGCTGAGCGCGCGGAACAACCTGAACGGGACCGTCCAGAGCATCCGCTCGGGCCAGGTCATGGCGGAGATCACGGTCCATGTCGAGGCCGGGACGATCACGGCGGCCATCACCGACGCTTCGCGCGAGCGGCTGAACCTGCAAGAAGGGGACCAGGTCACCGTCATCATCAAGGCCACCGAGGTGATGATCGGCAAGTCATAGCGCCGCCGTCGCGGCGGGACTCAGCCCACCGCAGGACTCAGACGCCGCCCTCGCGGCTGCTCAGGACGCAGAGCTCGTTGCCTTCAGGGTCGGACAGCACTACCCAGGTCTGATCGCCCTGCCCGACATCAGCCCGGGTCGCTCCGAGCCCGATCAGGCGCTCGACCTCCGCGTCGCGGTCGTCTGGAGCCAGGTCGATGTGCAGACGGTTCTTAACCGTCTTCGTCTCGGGCACCGGCACGAACACCAGGCCGGGATAGGTGTCATCGTCCTTGGCGATCACGACCTCGTCCGGCTTCTCGAAGACGACCCGCCAGTCGAGCACCTCGGCCCACCAGCGGCCGAGGGTGGCAGGGTCGCGGCAATTGATGACAACCGTGTACAAGCGAGAGCCCACGACATCGATCTTGGCGAACCCCGGCGACGGGCGTCAAACGAATTGCGCGAGGCGGCTCTCCCCAGCGAGCCGGCCACCCGCTACGGTGGCGGCATGGACAAGGTGTTCGCCTCGACGGCCGACGCGGTCGCCGACATCCCCGATGGTGCCAGCATGGCCGTGGGCGGCTTCGGGCTGTGCGGAGTGCCGATCGCCCTGATCGCGGCGCTACTCGACCGGGGCACGACGGAGCTGGTCACGGTCAGCAACAACTGCGGCGTCGACGACTGGGGCCTGGGCCAGTTGCTGCGAGCCAAGCGGATCCGCCGCACCACGGCCTCGTATGTGGGAGAGAACAAGGAGTTCGAGCGGCAGTTCCTGGGCGGCGAGGTCGAGGTCGAACTGGTGCCGCAGGGGACGCTGGCGGAGCGGCTGCGCGCGGGCGGCGCCGGCATCCCGGCGTTCTACACGCTGGCCGGAGTGGGCACCCTGGTGGCCGAAGGCGGACTGCCGTGGCGCTACGACGGCTCCGGCGGGATCGCACTGGCCTCGCCACCGAAGGAGATCCGGGTCTTCGGTGGCCGCGAGTACGTGCTCGAAGAATCGATCGTCTGCGATTACGGCCTGGTCCGGGCGGCCCGGGGGGACCGGCACGGAAACCTCGTCTACCATTCCAGCGCTCGCAACTTCAGCCCGCTGTGCGCGGCGGCCGGACGGGTGACCATCGCCGAGGTCGAGGAGCTGGTGGAGCCCGGCGAGCTCGACCCGGATTCGGTGCACACTCCAGGCATATTCGTGCAGCGGGTGGTCGAGGTGGGCCCCGAGGGCAAGCGGATCGAGAAACGGACGGTGCGGAGCTGATGGCGCTGACCCGCAACGAGCTGGCCGCCCGGGTGGCCAGGGAGCTGCCCGACGGCTCCTATGTCAACCTGGGCATCGGGCTGCCCACGCTGGTCCCGAACCACATACCGGACGGCGTGTTCGTGACGCTGCAGAGCGAGAACGGCGTGCTGGGCGTCGGTCCCTACCCGACCGAGGACGAGGTGGATCCCGACCTCATCAACGCGGGCAAGGAGACGGTGACCGTGCTGCCCGGCGCGTCCTACTTCGACTCCGCCACCAGCTTCGGGATGATCCGCGGCGGGCACATCGACGTGGCCGTGCTCGGTGCCATGCAGGTCTCGGCGCGAGGCGACCTGGCCAACTGGATGATCCCCGGCAAGGTCGTCAAAGGCATGGGCGGCGCGATGGATCTCGTGCACGGGGCCAAGCGGGTGCTGGTGATGATGGAGCACACCGCCCGCGACGGCAGCGCGAAGATCGTCGAAGAGTGCTCGCTGCCGCTGACCGGCAAGGAGTGTGTCCAGCGCATCATCACCGACCTGGCCGTGATCGACATCGAGCCGGACGGTCTGGTGCTGCGTGAGCTGGCACCGGGGGTCAGCGCGGCGGAGGTCCAGGAGCGCACCGGACCGCCGCTGCGGCTCGACCTCTGACCAGGGCCGTTGCCGCCGCATCCGGGCCAGCGATGCCGTCGCCTGGGCGCGCGAGATCCTCGCTCGCTACGAGGGAGACGTTTCACCTCCAACAACGCTCAGGGTCTCCACTGAGCGCTCTTGGAGGTGGCGGGAATCGAACCCGCGTCCTTCGGTTCCTTACCAGGGGCTTCTCCGGGCGCAGCCTGCTTTGCTTTTCTCGGCCCCGGCGGTCTGGCAGGCCAGCCGCCGACGGGCTCAGCCGCTGTTAGTTTCCCAACCGGTCCCGCGGCCGGGCCGGTCAGTTGAGCCTCTTAGCTGATGCCAGTCACCGGGTCAGAGGCAGCCCCGGGCTGACAGATCCCTAACTCGCGTTAGGCCGCGAGAGCGAGATCAGTGCGCGTTGTGTTGGCACTTGTGGTTTGTGGTCACGGGATTAACGAGGTCGTCACCACGGCCCTCGGCCCGCTTCCCCTGGCTCGACAACCAAAGTCGAAGCCTGTCACCCCCTGTTGAGTTGTCTCGTGACGTCAGGGCAACGCCCGGGCGTCACGACGGGAAACGCTACCTTGTCAACGCCGTAGAGCCAACCCCGATTCCCGAAGGCGCGCGCACGACGCCGGGCGAGTCTACGAACCGAGCACGGAGGGCGGCAACCGGCGCAGAAAGGCCGCCGCGAGCGGCACCGCAGAGCCGCGCGGCGACCGGTCCAGCTGGAGCACGGCGAAAGCGACGTCCCCGCGATAGCCGGCGAACCACGCGGCCTGCAGGCCCCGGCGCAGCGGCGCCTGCCCGGGCTGGCCGTAGATGGGAAGGCCGCCCAGGTCAGCCTGGCGGGCGGCGCCTGACTGCACGCTGGTCCGCATCAGGCTGCGCAGCGCGCTGAGCAACTGGTCGCTCAGCGCCGCCCGCACGGTCGATGGCGGATCGGGCGGGCTCGTCACCAGGGAGGGCGCGCGCCAGAGGCCGGAGTCCACCTGCGCCGCGATCATCGCCATGGCCAGCGGGCTGACCTGCACTCCACCGCCG
>DASZAD010000100.1:0-41346 GCA_035945415.1 Streptosporangiaceae bacterium
ATCGCCGCAGCGGTCGTGGTGATCGCGGGCGGCGGCTATGGCCTGACCAGGGTATTGAACGGCCCGGCCGGCCCCAGCTCTGGATCCTCGGGTGGCATCCCGCGGCCCGCCCACAATGCGCAGGGCGCGCCTGGCGCCATCCGCGGCACCGGGCCCGAGATGGGCAGGCCGGCCGGATCGGCCGGATCGGCGGGGACCCTCCCTCTGATCCGCAGCGGCACCGACTACCAGCCGGGCCAGCTGGTGGCTCAGGTCGAGCACGAACTGCGCCGGCTGCCGGTCAAAGAAGCTCCCCTGTCTGGCGAATCCGCCCCTCAGCCGCAGGACCAGGGGCTGACGGGTTGTGTGTTGGCGATCACCAGGGGCGTGCGGCCCCAGCTGGTGGATGCGGCGCGCTACCGGGGACGACCCGCCACGATCATCGTCACGGCGGCCACGGCCGGGCAGCCCGGGCAGGTCTGGGTGGCCGGCAGCAACTGCTCGGCCGGCCGGCCTGACGTGATCGCCCACACCAGGCTCTCTGGCACCGGCTAGCGGAACTCGGCGAAATTAGTTACGAAACTACCCTCCCTACCTTGACCATCTGGTCAGGCGACCTCAGCCTGCCGCACTTCGGTCACGGGCCAGTGACCGGGCATCTGGCGCAACGGGAACCGGAGCTATCTGAAGATCTTGATCCACGGATCCCGACGATTACTCGGCCCTGCTAGGGCACTTTCGGTTCCTCAGACTTTGAGAGTTGTCCTCAGTTTTGTGCAGGAGTGGCGCATGTGAGTGATGGGACGCGGGGGCCGCGCTTGCCTGTCACTCGGCGGTCCGAGGCGGAGCCTCGCTGGATGCCGCGGGTAGATGGCTGGAGTCCCTCGTATGGGAATCTCCAAGCCCTAGGATCCGTTATGTCCGTGCCGGTCAAGTAAAGGGGCAGGAAGTCGTGGACGGCGTCCGCAATGTGATCATCATCGGGTCCGGGCCCGCGGGTTACACCGCGGCCCTGTACGCGGCTCGGGCAAACCTGCACCCGCTGGTCTTCGAGGGCTCGGTGACCGCCGGCGGCGCCCTGATGAACACCACCGACGTGGAGAACTTTCCCGGATTCCCGGACGGGATAATCGGACCGGATCTCATGGACTCGCTGCGGAAGCAGGCCGAACGGTTCGGGGCTGAGTTGCTGGCGGACGACGTGATCGCGGTGGATTTGAAGGCCGGCCCCAAGGTGGTCAAGACCGACACCGCGACATATCTGGCGCGGGCCGTGATCATCGCCACCGGCTCGCGCTACCGCGAGCTCGGCGTGCCCGGCGAGAAGCGGCTGTCCGGCCACGGCGTGTCCTGGTGCGCCACCTGTGACGGATTCTTCTTCCGTGACAAGGACATCGCGGTCGTGGGCGGCGGCGACTCGGCTATGGAAGAGGCGACGTTCCTGACCCGGTTCGCCCGGTCGGTGACCGTGATCCACCGCCGCGACGCGCTGCGCGCGTCGAAGATCATGCAGGACCGGGCGTTCGCCAACCCGAAGATCTCGTTCCTCTGGAACGCCGAGGTGGTCGAAGTGATCGGCGAGGGCAAGATCAGCGCCCTGCGGCTGCGCGACACCAGGACCGGCGCCGAGGAGGTCAGGCCATTCGGCGGGCTGTTCGTCGCCATCGGCCACGACCCGCGTAGCGAGCTGTTCGCCGATCAGCTATCCACCGACCCCGACGGGTATCTGCTTGTCGAGCAGCCTTCGACCCGGACCCAGATCGACGGCGTGTTCGCCTCCGGCGACGTGGTGGATCGTACCTACCGTCAGGCCGTCACCGCGGCCGGCACCGGATGCGCCGCATCCCTCGATGCCGAACGCTGGCTGGCCAGCCGGGAAGGCTGACCAGATTTCCTTACCGATATCCAACTCAAGGAGCCATCATCGTGGGCGTCACCAGGACCGTGACCGACGAGACATTCGACACCGAAGTACTGAAGAACGAGAAGCCCGTGGTCGTTGACTACTGGGCCGAATGGTGCGGGCCCTGCCGGATGGTCGCCCCGGTGCTCGAAGAGATCGCCGTCGAGCACGCCGACAAGATCGACGTGGTCAAGCTGAACATCGACGAGAACCCGGAAGTCGCCCAGCGGTACGAGATCCTGCAGATTCCGACGCTGAACGTCTTCTCCGGCGGCCAGGTCGTCAAGCAGGTGATCGGGGCCAAGCCCAAGTCCGCCTTGCTGCGGGACCTGGCCGAGTTCCTGTAACGCGCCAACGGGGAGAGCCGTAACCGACGGCCCGGCCGGCTTCACCTGGCCGGGCCGTTGCTGTGCCTGCTGCCGGACGCGACGCTGTTCTCAGGCGGTGTTCTCAGGCCCAGCTCATCAGGCCCAGCTCATCAGGCAGGGCGCAGGGCGCGCTCGGGTGTCATGGAGTTGAGCAGCCGCTCCAGCGCGACTTCCACGTCCTCCCGCCAGGACAACGCCGTCCTGAGCTCGAGCCGCAGCCGGGGGAACCTGTGGTGCGGCCGGACGGTCTTGAAGCCCACCGCCAGCAGGTAGTCGGCGGGCAGCACGCAGGCGGGGCGTTCCCATTTCAGATCGCCGAAGGCCTCGATGGCCTTGACTCCCCGCCTGGTCAGATCCTTGGCCACGCTCTGTACCAGCATCCGCCCGAGCCCGCCGCCGGCGAACTCGGTGAGCACGTGCGCGGTCATCAGCAGGACCGCGTCGGCGCTGACCGGGCTGGTGGGAAACGCCAGCGAGCGCGGTACGTAGAGCGGCGGGGCGTAGATCATGTAACCGGCCGCGATCCCGTCCACATAGGCGGTCTTACCGCATGCTCCCCATTCGAGCAGGATGGAAGAGATCCACGACTCTTTCTCCAGCGTGGCGCCACCGGCCTCCTCCGCCCTGGACCTGGCCACCGGCTCCAGCTCCCAGAACACGCAGCGCCGGCACGAAAGCGGCAGGTCGTCGAGATTGTCCAGCGTGATGTTGGCAATGCGACGCACCTGGCACTCCTGCGTACTAGGTCGTGTCTCCTGGATCTTCAGCAACGCGGATCGGCGCCCAGGCGACGGCCGATCGCATTGTCGTCATCGCTAATAATTCCACTATCGGCTCCTCCTCCGCCTGTGCGGGTCGCTCGTGGCAGGGCCGCCCGCGTACTGGCGTGGCAGACTGGTGAGCAAAGGTCAACCAGCGTGCAAGGTTGCCGTCAACCCGGCGCACGTCTCCCGTCCGGCCCGTACCCTGACATGGGTATCCAGCGAGTGGAGGGCCCCGTGGTGAGCAACGATTCGCGGCAGCGAGTGGACGGGTACGTCGGTCAGTACTCGGCGCGAGCCGCCGGGATGATCGCCTCCGAGATCCGCGCCCTGTTCGCGGTGGCCGCCAGGCCCGAAGTGGTGTCGCTGGCCGGAGGGATGCCCTACATCACGGCGCTCCCACTCGACGCGGTGGGCGAACTGGCCGGGCAGCTCATCACCGACCTCGGATCCGTGGCCCTGCAGTACGGGTCCGGACAGGGTGATCCCGGGTTGCGGGAGAGCATCTGCGAGGTGATGACGCTCGAAGGGATCCGAGCCCACGCCGACGAGGTGGTCGTGACCATGGGGTCGCAGCAGGCGCTGGACCTGATGACCCGGATCTTCATCGACCCCGGCGACGTGATCCTGGCCGAGGGGCCCTCGTACGTAGGAGCGCTGGCCACGTTCACCTCCTATCAGGCCGACGTCGTGCACGTCCCGATGGACGACGAGGGGATCATCCCGGAGGCGCTGGCCGAGACCATCGGGCGGTTGCGGGCCGAAGGCAGGCGGATCAAGTTCCTCTACCTGGTGCCCAGCTTCCACAACCCGGCAGGAGTGACGCTGCCGCCGGCCCGCCGGGTGCGAGTGCTCGACATCTGCCAGCAGGCCGGGCTGCTGCTGGTCGAGGACAACCCCTACGGCCTGCTCGGTTTCGACGGCGAGCCGCGGCGCGCGCTGCGCGCGGACAGCGCCGACGGCGTGGCCTACCTGGGATCGTTCTCCAAGACCATCGCTCCCGGGCTACGGGTCGGCTGGGCGCTGGCGCCGCACGGCATCAGGGACAAGCTGGTGCTGGCGGCTGAGTCGGCCGTGCTCTGCTCGTCCAGCCTGTCCCAGCTCATGGTCAGGGAGTACCTGGCCAGCCAGCCCTGGCGGGAGCAGATCAAGGTGTTCTGCGAGCTGTACACCGAGCGCAGGGACGCCATGCTCGGCGCGCTGGAGGCGAGCATGCCCAGCGGTTGCCGCTGGACCAGGCCCGACGGCGGGTTCTACGTGTGGCTGCGGCTCCCCGAGGGGCTCGATTCCAAGCGCATGCTCCCGCGGGCGATCTCGGCCCGGGTCGCGTATGTCCCCGGCGTCGGCTTCTACGCCGACGGATCCGGCGCCGAGTATCTGCGCCTGTCCTACTGCTACCCCGGGCCCGCCACGATCAGGGAGGGGGTACGGCGGCTCGCCGGAGTCATCGAGGCCGAGACCGAACTGCACGAGGTGTTCGGGGGCTGGCCGGCCGATCACCCGGCATGACCGGCTCATCGGGGACCCGGCGTCCCGGCTCACCCGGGGCAGACAGGCCCGTCGACCCCGTCCGCCCGGCGGCCCGGCACGAGTCCGGCTCTCTCGGGCATGTCCTGGTCCTGGCCGGCGGGCTGTCGCCGGAGCGGGAGGTCTCCCTGCGCTCTGGTGACCGGGTCAATGACGCGCTGAACGAGGCGGGTGTGGACGCCCATCTCGTGGACGCCGACGCCGCATTGATCCCGCTGCTGCTGGCCGACCCGCCCGCGGCCGTCTTCCCGGCGATTCACGGCTATTCCGGCGAGGACGGTGCGATCAGGGAGGTACTGGCCCTGCTCGGCATCCCCTACGTCGGGTCCACCGCCGACGCCTGCCGGCTCGCGTTCGACAAGCCGGTGGCCAAGGCGCTGGCCGTCCGGGCCGGCCTGGACACCCCGGAATCCGTCGCGCTGCCCCGGGAGACGTTCCACGATCTGGGGGCCGGCGCGATGCTCGAACGGATCGTGGCCAGCTTGGGGCTGCCCCTGTTCGTCAAGCCCGCCCGGGGCGGCTCGGCCCTGGGCGCCGGTCCGGTCCTGAGCGCGGACGAGCTGCCCGCCGCCATGATCAGCTGCTTCGCCTACGGCGACACGGCCCTCGTGGAGCGGTTCGCCGAGGGCACGGAAGTGGCCGTAGGGGTGATCGACCTCGGGGACGGGCCGCAGGCGCTGCCCGCAGTGGAGATCGTGCCCGAAGGCGGCTGGTTCGACTACACCGCCCGCTACACCGCGGGACGGACCGAGTACTACGCGCCCGCCCGGCTGCCCGACCACTCCGCCCGCGCGGTCGCCGAGACGGCCGTCACAGCCCATGTGGCGCTGGGGCTCCGCGACCTGTCCCGGACCGACCTGATCGTGTCCCCCTCCGGTGAGGTGTACTTCCTCGAAGTCAACGTGGCGCCAGGCATGACCGAGACGAGCATGCTGCCGATGGCCCTGGAAGCCTCCGGACGCGAGTTCGGCTTGCTCTGCCGCGACCTGTTGCTGATCGCGGCGGCCCGCGGAACCTGATCCTTCCCGGCGCGGGCTGGCTACAGGAGGGACTCGCTCTAGGCACCGGGTGCCGGGGAGCCCGGCTGGTGACGCGGAGCCGCTCGGGGCGCCGGGGCGTGCGAGGGGCCGGCCTCTAGGCTGGACAGGTGATCCAGCACAAGAGCTTCGGCAGCGACAACCACGCGGGCACGCACCCGGCCGTGCTTCAGATGCTCAGCCAGGCCAACACCGGCGACGAGATGCCATACGGCGCCGACTCCTGGACCGAGCGGGCCGCCGCCGCGCTCAGGACCGAGTTCAGGGCCCGCGGCGCGTTCCTGGTATTCAACGGGACCGGCGCCAACGTGCTGGCGCTCAGCCTGCTGCTCAGTCCCGTGGAGGCGGTCATCTGCGCCGAGGGCGCCCACATCAACGTGGACGAGTGCGGGGCCTCCGAGCGGCTCCTCGGCACCAAGCTGCTGCCGGTGGGTACCCACGACGGGAAGCTCACGCCCGGCCTGATCGCGACCCGCCTGGGCGGCCGGGGTGACGAGCACCGGGTACAACCGCGGGTCGTGGCCATCTCCCAGGTAACGGAGCTGGGCACCTGTTACACGCTGGACGAGCTCGCCCGGATCGGCGAGTTCTGCCGGGCCAATGAGCTGCGCCTGTACGTGGACGGCGCGCGGCTCGCCAACGCCGCGGCACACCTGGACTGCTCGCTGGCCGACCTGGCTGCGCACGCCGATGTGCTGAGCTTCGGAGCGACCAAGAACGGCGCCATCG
Source organism: Streptosporangiaceae bacterium (assembly GCA_035945415.1). Lineage (GTDB taxonomy): Bacteria > Actinomycetota > Actinomycetes > Streptosporangiales > Streptosporangiaceae > PALSA-505. The sequence goes on from DASZAD010000100.1 coordinate 6,305, forward strand.
GAGCCGAGGCCGTCCTGCTGATGCGGGACGAGCTTGTCCCTCTCGTACCCTTTCACCGCAAGCAACTGCTCCAGCTCGGCTCGAAGCTGCGGTTCATCGCCGCGCAGTTCCTCGCCCTGATGAACGGCCAACTGTGGCTGGAAAACGCCCGGCACGCCAACGCCATGGCCCAGCGGCTCGCCGGTCACCTCGACGACCTGCCCGGTGTACGCATCCGCCACTCGGTCGACTCCAATGCCGTCTTCGCCTCCCTGGGGCCCGCTCACATCCCGCCGCTGCAACGCGACTGGCGTTTCCACGTATGGGACGAGCGGGAGCACATAGTGCGCCTGATGACGGCCTTCGACACCACGGAGGCCGACGTGGATGAGTTCGCCGACGCCATCCGGGCCGAAGTGAAGCAATAGCGCCCTCGTGCGCGGCAAGACCGTCGTTTCACGTGAAACCTGTGGACGTGCCCCCGGATGTCATCGATGCAACCGGTCGCGATCACCCCATTGACGAAGCTGCCGGCATCTGGGCCGAGGCCACAGCCGCCAGGGACGAGGATACGAACGTGCCAGGACGCCGGCCCGGCTGCCGGTGGTTCCGCACCTGCCTGCCGCTAGGTTCCCGCCCGCCAGCGGCGACCCGTGCGTCCTGGTCTCCCGCCACCCTGCTCGGGTTGAGCCCTTTCCCGTGGATCTTCAGTGCCGCGGACCGGCACCCAGACGCCCTTCCCGCCAAGGTCTACAGGACACGCTCAGGCCGTGTCTCGCCCGGCCGGGGACATGACGTCGATGATCCGCTCCAGGTCGTCGAGGGAGGCGAACTCTACGACGATCTTGCCCTTGCGACGGCCCATCTCCACTTTGACGTGCGTTTCGAACGCATCCGAGAGCCGGGCGGCCAGATCACGCAGCTGGGGCGGGGCCGGGGGCTTGCTGCGAGGGTCCCTGGAGGCCCTGACCGGAGCGACATCTCCAACCGCGATGATCTCCTCGACCGCCCGCACCGACAGCCCTTCGGCCACGATCCGGTGGGCCAGGTGCTCCTGCGCCTGCGGGTTGTCCACGCCGAGCAACGCGCGCGCGTGGCCCGCGCTCAGCACGCCGGCCGCCACCCGCTTCTGGACGGCCGGCGGGAGATTGAGCAGCCGCAGCGTGTTGGAGATGTGCGGCCGTGACCGCCCCACCCGGCCGGCCAGCTCTTCGTGGGTAGCGCCGAAGTCGTCGAGGAGCTGCTGGTAGGCGGCGGCCTCCTCCAGCGCGTTGAGTTGCTCGCGGTGCAGGTTCTCGATGAGTGCGTTGCGGAGCAGTTCATCATCGGAAGCCTCGCGGACGATCGCGGGCACGCGGTCGAGCCCGGCGCGCTGGCTGGCCCGCCAGCGCCGCTCGCCCATGATGAGCTCGTAGTGCCCTGGCATCACCTTCCGGACGACGACCGGCTGCAGCAGGCCGACCTCACGGATGGAGGCCGCCAGCTCGTCGAGGGACTCCTCGTCGAATGACTGCCGGGGCTGGCGGGGATTCGGGGTGATCGCGGCGCTTGCGACCTCCTCGAAGTAGGCCCCGGGGACCGCACCCGGCGTGTGCTGGTCGCGCGCGACGTCGCCCGGCTGCGGGACGCGTTGTCCCGGGGATGACGGCACCTGCTGGTCCGTCAGTGCCGGGCCGGGAGCACTGGGATCTCTGGCTGGCGTTCCCGCCGCGGGAGGGATCAGCGCACCGAGTCCCTTGCCGAGTCCACGTCTTTGCTGAGGCACCACGTCTCCCTGCGCACGCCTGAGTTTCCGCTCAGACACATACTGCCAGGCATGCCCCTGATGCCGGTCGGGGGGACAGCCTTTCAGCTGGCCGGCAGGCCGCCCCGCACGTTCTGGTTCGCTATCTCCCTGGCGGCTTCCAGGTAGGCGAGCGCGCCGGTGGAACCCGGGTCGTAGGTCATCACCGACTGACCGTAGCTGGGCGCCTCGGAGACCCGGACGCTCCGTGGGATGACGGAGCGGAGGACGACCCCGCCGAAGTGCGAGCGCACGTCTTCCGCCACCTGGGCGGCCAGCCGGGTCCGGCCGTCGTACATGGTCAGCACGATGGTGGAAACCGAAAGCCTGGCGTTGAGGTGGCTCTTCACCAGGTCCACCGTGCGCAGCAGTTGCTCCAGTCCCTCCAGGGCGTAGTACTCGCACTGGATGGGGATCAGCACCTCGGCCGCCGCCACCAGTGAGTTGACCGTGAGCAGGCCCAGCGACGGCGGGCAGTCGATGAAGATGTAGTCGAGCTGGGAGGCGTCGTAGGCGGCGATCGCCCGCGTCAGCCGTGACTCCCTGGCCACCAGCGGAACGAGTTCGATCTCGGCACCGGCCAGGTCGATGGTCGCGGGCGCGCACTGCAGCCGCGGGATCCCCTCCACCGAGCGAACGATGTCGGCCAGCGGCTGATCCTCGACGAGGACGTTGTAGACCGAGGGGATTCCCATGTGGTGATCCACGTCGAACGCGGTGGACGCGTTGCCCTGGGGGTCCAGGTCGATCACGAGGACGTGGGATCCGTGCAGCGCCAGCGCTGCCGCCAGGTTGACCGCGGTGGTGGTCTTGCCGACTCCGCCTTTCTGGTTCGCGATCGTGATGATGCGGCACTGAGCCGGGCGGGGCCAGGGACGCCCGCTTCCGATCCTGGCTTCGAGGGCCGCTGCGGCCGCCCGGGCGATCGGCGTGTCGGCGCCGGGTCGCCAGCCGTCCGGCGTGTTCACCGGAGAGGCCGGGCCGGGCGGAAAGGCGGGCGCGCTCTCCCGGCCCACCTGACCCGGTGAGGTTCCCCCGCGACCAGCCACCCATACCTCCTCGCCCGCACTGGGCCACGATTGCACCGCTCCAGCTCCCATCTGGGACCTCGCCTGGGCCGATGACGCCATCGTTGCCCGCGCCGGTCCGGCACTCGTACCCGGGCCTGGCCCGGCGCTCATACCCGGGCCCGGTCCGGCGCTCTTCCTCGGGCCTGGCCCGCTACCCGTAGCCTCAGCCGGCCAGCGACCCGCCGCCTGGACGGGCCGGACATCCGAAGCCTGGCCCGCCCGGTCAGTCGCAGCCAGGCCGTGTCCGGTGGCTCTTCCGTCGCGCGGATCGCCGCTCCGTCGTGCCGGAGGCACACCAGGAACCCGTGCCGGAGGCACGCCAGCAGCCCGTGCCGGAGACGCGCCAGGAACCCGTGCCGGAGACGCGCCGGGAGGCACCGCCGCCAAGCTCGACCGGACACCGCCCAGGACCGTCGAGGCAGGCTCGGACTGAACCGGGCCGCCCTCGCTGGCATGGACCGGCCTGGCCTCCGGGACCCGAGCGGGTCCGGCAACCTGAGCCAGCACCGGCCGGCCAGCAGAGGCCCGCGCCGACCTGTTCACCACAGCTTGGGCCGCCACAGCTTGGGCCGGCCCAGCCTCAGCGGACTGAGTCCCCGCGATCCCGGCGGGCTGGCGAGCGTGCTGCGCGCCATTCTGCGACCGCGTTTCACGTGAAACCGCCGCGGCCAGCGACTGTCGCAGGCGATGAGGCGAGCCGCCGGCGCCCCCCGGGCTTGCCGGGGGGTCGCCCGCTGTTCCGCTGTCAGAATCCGGGTGCGTTCGGACGGAAAAGTCCGGCCCAGCCGACCATCCCACGTTCCCTGGCCGCCGGGTCACCAGCGGGGAACTCTCGGGCGGGAGGGCAGAGCGGTCCGGCGAGACCTGGACCGGGCGCCAGCGACCGGCATCCCCGGGCCATCCCAGGCCCTGCCGCGAAGCCATGTCCTCGATCCTCTCTGAGCCCGTCCGGCACCGGCCACTCGTGACGCTACACCGTCGCGATTGCCCGGCCGGAGCACGCACCGTCAACTCGCCGGCCCGCACCGGTTAGGCCCGGCCCACGATCACTTCCTGGCCCTGGTGCTGCTTCTGCGACGCCTGGATTCCGGCCCGGCCACAGGAAGGGATCCCGTATACCCGCCGGTTCCGGGCGCGATCAGCCTGACCACCGTGGTGGCCGGGTGGATCCGGCCCGTCCCGGCTGACAGTACCGTGACCTCGGTAACGCCGAGCCGGCGGAGGGCCGGGCCAGCCGCTTTGGCCTCGTGCGCCGCCCGTTCCCCCTTCAGCGCCAGCACCGTCCCGCCCGGCCGGACGAGACCCAGCGCCAGCGTCGCGAGACGGTCCAGCGGCGCGACCGCCCTGGCCGTCACTACGTCGGCGGCCAGGTGACCGGTCACCTCCTCGGCACGCCCCCGGTGCACCGTGACGTTGCCCAGCCGCAGGCCGGCTACGCACTCGCCGAGGAATGTCACTCGCCTCGCCATCGGCTCCAGCAGGGTCACCCGGAGATCGGGCCGCAGTAGAGCCAGCACGATCCCCGGCAGGCCCGCTCCGGACCCGATGTCGATGAGCGAGGCTCCATGCGGCACCAGTTCGTCCACGACCGCACAGTTCAGCAGGTGCCGCTCCCACAGTCGCCCAGCCTCGCGCGGGCCGATCAGCCCGCGTTCGACCCCGGGCCCGGCCAGAAGGCGCGCGTACTGCTCGGCGAGGGCGAGCGCCGGGCCGAAGACCTCAGAAGCGGATGGCGGCGGCGCGGGAACCACGGCGGACGACAGCGTAATTTCCGGCTTCGAGGGCCCGGAACTGCTGACCGGTGATCCAGAATTCGTGGCCGGCGGCCCGGCGCTCGACGAGAGCGACTGTCCCAGCCCAGGCCCCGGCACCGGCCCTGGTCCCGGTGGAGGCGGAGGCGGAGCCGCCTCCCTGCCCCCAGCCGAGGACAGCCAGGTCGCGACAGGCGTCACGGGGGGGCCAGCGGGCGCCGCCCGGGCTGGCACCGGCACCGGCACCGGGACCGGCACCGGCCAGCCTGCCTGCGGGGGGAGCATCATCAGGCCGGATAGACCACCACGCGACGGCCGGGCTCCTCACCCTCGGACTCGCTGCGCAGCCCGGCGGCCGCGACGGCATCGTGCACGATCTTCCGCTCGAAGGCGGTCATGACCGTCAGCCTCTTGGGCACCCCGCTCTGCTTCACCTCGCCGGCGGCCTCGCTGCCGAGCTCGGTCAGCTCCGCGCGGCGCCGGGCCCGGTAGCCGCCGACGTCGAGCATCAGCCTGGTGCGGTCGCCGGTCTGGCGCTGCACCGCCAGCCTGGTGAGCTCCTGCAGTGCCTCCAGGACCTCGCCCCGGGGGCCGACGAGCTCGTCCAGCGTCCCACCGACGACCGATACCAGCGCCCGGTCCGCCTCGACGTCCATGTCGATGTCGCCGTCGAGATCCGCGATGTCGAGCAGGCCTTCCACATAGTCGGCGGCAATCTCGCCCTCCTGCTCGAGGTCGGCCTGGCTCACCGCGGCACGCCGGTCCCCATCGCCCTGCGACTCGTCCTCGGGCTCATCCGGAACACCTGCGTCCGGGCCCGTGTCCGCGCCCGTGTCCGCGCCCGGGTCCGCGCCCGCGAAGCCGTCGCCGGCGGGCCGGGGTGGTGCCTCCTGGCCGGACGGCTCGACGGCGAGCGGATCCCCGTCCGTCGGAGGCCTCAGCAAGCCATCCGCGGCCTGGGATGTCTCATCGACGGGCACCCCGGCCCCGGCGCTATTCCTATGACTCATCAGGATCGCGGCGTGGAGGCCCCGCCCTTCTGGCGGGGAAGGAAACGCCGCTCCCTCCCTCCATAATGCGGGTAAATCGAAAATGTCTGCGACGGCAGGGAGGATGTCAAGTCACGATCTCCGTTTCCAGCCTTACGCCCAGGGACTACTCGCTATCGCCACGATGAACCGGACTGGCTTCCCGCGAGCGGTCACCGGCGGGTAGGCCGCCGCAGGCCGCTCGGGCGCGGGATCCTGCCCGGCCTGCTCATCGCTTCCCAGTGCGCTTGCTTCGCGACTGTCTCGTCCGCTGCTGCCGGACCATCTTGACCTCGGGCGGCTCCGGCTCCGGCTCGGGCTCAGCACGGCCGCGGACCAGCTTGCGCAGCACGCCGCCACCGCCGTTGGATGCTGGCGGCGGTATACCGAGCCCGGCGTTGCCGCCCTTCCCGGCCGGCGCTGGGCGCGCCGCGGCGGGCTGCTTCGCCGCGGGCTTCCCCTGCGCTGACGGCTTCGCGGTGGTCGCACCCGTTCCCTTGCCGCTGGCCGCGGGCCGCGCCGGAGCGGGCCGCGCGGCACCGGGCTGCGCGGCGCCGGTGCCCGCGGTCGCGGTCGCGGCGTTCAGCGGAGGGATCTTCTTGAACAGGAAGTACTGCTGGCCAAGCGTCCACAGGTTGGTGGCGAGCCAGTACAGCACCAGGCCGTACTGCCAGTACAGACCGCTGAGCGCGAACAGCGGGGCGATGTAGGCCATGTACTTCTGCGCGCCCGCCATCGGGTTGCTCTCGTCCAGGCCCGGCGACTGCATCATGCCGCGCTTCATGCTCTGCCGGACGGTCAGGAACGTCGTCACCGCGCTCAGCAGCACGGTGATGATAATCACGACCTTCACGTGGAGGGCCGGGTGCGTATGCGAGAAGAGGAACCGGTCGGCGATCGTGACGCCGAAGATGTGCGCCCGGTTCGCCTGGTCGACGACCGTCTTGGTCAGGCCGTAGCTGTCGTGCCCCAGCGATATCGCGCGCAGGACGCTGAACAGGGCGAACCAGACCGGAAGCTGGGCGACGAGCGGAAGGCATCCGGAGAGCGGGTTGGCCCCGTTCTCCCGGTACAGCTTCATCATCTCTTCGTTGAGCTTCTGCTTGTCGCTCTTGTAGCGCTTGCGCAGCTCCTGCACCTGGGGGTTGAGCTGCAGCATCTTCTGCTGCGCGTGCATCTGCTTGACGAACAGCGGCAGCAGCAACAGCCGCATCAAGACGACCAGCACGACGATGGTCAGCGCCCAGGTGGCACCGCTCGCCGGGCCCAGTGGCACCGCGAGGATCGCGTGGATTCGCATGATCAGCCACGCGACGGCGTCGTACAGCGGGTTGAGGATGCTCACCAGCTAGCTCCTTGCGCTCTCACCGGCCCGGGATGCCCGGCGCGACGTGGCGGTACCGGGTCATAGCCGCCCGGATGGAACGGATGACACCGGCCGAGCCTGCGCAGGGCCAGCCAGCTTCCCCGCAGCGCACCATACTCCGCGACCGCCTGGAGCGCGTAGGCACTGCATGATGGCGCGAACCTGCACCGGTCGGGCAGCAGCGGGCTCACGCCCCGCCGGTACCCGCTGACCAGCATGATGAGCAGCCGGGCGGCTACCGAGGGCCGGGTGCGGCCTTCCGTAGTCTCGACGCCTGGGTTGTGCATCATCACTGGTGCAGGGTCCCTACCTGCCGCCGCAGCAAGGTGCCGATTACCAGGTCGAGTTCGGCGGCAAGATCTGCCTGGCGGGCCGCCGCGGCCGGAGGATGGGCGCGGACAACAAGCAGGCTACCTCCCGGCAGCGAGTCAAGATAACCGCGGGCCAGGTGTCGCAGGCGCCTGCGTACCTTATTTCGCTGAACGGCGCCCCCCACCGCACGGCTTACCACGAACCCTATCCGGGGAGACTCGTCCGCCGCGGCCGCGCGGACGATCAAGTGCCCGCTGATCAGGCGCCGCCCGGCCCGGCTTCCCTGGCGAATGGCCGCGGTGAACTCCGCCCGCTTCCGCATCCGAGCCTGTGCTGGAAGCATCGGCCATCAGGTCTCGCCCGCCGCGCTCTGGTCAGGCGCTGAGCCGCGCGCGCCCCTTGCGGCGGCGTGCCGCGAGCACCGCGCGTCCCGCGCGCGTCCGCATGCGCAGCCGGAATCCGTGCGTCTTCGCACGATGGCGGTTGTTGGGCTGGAAGGTACGCTTGCTCACTTCAGGCTCCAGACGCGGTCAATCATGGCGGCCCGGCTCCCCCGCCGCCCCCATGGCCGGTCAACCAGCCTAGGTGCCGCGATCCCGGTGGTCAAACCAGCAGGCTCGCCGCTGATCGCGGTCGCTCCTCCGCCACGATGGCCACCGACCCAGCCGCTACCTGCACAAGGACCCGCCCGAGGTCCCTGCCGGACTTCGCGGCGAGCAGGGCGGAACTCTCCGGTTACCGGAACACTGCCATTTGCCGAACGCGCCGCCGGCCCTGCGCTTAGGCTGTGGAGAAACCGTACCCGGCCTCAGCACGCGGATCCGAGGATCCTGACTGATCTTGTGAAACTACGCAGGGTAATCGGATTCGGGGGCGGGGGAGGCGTGCACAACCTGTGGATAGGCGCTGGACTGTCAGTGGGGGCGAGGTGAAGAGTCGTGAGCGAAACAGACCTCGCCGAGGTATGGGCCCGCTCCCTTGACGACCTGAATGGCATGCACATCGAGGCACATCAGCGGGCCTGGCTGAAGCTGACCAGGCCGCTTGGTCTGGTAGAGAATACGGCCCTGATCGCTACGCCAAACGAGTTCGTCAAGGAGCAGCTGGAAACCAGGCTGCGCAGCCTGATCACGCATGCGCTCTCCCGGGAGCTCGGCCGCAGCATCCAGCTCGCGGTCACGGTGGATCCGGCTGCGGATGTCAGAGGGATGGCGGCCTCGGTCGCACCGCCGGCCGTCCCCGGTCAACAGGCCGGCGCTGGCTCCGCCCCCGGAGATGCCCCCCCGGGTGATCAGCGGCGGCTGGCCCCCGGGGCTCCTGGCGGGCAGCAACCCGGGGCCCCCGGTCCGGGCACGGCTGGTCACCCGGCCAGCCCCGGCCAGCCAGGCTTCGGCTCACCAGCGCTCGGCTCACCGGGGCTCAATCCACCGGGCCTCGGCTCACCGGGGCTTGACGCGCGCTCTAAGCCCGGCCACGTAACCGGTCCGGCCTCGGCGGCCGGCGGACCGGGCCAGCCAGCGCGCGGCCCCGCGGCCGCCAGGCTCAACCCCAAGTACACCTTCGAGACGTTCGTCATCGGCTCCAGCAACCGGTTCGCTCACGCGGCCGCGGTCGCCGTGGCCGAAGCTCCGGCCAAGGCGTACAACCCGCTGTTCATCTACGGCGACTCCGGCCTCGGCAAGACCCACCTGCTGCACGCCATCGGCCACTACGCCCAGAGCTTCTACCAGGGCGTCAAGGTCAGGTACGTGAGCTCGGAGGAGTTCACCAACGACTTCATCAACATGATCAGGGACGGCAAGCAGGACGGGTTCCGGCGCCGGTACCGTGACGTGGACGTGCTGCTGGTGGACGACATCCAGTTCCTGGAGAACAAGGAAGGCACGCAGGAGGAGTTCTTCCACACCTTCAACACCTTGCACAACGCCAGCAAGCAGATCGTGATCTCCAGCGACCGGGCCCCGAAGCGGCTGGTGACGCTGGAGGACCGGCTGCGCAGCCGGTTCGAGTGGGGCCTGCTCACCGACGTCCAGCCGCCCGAGCTCGAGACCAGGATCGCCATCTTGCGCAAGAAGGCGGTGCAGGAGGGGCTCAACGCGCCGCCCGAGGTCCTGGAGTACATCGCCAGCCGGATCTCCACCAACATCCGCGAGCTGGAGGGTGCGCTCATCCGGGTGACCGCGTTCGCCAGCCTCAACCGGCAGACGGTGGACCTGCAGCTCGCCGAAATCGTGCTGAAGGATCTCATCCCCGAGGCCCAAGGCCCGCAGATCACCGCGACAACGATCATGGGCCAGACCGCGTCGTATTTCGGGCTGTCCATCGACGACCTGTGCGGCACCTCCCGGTCCCGTGTCCTGGCCACGGCCCGGCAGATCGCGATGTACCTGTGCCGCGAGCTCACCGACCTATCGCTGCCAAAAATCGGCCAGCACTTCGGCGGTCGCGATCACACCACCGTAATGTACGCCGATCGCAAGATACGGTCCCTGATGGCCGAGCGCAGGTCGATCTACAACCAGGTCACCGAGCTGACCAACCGGATCAAGCAGCAGGCCCGGTCGGGTTGAGGCCAATCGGATGAACGACAGGAAACGGATGGATGACGGCCGCGCTAACCCCAGCAAATCGTTATGGGACCGGCATTTAGCACACAGCCTGTGGACAAGTCTGGGGAAAAGCTAGGGGGAACCGGCGGACAACCCAGGAAGTATGGGGGAGAAGATGCGGACAATCAAGCGTGACGGCCCGGCGGCTCACCGCCATCCAATGCCACCCCCGCCGCCGCCCACATCATCTGTGGACGCGGATCAGGGGCTGGCCTGCGGGAACGCCGCTTCTCCCCAGGTTCCACCGGCCCTACTACGACTACGTCCCTATGTTTATCTACCAGCCTCAACCAACAGCAGGTGCACGCCGTCCCGCACATCACGAGCCGGCGTGCTACCAGCGCCGGGGCGGCAAGCGCGGCATCATTAGGTCGTCGGCAGGGACGTACCCCGGGCCGGCGGCGACCACACGTACGCGGCGGGCAGGAGGCGGTCTGCGGTGAGATTCCAGGTGGAGCGAGACTTGCTGGCCGAGGCCGTGGCGTGGACGGCCCGCGCCCTGCCCGCTCGCCCGGCGCTTCCGGTGCTGGCCGGCATGCGGCTGCAGGCCGGGACCGGCGGCCCCGGGGTGCTCACTCTTTCCAGCTTCGACTACGACGTCTCGGCTCAGGCCAGCCTGCCCGTCACCGTCGAGGAAGAGGGCTCCGTGCTCGTCCCGGGCCGGCTGCTCACGGAGATCACCAAGAGCCTGCCGCCACGGCAGGTCGAGGTGCGGGTGGACGGGGCGCGGACCATCGTGACCTGCGGTAGCGCACAGTTCTCCCTGCTCATGCTGCCGGAAGAGGACTACCCGGCACTGCCCGAGATGCCGCCGTCCATCGGCACCGTGGAAAGCGATGTGTTCGCGACTGCCGTGGCCCAGGTCGCCGCCGCCGCCGGACGGGACGACACGCTGCCCGCGCTGACCGGCGTCCGGATGGAGATCGAAGGCGACACGCTGACCCTGGTCGCCACCGACAGGTACCGGCTGGCCGTCAGGGAGCTGCGCTGGAAGCCGGCCCAACCGGACCTGAGCGCCGCCGTGCTGGTCCCCGGCAAGGCGCTGTCGGACACCGCGCGGGCGCTGACCTCCGGCGCCGAGGTGTCGATCGCGCTCGCGCTGCCCGGTGGGAGCGGCGACGGGATGATCGGGTTCGAGGGCAGCGGCCGCCGCGCCACCACCCGGCTGCTCGGCGGTGAGTTCCCGCGCTACCAGGCGCTGCTGCCTGAGCACGCGAACGCCACCGCCGAGCTGCCCGCCGGGCTGCTGTCCGAGTCGGTGCGGCGAGTGGCCCTGGTGGCCGAGCGGAACACCCCGGTCCGGCTCTCGTTCAGCATCGGCCAGCTCCTGCTGGAGGCCGGCACCGGAGACGAGGCCCAGGCGGCGGAGACGCTGGAGGCCAGCTACGAGGGCGAGGACATCCAGATCGCGTTCAACCCCCAGTATCTGCTCGACGGGCTGACCGCGATGGACTCGGACACGGTGCGGATCTCGTTCACCGCGCCCGCCAAGCCCGCCGTGATCACCGGGAAGCCCGAGGCCGACCAGGCGCCGGCCTACCGCTATCTGCTGATGCCGATCAGGCTCAGTGGTTGACCGGGCTGCGTACTTTACCCGGTCCGTCCGGCGAGATCGCGGACCGGACCCACGGTCCGCCTCAGGCCGTCCAGCTCCGCAGGGCAGTAGCCTCACAACTGTGCACCTCGACCGGCTGGCGCTGACCGACTTCCGCTGCTATGCAACGGCGGAGCTGCGGATGGAGCCAGGCGTGACCGCCTTCACCGGCGCGAACGGCCAGGGCAAGACCAACCTGATCGAGGCGGTCGGCTACGTGGCCACGCTGGCCAGCCACCGGGTCGCGACCGACGCGCCGCTGGTCCGCAGCGGTGCCGAGCGCGCCATCGTCAGGGCCGGCATCTCCGCCGCGGACCGGAGCACCCTGGTGGAAATTGAGATCAACCCGGCTCGCCCGAACCGGGCCCGGCTCAACCGCGCCCCGGTGCTGCGCCCCCGGCAGGTGCTCGGCGCGCTGCGCGCGGTACTGTTCGCTCCCGAGGATCTCGCCCTGGTCAAGGGTGATCCCGGCGAGCGCCGCCGGTACCTGGACGAGCTGCTCATCCAGTCGGCGCCGAGATACGCCGGGGTCAAGGCGGACTACGACCGGGTGGTGAAGCAGCGAACCGCGCTGCTGAAGTCGGCCCGCGCCCGGCCGGCGGCCAGCCAGGCCATGCTGGGGGCGCTGGAGGCCTGGGACGAGCAGCTCGCCCGCACCGGCGCCGGGCTCATGGCCGGCCGGCTGGAGCTCGTCGCCGCGCTGCGCCCGCTCATGGTCAAGGCGTACGCCGCGGTGTCGGGCGAGGAGTGCGCCGTGGAGGCGGCCTACCGCCCGGCCCTGCCGGACAAGGCGGAGCCGCCCGCTGACGCCGCTGTGCTCGCCGGCCGGCTGCGCGAGGCGCTGGCCGTGGCCCGGCGCGCCGAGCTGGAGCGCGGCGTCTGCCTGGCCGGCCCACACCGGGACGAGCTCGAGCTGAAGGTCGGCGGCCTGCCCGCCCGCGGCTACGCCAGCCACGGGGAGTCGTGGTCGCTGGCGCTCGCCCTCAGGCTGGCCGGCTACGAGCTGCTACGCGCCGCCGGCGAGGAGCCGGTGCTGCTGCTTGACGATGTGTTCGCCGAGCTGGACGGGCAGCGGCGGGACCGGCTGGCCGACGTGGCCGCCCACGCCGAGCAGGTGCTGGTGACCACGGCGGTGCCCGGTGACCTGCCTGCCGTCCTGGCCTCGGCGCGGTTCGATGTGGCCGGGGGGTTGATCACCCGTGCCGGCTGACGACACCGAGCGCCGGATCCGCCGCGCCCTCGAGGCGCTGGCGCAGGCCCGGGCCGATGCCAGGCAGCGCGATCCCGGCCTGGCGGGCGGGCCGGCCGCCAGGCGGCACCGGCCGCCCCGGTCACCCGTGCTCGCCCGGGAGGGCGGTCCCGCAGAACCCCCGGAAGAAGACATTCAGAAAATACGAGGGGGCGTTGCCGCGGCTACCCGCGGTGGCCGCTCCTCGGGGGAGGATCCCCAGCTACTCGGCGCAGCCATCCGCGGGCTGCTCGCCGACCAGGGCTGGCAGGAGCAAGCGGTAGCGGGCTCGATGTTCGGCCGCTGGGAACAGATTGTCGGCCCGGAGATCGCCGCGCACGCCCGCCCCGACAGCTTCGCCGACGGGGAGCTGGTGGTGGTGGCCAGTTCGAGTCCGTGGGCCGCCCAGCTCCGCCAGCTCGCCCCCAACCTGGTCCAGAGACTGAACGCCGAACTCGGCCACGGCGCGGTGACGCGGGTGAAGGTCCGCGGGCCGGCCGGACCCCGCCAGCCGGGTCCCTGGCGGGCACGTGGCGGGCGCGGCCCGCGCGACACCTACGGCTGAACCCGCCCTATTCAGGCCGTACTCGCAGGTAAAATAGGAGAGCGCGGCGGGCCAGATGATGAGGGGTGCGGTCTTGCGGGCGCGCCAGAACCGGCAGGAGGGTTTCAGACACTTGTCCTATGACGCAGGCTCGATCACGGTCCTCGAAGGGCTAGAGGCGGTCCGCAAGCGGCCTGGCATGTATATCGGCTCCACCGGCGAGCGCGGCCTGCACCATCTGGTCTACGAGGTCGTCGACAACTCGGTGGACGAGGCCCTGGCCGGCTACTGCGACGACATCGAGGTCACGCTGCTGCCCGACGGCGGCGTCCGGGTAGCCGACAACGGCCGCGGCATCCCGGTGGACATCCATCCGGTCGAGCAGCGGCCCGCGCTCGAAGTCGTCATGACCACCCTGCACGCCGGCGGCAAGTTCGACGCGAAGTCCTACGCGGTCTCCGGCGGCCTGCACGGCGTGGGCGTGTCGGTGGTCAACGCGCTGTCCTCCCGGGTGGACGTGGAGGTGCGCCGGGAGGACCACGTCTGGCGGCAGTCCTACGAGAGGGGCGACCCGGTCGGCCCGGTCACCCGCGGCGAGGAAACCGCCGAGACGGGCACCACCACCACGTTCTGGCCGGACGGGGACATCTTCGAGACCATCGACTGGAGCTTCGAGACCCTGTCCCGGCGACTGCAGGAGATGGCCTTCCTCAGCCGCGGCCTGCGGATCACGCTGACCGACGAGCGCCCGGACCACATCAACGGCGAGGCGCACGTCGTCAGCTACTGCTACGACGGCGGCATCGCGGACTTCGTCCGGTACCTGAACGCCTCCAAGGAGCCGGTGCACGCCTCGATCATCGACTTCGGCGACGAGGGCGACGGCATCGCCGTCGAGATCGCCATGCAGTGGAACGCCTCCTACTCCGAGTCGGTGCACACGTTCGCAAACACGATCAACACGGCGGAGGGCGGCACCCACGAGGAAGGCTTCCGCGCCGCCCTGACCTCGATCGTCAACCGGTACGCGCGTGACCAGAAACTGCTCCGCGAGAAGGAGGACAACCTGACCGGCGAGGACGTCAGGGAGGGCCTGACGGCGATCGTCTCGGTCAAGCTGGCCGAGCCGCAGTTCGAGGGGCAGACCAAGACCAAGCTCGGCAACACCGAGGCGAAGTCGTTCGTGCAGAAGGCCAGCAACGACCACCTGCGCGACTGGTTCGACCGCAACCCGGGCGAGGCCAAGGACATCATCACCAAGGCCATGCAAGCCGCGCGGGCTCGGATCGCCGCCCGCCAGGCCCGGGACCTGACCCGGCGCAAGAGCCTGCTCGAGTCCACGTCGCTGCCGGGCAAGCTGGCCGACTGCCAGTCCTCCGATCCGTCCCGGTGCGAGATCTACGTGGTCGAGGGTGACTCGGCCGGCGGATCGGCCAAAGGCGGCCGGGATCCGATGTTCCAGGCCATCCTGCCCATCCGCGGCAAGATCCTGAACGTGGAGAAGGCCAGGATCGACCGGGTGCTGAAGAACAACGAGGTCCAGGCCATGATCACGGCGCTGGGCACCGGGATCCACGATGACTTCGCCATCGAGAAGCTCCGCTATCACAAGATCATCCTCATGGCGGACGCGGACGTGGACGGCCAGCACATCCGCACGCTGCTGCTCACCCTGTTGTTCAGGTTCATGAAGCCGCTGGTCGAAGCCGGTCATGTCTACCTGGCCCAGCCCCCGCTGTACAAGATCAAGTGGGACGGCCGGGGGGTGGAGCCCGAGTACGCCTACTCCGACGCGGAGCGGGACCGGCTGATCGAGGCGGGAATCGCGGCCGGTCGCCGGGACCCCAAGCTCAGGGACGGCGTGCAGCGGTACAAGGGCCTGGGTGAGATGAACGCCAGCGAGTTGTGGGACACCACCATGAACCCGGCCAACCGGGTGCTCCTGCAAGTGACCCTCGACGACGCCGCACAGGCCGACGAGTTGTTCACGGTGCTCATGGGCGAAGACGTGGAAGCGCGGCGCTCGTTCATCCAGCGCAACGCCAGGGACGTCCGGTTCCTGGACATCTGAGCGCCGCTTTCCCAGATTACTGAAAGGCCAGGAAGTGACTGAGCTGGACACGGGCGCGCCAGCAGGCGAGGACCGCACCGAGCCCGTAGACATCCAGGTCGAGATGCAGCGCAGCTATATCGACTACGCGATGTCGGTGATCGTCGGGCGCGCGCTGCCCGACGTGCGGGACGGCCTCAAGCCGGTGCACGTCCGCATCCTGTACGCGATGTTCGACGGCGGCTACCGGCCGGACCGGGCCTTCTTCAAGTGCGCCCGGGTGGTCGGCGACGTCATGGGCCAGTATCACCCGCACGGCGACAGCGCGATCTACGACGCGCTGGTCCGGCTGGCCCAGCCGTGGTCGATGCGCTACCCGCTGATCGACAGCCAGGGCAACTTCGGCTCGCCCGGCAACGACCCGCCGGCGGCCATGCGCTACACCGAGTGCAGGCTGGCCCCGCTGGCCATGGAGATGCTGCGGGACATCGACACCAAGGCGGTCGTCGACTTCCGCGACAACTATGACGGGCGCTCCTCCGAGCCCCAGGTCCTGCCGAGCCGCTTCCCCAACCTGCTGGTCAACGGCTCCGAGGGGATCGCGGTCGGCATGGCCACCAAGATCCCGCCGCACAACCTGCGTGAGATCGCCGCCGGGGCCCACTGGTACCTGGAGCACTTCGACGCCACCGACGACGAGTTGCTTGACGCGCTGATGGAGCGGATCAAGGGACCCGACTTCCCGACCGCCGCCCAGATCGTCGGCCGCCGCGGCATCAGAGACGCCTACCGGACCGGCCGCGGCTCGATCACCATGCGCGCCGTGGTCGAGGTCGAAGAGGACATCAAGGGCCGCACCTGCCTGGTCGCCACCGAGCTGCCCTATCAGGTCAACCCGGACAACCTGGCGCTGAAGATCGCCGAGCTGGTGAAGGACGGCCGGGTCAGCGGCATCGCCGACGTGCGCGACGAGTCCAGCAACCGGGCCGGGCAGCGGCTGGTCATCGTGCTCAAGCGGGACGCGGTGGCCAAGGTCGTGCTGAACAACCTGTACAAGCACACCCAGCTCCAGGACACGTTCGGCGCGAACATACTCGCCCTGGTGGATGAGGTGCCGCGCACCCTGCGCCTGGATCAGATGATCAGGTACTGGGTCGCCCACCAGATCGACGTGATCGTCCGGCGCACCCGCTACCTGCTCGGCAAGGCACAGGAGCGGGCGCACATCCTGCGCGGGCTGCTGAAGGCCATCGAGGCGATCGACGAGGTGATCGCGCTGATCCGGGCCAGCGCCTCGGCCGCCGAGGCGCAGCAGGGCCTGATGGAACTGCTCGACATCGATGAGATCCAGGCGCGCGCCATCCTCGACATGCAGCTCCGCAAGCTCGCCGCGCTGGAGCGCCAGCAGCTCGTCGACGAGTATGGCGAGCTGACCGCCAAGATCGCCGACTACGAGGACATCCTGGCCCGGCCGGAGCGGCAGCGGGAGATCATCGGCACCGAGCTCGGCGAGATCGTGGCCAAGTACGGCGACGAGCGGCGCACGGTGATCATCGCCGACGAAGGCGACATGTCGGACGAAGACCTGATCGCCGAAGAAGACGTGGTCGTCACGATCACCCGCGGCGGTTACGCCAAGCGGACCAGGACCGACCTGTACCGGGCGCAGCGGCGCGGCGGCAAGGGCGTGCGCGGCGCGCAGCTTCGCACCGACGACATCGTCGAACACTTCTTCGTCACCACGACCCATCACTGGATCCTGTTCTTCACCAACAAGGGCCGGGTCTACCGGGCGAAGGCTTACGAGTTGCCGGACGCGGGCCGGGACGCCCGCGGCCAGCACGTGGCCAACCTGCTCGCCTTCCAGCCCGACGAGGAGATCGCCGAGGTGCTGGCGCTGCGCGACTACCAGGTCGCTCCGTACCTGGTGCTCGCCACTAAGAGCGGCCTGGTCAAGAAGTCCCGGCTGAGCGACTTCGAGAGCGTGCGCTCCGGCGGCATCATCGCGATCAGCCTGCGCGAGGACGACGAGGTGATCGCCGCCCGGCTGGTCTCGCCCGAGGAAGATTTGCTTCTCTTGAGCAGGAAGGCCCAGGCGATCAGGTTCCGGGCCAGCGATGAATCGCTGCGCCCGATGGGCCGGGTGACCTCCGGCGTGATCGGGATGCGGTTCGTCGACGGCGATGAGCTACTGGACATGCACGTGGTGCGAGAAGGCGAAGATGTTCTGGTGGCAACTGGTGGTGGTTTTGCCAAGCGCACCCCGGCGGACCAGTATCCGCTACAGAATCGGGGGGGCAGGGGCGTTCTCACCGCGCGGATCGTGGACTCGCGGGGCGAGCTCGTCGGTGCGCTGATGACCCGGCCTGACGATGAGGTGTTCGCGATCACGTCGGCGGGCGGGGTTATCCGGACAAGGGCTGGGGAGGTAAAGCTCTCAGGCCGGCAGACCATGGGAGTCAGGCTGATGAACCTCGAACCTGGCGACAGCGTGGTCGCGATCGCGCGCAACGCGGAATCCCTGGATACGGGATCGGACGAGGCGGACGAGGAGTCCGCGATCGAGGGCAACGATATGTCCGGTAGGACCGTCTCATGAGCAGGCGAGACAGTGGCAGCGACACCTGGCCGCGTTTCACGGCGTTTCGTCACGATAACCTCGACCTAGGAAACGCTCAGGAGGAGGCTGACGTGGACCACCGTGCTGAGCCGCCGTCCTGGCGGTCTGGGGCGGCCCCAGCCTCGGCTCAGGGCAGTCAGGTCGCCTCCGGCGTCGGCCCGCCCTCCGAGGACCAGGGCGAGGACGGCCAGGGCCAGGCGCACGATGACGGTGACCAGGGATACGCGCGGGACAGCACCGGGGGCTACGCGGGCAGCGATCAGTCGCCTGGTTTCAGTGACGCTGGTCAGGGTGCGCCGCCACCCAGCTTCAGCGACTCTCCCAGCGAGTTCGGGAGCCCCTTTGCCTCGGCCTACGGCGGATCCGCCGCGCAGGACGGCCATCATGCCGGGATGCCGGACACATCAGAGGTCCATCAGGGTGGCGCTTCCGGGCAGTACGGGGCCGCCCCGGGATTCGGCGATGTCCCGGGGGGCTACTACGGCGAGGCTCTTGCGGCACCGGGGCCCGATTCCTACGGCGGATCAGCCCCGTCCTTCAGTGGCCAGGCTCCGGCCGATCCTGGCTTCGGCGCCTACCCGGCCGGGACGCACGACTACTCCGGCGGTACCTCGACCTCCTTCGATGACGGCCAGATCGGCGGCCCGTACGGCAACAGCACGGCGTACGGAGGCGACCCCTCGGCCAGGATGGCCGCGGCCGAGCCGGGGCTGTCCTACTCCCAGCCCTACTCCGCCCGGCCGGTCCAGGCGGCCCGGGCCAAGATGACCGCCTCGCTGAAGGCGGCCAAGCGGCCTAAGGCCCCCAAGCGCTCCGCTCGCTCCACGCGGCCGGGCCGCCAGGCGCAGCTCACCGTGGCCAGGGTCGAGCCCTGGTCGGTGATGAAGTTCAGCTTCGTCATCTCGCTAGTGGCCTTCATCGTCCTGTTCGTCGCCGTTGCCGTGCTGTACGGCGTGCTGTCCGGTCTCGGCGTGTTCGACGCCCTGCAGCGGACCGTCTCCAGCATCACGTCAAGCCAGAGTTCGTCGGGCTTCAACATCCAGAGCTGGCTGTCGGCCTCCCGGGTGCTCGGCTATACGGGCCTGCTCGGCGCGATCAACGTGGTGCTGATCACCGCGCTGTCCACGGTCGGCTCCGTGCTCTACAACATCACTGCGGATCTGGCCGGCGGCGTGGAGGTTACGCTGAAGGAGACGGAGTAACCCGGATCCGATCTGCCCGCCGATACGGTAATGTTTCCCGGCGCCCCGCGTTTCCCGGCGCGGCGTCGCACGGGCCTGTAGCTCAGCTCGGTTAGAGCGCTTCCCTGATAAGGAAGAGGTCCCTGGTTCAAGTCCAGGCAGGCCCACCAGACAAAGAACCTATTCCTGCTCTGGCGTCATCTTCGGCACTGATGATCAACTCCCTGGCGGGCTGCGGGATTTCCTGTAGGACGCCAGGCTGGTGCTGGTGGTTGACCGGGCCTCGGCGGCTGGCCTCATTCTGGCCACACAACACCGCAAAAGAGTGGCCGACGACGCAAGACAATGAGCGAAATTCTCCTGCGTACGCCCGCGCGAGCCCGGAGCGTGAGACTGATGTCGTGCTGAAGCTGCTGGCCTTCGTGCTCCCGCTGGGCCTGGACTCGTTCGCCGTCGCCGCTGCCATCGGTGCCGTCCAGACGACTACCGCAGGGCAGCGGCTGCGCATCTCGTTGGTGTTCGTAATCTTCGAGGGCGGAATGCCGCTCATCGGGCTGGCCCTGGGCAGCGCGCTGGCCCACGGGATCGGGCAGGTGGCCGGCTACCTGGCCGCCGCCGCGGTGACCGGCGTTGGTGCCTGGATGCTGCTGGCCGGTGACCAGGACGAGGAGGAGAAGGCTGGCCGGCTGGCCAGCAGCGGGGGGCTGGCGCTGGTCGCGCTGGGGGTCAGCATCAGCCTGGACGAGCTGGCCATCGGATTCAGCATCGGCCTGACCCGCCTGCCCACCGCCGCGGTGATCGTGGCCATCGCGCTGCAGGCCCTGCTGGCCGCACAGCTCGGCCTGGCGGTCGGCGCCAAGATAGGCGAGCGCTGGCGTGAACGTATCGAGCAGGTTGCTGGGATCGCCCTGATCCTGCTCGGCGTCTACCTGTTCACCGAGCAACTCGTCCGGTGAACTGTTCACGCCATGACGCCAGCGTCTCGCGTGAACCGGGGACGGGCCGCGGACGTGCTACGGGTGCTGGAAACCTTCGACAGACGGGTGGTGTAGCGATGAGATTCACTCTTCGGCGGGCAGGCGGGATGTCCTGGACCGCCCGAGCGGTCGTGGCAGCACTGTTGGTCGGCGGCTCCACCGCGGCGGCGGGCATCACCGCCGCGGCTCAGGCCCAGATCCGGCCGGCCAGCTCGGGCTCGTCCGCGGTGGTGGTCCAGGCGGCGTTCCGCCCGGGATTCGGGAAGATCCTGGTCACGGTCAACGGCGGCCATTCACTGTATGAGCACCCGACCGGGAGCTGCACCGGCAGCTGTCTGAACATCTGGCCCCCACTGCTCATGCCCGCCGGCACGACCATCCCGAAGGGGGCGGCCTGCCTGGCGACCGTCCCACTCGGCACTCACCTCCAGGTCACTTATCACGGCCAGCGGCTGTACACGTTCACTGGCGACAGTGGACACAGTGTGAACGGCAACGGGGTGGCAGGGTTCAAGGTGGCCAAGGTGACCACAGCCTGCCCGTGAGGGCTGGCTGACCCGGACCCGAGGCGGGGATGGCCGCGCAGGCCGTCCGCCGCCAGGCCTGGTCATCTGGCGGGGCCTCCGATCAGGGGAAGCGGCCCGCAAGGACGCAGAATTCGTTCCCCTCTGGGTCGGCGAGTACGACCCAGCTCTCATCGCCTGTCTGGCCGACGTCGGCGTGCCGGGCACCTAGGTCGAGCAGGCGACGGACCTCTTCGTCCTGCTCCCTGTCGGTTGGGTTGACGTCGAGGTGGAGCCGGTTCTTGACGGTCTTGCCTTCGGGCACGTGCACGAAGGTCAACGTTGGTGGCACTGGGCCAGGACGGTTCTTGCCTTCAGGAACCATGGGCGAGCCAATGGTGACAATTCCGTCGTCCTCGTCTTGCACCTCGTAGTCAAGGACCGAGCACCAGAACCGGGCGAGACCATTGGGATCGGCACAGTCAACCGCAACCTCGGTGAGCTTACTGGTCATGTCGGGACCTCCCAGTCAAGTAGCGGCTCGCCAGAGGCCACACGCTAACCCAGTTGCGCCCTCCGTGTGGTTGATGAGCTTGCGGATCGACCATCGGGTTCGCAGGCTTTGCTTGGGGCCGTGCCGTGGCCGAGGCCATCGCCGGCGTCCAGGGGCTGGCCGTGGTGGGCGGGCGGCGACTCGGCAGCGGCCGTCAGGTCGCCGGGCCTGCCCGAGAACGTGCCCAGTCGCGCGTAACGCGTCCTTGGGTGCTGGCGGATGCAAGCGGATGGAGTGTCATGATCCTGCCGAAGGTCCGGGACCCCCACTTGGTGACGATCCGCCGCGGCGGGACCCTCACCGATCCGGATCACCACCTCCTCGCTCTGTGGGCGGCATCGTGCGCGGAGCACGTTCTTGACCTCTTCGAGTCAGCTCAACCCAGGGACTGGCGGCCGCGTCAGGCGATCGAGCATGCCCGCGCCTGGGTGCGGGGCGAGGTCACGATGACCCAGGCTCGCGCGGCGGGCGGCCATGCCATGGCCGCGGCCAGGGATCTGCGGGGGGCGGCCAGGCACGCCGCGTACGCGGCTGGCCAGGCCGGGGGGGTGGCACACGTCGCCGCGCACGAGCTCGGCGCGGCCGCCTATGCGATCAAGGCCGTACGTGCTGCCGCGCCGGACGGCGAGGGCGAGGCCGCCGGGCGGCTGGAGTGCCAGTGGCAGCGTGACCAGCTTCCGGAGGCGATTCGCGACCTCGTCCTTGACGACCAGCGGTTGCGGAACGACATCTGCTGGTCGGTGTTTGACTGCTGACGGCGCGCCGGAGGGCGCGCATCGCGGTCTGCCGGTTACGCGAACGGCCAGACGCGATCCATACTGAGGTCACAGCACGATCGCGCGAACCCCAGGAGACGCGATGTCCACCCCCACCCCCAATCCCCAATACGCGATGATCGCCGGGACCGAAGGCATGCGCAGCGATGATGACGGCCGCACCGGCAGCGGGGGAGATCATTTCAGCCATGCGGCAGGACGAATTTGCCGGAACTGCGATCGGCGGATCGAGGCACGGCAGCCCGCCCGCCGCAAGGGTGAGGACGGCTGGGTGCATGACGTATGCCCGCCTGAGATGGACTTTTAAAGGGCTGGCGCACCCCATCAAAGACCACACGGGTCTTTAGCGGAGGTGGAGGAGAACCAGGACCTTCAGCGCGATCATCACCAGTCCCAGCGCCGCCGTCGCCGAGGTGACGACCAGGAGTCGCCGCTCGCGTAGCCGGGCTGCCCGGCAGGCTGACCACGCGTAGACCATCAGCAGGACGACGGCTGTACCGGGCCGGGTGATCGGGTCGTGGACGGCCAGGCGTCACGCTCGGCTGCTTTCCGCCCGGCTCCTGACCTCCTGTACCAGCCAGCCGTTGCCGTCCGGGTCGCTGAAGGAGAGGAACGAGTTGTAGTCGGCGCGGCCGGGATCCGGCCCAGCGGACTGGACCCCGTCCTCGAAATGGAAGATCTCGCTGATCGCCACCCCGCGCCCGGCCAGCTCGTCGCGCGCGGCCTCGATGTCGCTGACCATCAGGTGGAGTCCCTGCACGGACCCGGCCGCATCCGGATTCTTCATCAAGGTGACCGAGCAGGCCGAGCCGCGGGGGGTGAGCTGCACGACGCGGAAGTCCGCACCAGCCCGGTGATCCACGTCGAGGTGGAATCGCATTTTCTCGGTGTAGAAGTCCTTCGCCCGGTCGACGTCGGAGACGGGCAGGATGACAAGTTCGAGCTTCCAGTCCAAGGTGATCGTTCTCCTGTCAGGTCGGGGATGCGGGACTTCTCATCCCGATGACGAAGCTGGAAGCCGGTTCTCTACGCCGGCCGGGCGCCGTTAATTATCAAAGTTCGTCATCGCCGCGGTGGCGGGCTCAGCGAGGTCGCTCAGCCCGCGTCACCTTTACGCTGCTTGTGCTTGACGTCAAGACCGCCGAAGATCGTCAGTCCGGTCAGGCGCAGCACCGGCGCACGCGGGTCAGCGGACTCCGGGCCGCCGGTGCGGACGTCGCGACCGCCGAACAGGGCGATGCCCGAGTCGATGACCCGCATCTCGGGCGGGACCACGATCTGCATGCCGCCGAACGCTGACGTGCAGTTCAGGGTGATCTCCTGCTGGGGTAGGTCCGCCTCGCGGAAGTCGATCGTCGCGCCGCCGAAGATCGTGACCGCGGTCATCTTCGGGTCAGCCTGCCACCGGCCGCGCCGCGAGGCCCCGCCGAAGATCGCGATGATCGGATGCCGGCGCTTGCGTTCCGGCGCCAGATCCACCTGCCGGGCGGGGGAGACGGCCGCGTTCGTGGCAGGCAGGTCGTCAACGAGCGGGGCGATCTCGGCGTGCGTCTTCGCCTGATAGAGGGCGTCGAGCCGCTGCCCGTGCTCCGCCACGGAGAGCCGGCCGTCGGCGAGCGCGGCGTTCAGCACCTCAGCGGCCCGCTCGCGCTCGGCGTCGGAGGCCCGCAGCCGGGAATTCGGGTTGAAAGGTTCCGGGTGCACCTGGCTATTGTCGGCCCTGTCGGGGTGCGCGCGACAGCCGGGGTCGGACACCGGTACGCGGGAGACCATCAGATGACGGGCAACGGGGAGCGGACGGATGGGTCACGTCGAGGCCGGGCACCTCAGCCACACGCTGCCCAACGGCCGGGTGCTGCTCGATGATGTGTCGTTCCGGATCGGTGAGGGGGTCACGGCGGCGCTGATCGGCCCCAACGGAGCCGGCAAGACGACATTGCTGCGGCTGATCGACGGCGAGCTGGCTCCGCAGTCGGGCACCGTCACCGTCAGCGGCGGCTTGGGCGTGATGCCTCAGTTCATCGGCGGCGCGGGTGACGGGCCGACGGTGCGGGATCTGCTCGTCTCGGTGGCGCCGCCGCGAGTCCGCGCGGCCGCCACGCGGCTGGAGGCGGCAGAGCGCGCGATGATCGTGCGGGATGTCGAGGCCTCTCAGCTTCGTTACGCATCGGCGCTGGCCGACTGGGGGGACGCCGGCGGATACGACGCCGAAGTCCTCTGGGACGCGTGCACTGTGGCCGCGCTGGGCATACCGTACGACCGCTGCCGCCTGCGGGAGACCACCACCCTGTCGGGCGGCGAACGCAAGCGCCTGGTCCTGGAGGCGCTGCTCCGTGGTCCCGCCGAGGTGCTGCTGCTGGACGAGCCCGACAACTACCTCGATGTCCCGGGCAAGCGGTGGCTGGAACAGCAGCTCGCCGCAACCCCCAAGACCGTGCTCCTGGTCAGCCATGACCGGGAACTGCTGGCCAACTGCGCGGAGCGGATCATCACGGTCGAGGATGGCGGGGCGTGGATCCACGGCGGCGGGTTCGCCGGCTATGCGCAGGCGCGCCTGGACCGCATCGCGCGCCTGGACGAGTTGCGCCGCCGCTGGGACGAGCAGCACGCCAGGCTCAAGGAACTGGTCCGGATGTACCGGCAGAAAGCGTCCTACAACTCCGACATGGCCTCCCGGCTGCAGGCGGCGGTGACCAGGCTGCGGAAGTTCGAGGAGGCCGGACCGCCCGAGCTCGCGCCGAGAGAGCAGAACATCCGCATGCGGCTGCGCGGCGCACGGACCGGCAAGCGCGCGGTGATCTGCGAAGACCTAGAGCTGACCGGGCTGATGAACCCGCTGCGCCTGGAAGTCTGGTACGGCGAGCGAGTGGCCGTGCTCGGCTCCAACGGCTCGGGCAAGACCGCGCTGCTCCGGCTGCTGGCCGGGCAGCCGGTCCTGCACTCGGGGAGCTGGCGGCTGGGCGCGCGGACCCATGAGCGGCCGGATCTGGCCGGCCGCAGCCCGGACGAGATCCTGATGACCGAGCATGCCCTGCTGCGCAACGAGGCCATGTCCATGCTGGCGCGTTACGAGCTGCAATACTGCGCGTCGCAGCCGTTCGGCACCCTGTCCGGCGGACAGCAGGCGCGGCTGCAGATCCTGTTGCTCGAGCTGTCCGGCTCGACCCTGCTGCTGCTCGACGAGCCGACCGACAACCTCGACCTGGCCAGTGCCGAGGCGCTGCAGAACGGCCTGGAATCATACGAGGGAGTGGTGATCGCGGTCACCCATGACCGCTGGTTCGCCCGGTCCTTCGACAGGTTCGTGGTCTTCGGCTCGGACGGGGACGTCTATGAGGCGAGCGAGCCAGTCTGGGATGAGCCCCGGACGGTAAGACCCCGGTGACGCGCTGGCTTGCTAGGCTGGGCAGACATTACGACATGCCGGAGGCGTGCCGGCGAACTCTGTGCCGGAGGCGTGCCGGCTAACACCGCGTGCCAGAGGCATGCCGGCCGGCACCGTAGGCGGCCGGGTCCTCCCGGCTCTCTTGCTCTTGAAGGGGTTTCAGACAGTGAAAAAGCTGCTCCTGGTTGCCTTGATCGGCGCAGGCGCGTTCGCGCTCTATCGGAAGGCACAAGCGGATCGTGCTGAGCTCGACCTCTGGACCGAGGCGACCACAGGGGACAGCGACTAGGTAGTGTCTCGTGGGTCTTGGTGCCTGTGCTGGCCAGCGCGCCTCCGGCGCGACGGGCGGGGTCCGGGCGGCGTCCGGCCAGGCGGAGGAGGAGTCAATAGTGGAGCTATTGGCGACGACCCCGGGGCCCCCGGCGAAGACGCGCCAGTGTTTTCGCCGGGGTGGGGCGTCCCTGTGCCGGCTTCAACTGGGGCCGGTCGTCGTCTGGGCGCCGATCCGCGCCGCTGAAGATTCACGAGACACTACCTAACGGTCCCGCCGGACGTGCGGGTCCACACGGTAGACCCAGCCCCGGCGGGTGGAGGCGGACAGGTGAGCAGTTCGGCGCACATCTCCATGGTGTGCTGCGAACTGGTCGGCACCATGATCGGGGACGGGTCCGGCCAGGAAAGCCTCATCGAGCGGGCGTTCTCCGAAGCGCTCGCCACCCAGGGCGTCGTGCCGGGGACCAGCGCGTATGCCCGCTCCATGGCCGAGGTCAGCCGGGCCCGGGGACGTTCGGCCCTCGACGTGCTCGGAAACCTGTTCCCCGACAACCAGGCCCGGGCGCAAGCGGCCAGCCTGGCCTTCGACCGGGCCTGCCACACGGCGCTCGATCGCGGCATGCTGACCGCGCAGCCCGGCGCCGAACAGGCCATGGACAAGATCACCGGCTCGGGCATCAGGCTCTGCCTGATCAGCAGCCTGTCCCGGCGGATGCTCCAGGCCATGCTGGACATGCTCGGCTGGCGGAAGCGCGCCGACCTGGCGTTGTGCCCTGACGACGCGCCGCGGGGATTTCCCTGGCCAGACCTGGTGCTCACCGCGATGCTCCGGCTCGGCACCGGCGACGTCCGGGAAGTAGCCATGGCGAGCGGAACCGAAAACGGGGTCATCGCCGGCTGTCGCGCCGGTGCGGGCATCGTCGCCGGAGTGCTGACCGGACCCCACACCCCGGCCCGGCTACGCCGGGCCGGGGCCACTCACCTGGTCGAGAGCGTGGCCGACTTGCCCGATCTCGTGGTCGCCACTGGATAGCATGGCAGCGACACCGGGGCCATAGCTCAGCTGGCAGAGCGCCTGGTTTGCAACCAGGAGGTCAGGAGTTCGAATCTCCTTGGCTCCACCGCAGGTCAGACTCGTGGCGGAGCTTGAGCGCGGTGACGCACAGACCGGGCATGAATTCCTCGGGTCGGGGGCGACCAGGGCGGCTGCTGACGACGTGACACACCATGATCATCAAGGATGCGCAGTACTGTGCAGGACTGGCTGGACCAGGGTCAGCCCCACGTCCAGGTGTCAGCGAAGTCGTTGGAGCTGCTGTCGCAGCACCCGCTGAACAGCACCGCGGTGCGGGTGGCCGCGTCATAGGCCATCGCCGCCCGGACCCGGGCGGGCGGGCTGGTCGCCGGGTGCTGCTGGGTCCAGGTGGTGCCGTCCCAGGTCCAGGTGTCACCGAGCAGGGACCCCAAGCCGTTCTCACCGCTGAACAGCACAGCGGTGCCGGTGGCCGCGTCATAGGCCATTACCGCGGAGTCCCGGGCGGGCGGGCTGGTCGCCGGGGCCTGCTGCCGCCACTGCCTGCCGTTCCAGGTCCAGGTGTCATCAGGGTCGCCGCCGGCGCCGCTACAGTGACCGGAGCCGCCGAACAGCACCGCGGTGCGGGTGGCCGCGTCGTAGGCCATCGACGCGTTGGTCCGGGCACACGGGTGGACCTTCGGGTGAAGCATCTTCCAGGTGGTGCCGTTCCAGGTCCAGGTGTCACTGGTCACGTCGCAGCACCCGCCGAACAAGACGATCTTGCCGGTGGCCGCGTCATAGGCCACCGCCGCATTGCTCCGGGCGGGCGGGCTCACTGCCGGGTGAAGCATCTTCCAGGTGGTGCCGTTCCAGGTCCAGGTGTCCGCGAACGGGCTGATGCTGCCGAACCCGCCGAACAGCACCACGGTTCGGGTGGCCGCGTCATAGGCCATCGCCGCGCCGAACCGGCCGGGCGGGCTGGTCGCAGGGTGCTGCTCGGTCCAGGTGGTGCCGTTCCAGGTCCAGGTGTCACCGAGCCTGCTGCCGGTGTTGCCGAAGCCGCCGAACAGCACCGCGGTTCGGGTGGTCGCGTCATAGGCCATCGCCGCTTGCTCCCGAGCGGGCGGGCTGGTCGCCGGGGCCTTCTGAGTCCAGGCCGGGGCTGAGGCGGAACTCGCCTGGACGGCGGCCGGGGCCATCCCCAGCGCGCCGCACGTGGCCAGGGCCCCTGCCCCGGCGATCACGATCTTTTTCACCTTCATGCTGGCCTCCAAAACAGACAACACACATGAACGCCCGCCATACCACATACGTTCGACGCCTGGATCAGCAGGAAGGTGCACACAGCGAGGAACGGCTACCGCCCCAGCGGGCCGCCGCGCGCCGGTTCGAGCTGGCCACTGGCAGTCCCTCTACGTGCGTCAATGACCCACAGAGGCCACCTGCAAGCCCCGGGGCCGGCAGCCCGGCCGTGGCCGGGCACGGCAGGCCCGGCCCGGCGCGGTGTCTCCGGGCGGAGGTAGCCAGCTGGTCTTCTCTCCAGCCTGACCAGCGGTGCCGCGAGCCGGGTTGTGAAAGGTGGCAGGGTGCGCAGGACCGTTTCCCTATTGCTCAATAGAGCGGATCTGCTGCCACGTGTGATGATGCTCGGCAATGATTTGCTGAAGCTGCCGATGATAACCCTCTATCAGCACGTGAGTCAGATGAACACCGTAGTAAGCCTTGTCAAAGTCAATTTGATCCCGCAAGGCCCAGAGCTTCACCAGGGTAGCCGTGTTCGCCAGCCACAACCGGCGGAACCCAAACCACGAAGCCCAGGAGGCGGCCACCGTCATTAACGCACCAGTGCCCAGCGCAGCCGCCGCCAGAACAGACCGATGATAGATCTGGTCGAGCGCGATCAACAGCGTGGTGGCCGCGCTGAGGACCGTCAACGCCACAATCTGCAACTGCGAGCCCCGCCGGTAGTAGCTCCGGCTCCGCCGGATACTGGAGATGCTCCGCGTCAGGTGCTGCTCCACCAGCCGCAACGCCTCCAGCTCGCCGACCGGCTCCTCCGAGTCCACCGCTGCCCTCCTAACATCACCGACAAAAGGCCATCAACGACGCCGCCATGCCCACGATCAGCCTGACCATCACATCGGCCACACCACGCCCGGATCCCAAGAGCCGGGGACGGGCGCGGCCGCGCTGGCGCCGTGCCGCACCGGTCTCGCCAGCGCCCGAACCAACCCCGAAGCGTTCCTCCGGCTGGATCCGTTTCTCCGCTCCGTGGCCCCGATCATCCAGGCAGTGCAAGCGTGCTGAGCGGGCTGGGCGCGGCGTACCCGATCCTCAGCACGGCCTGGCCGGCCCGTAGCCTGACCACCTGGTTCCACGCCGGGTGATAAGGGGCTCGCTGCGCGGCGACGAACGCCTGCATCCAGCGCAGGTAGGCCGCACGGGACAGGTGCGCCGCCGTCCCGGAGGTGGCCAGGTCCACCGACCGCAGCAGGCTGGCCGGCCCGCCACCCGGCGACTGACCGGGGAAGTCCACGACGCTTACCGGGTGGGCGTGGGCCAGCGCGGCGAGCAATAGCGGCAGCCGCGGGTCGATCTCGCCGCTGCGCAGCTGGGCCCGCGCGGTGGCCGACAGCGCGATCCGGTGGTTGACCAGCAACAGGGCGTCGGCGGCTTTCCTGGCGTGCAGCGCCGCCGGGGCGACGGAGCGATACTTGGCGGTGCCGCCGGGGAAGACCAGCAGGATGTCGATCCTGGCGGTGCCCGAGCCGAAGCTGGCGATGACGGCCGGAGCGTAGACCGAGGCTAGCCTGGCGCCGTACTGGTGGCGGATGGCCGCGGTGGCGACCACCAGGTTGGAGTCGAGCGGATCCGGCGACCCGGGCTCGAGCGTCAGCAGGTTCGCGGCCGGGAAACGTTTGGTGGACAGATCCGCGCAGACCTGGGGATCGCACGACACGATGGCGGACCGGTCGACCTGCTGCAGGATCCATGTGATGGCCCGCGCCCTGGCCGCGGCTTCAGCGGTCAGCTCCGGACTGGTGCCAGCGCGACTGCCTGTCGGTCGTGCTGGCGATGCGCCGTGCCCGGCCAGGATGAGCGCAAGCCGGCTGGCCCCGGCAACGAGCACAATCGAGGTCAGGACCGCAGCCGCCCGCCGGGCCCGGCCACTCCGGCGTCGCGCAGGCCGGACCCCGGACCCCGTCCCGGCGCCGGCCTGGTCATCACCAGCGCCCGGCGGTGCCTCCGGAGGCGCGGGTGAGCTTGACGTCTCTTCGGCCGTGGCGGGAGCGGAGGCCATGGGCGGGAGCGGCCCCATGAGCTGCGCCCCGGCTGCCACCAGTTCGCTGAGCGCGTCGCGGGCCGATGGCCTGACGGCCGGGTCCTTGTTGAGGCAGCGATGGACGAGGAGGCCGAGCGGTTCGGGAAGCCTGCCCACATCTGGCTCGGAGTGGAGAATGGAGTACGCCGTGGCGGTCAGCGATTCGCCCTTGAAGGGCAGCTTGCCGGTACCCGCGAGCACGATCGTGACGCCCCACGACCACATGTCGGCCGCGGCGGTCACTCGCTTCGCGGCCAGTTGCTCGGGAGCCATGAACGCCGGAGTTCCCACAGCGACCTGTCCGGAAAGGCCGGTGGTAGTCATGCCAGGAACGGTGGCCAGCCCGAAGTCGATCACCACGGGTCCGTCGGGCCCCAGGAGGACGTTGCCCGGCTTGAAATCGCGGTGCACCATCCCGGCCGCATGCACGGCGCCGAGTGCGGTCAGCGTCGCGACGGCGATGCGCTCGAGCGCGGCGCCGCTGCGGGGCCCGAGGCGATCGACCACCTCCACCAGCGATGGCCCGCTGATGTATTCACTGACGATGAACGGCCGCCGTTCGAAGATTCCCGCATCCAGAACTTGAGCGGTGCAGAACTGGGGGACCCGCTGCGCTGCGGCAACCTCTTTCAGGAAGCGGCTCCGGACCTGGGGGTCGGTGGTCGGCGGCAGGAGCTTGACCGCTGCCCGGCTTCCACCGGGACTGACGGCCAGGAACACCACGCCCTGCCCGCCTTCACCGAGGCGGCCGAGCAACTGGTATCCACCCACCTCGCGCGGATCCATGTCGCGCAGGGGGAGCATTCCAGACATCGCGGACCCCGTGGATGTCACCAGGCCATTCTGCCTTGGAGACCCAGCAAACGTCGCGATTTCGTTTGCCTGGCGACCGAACCTTTAGGCGGCGGTGCCTCGTGCGGAGCGTCTGTGCAGCCGGGCGGCCCTGCCCCCCACCTGGGCCGCCCGGCTGCCGTCCCAGAGACGGTGATGCCTGGCCTGCTCTGTCCGGGCCACCAGCGGCCACCGCAGATCAGGCCCGGGTCACGGTCCTGACTCCTGCTGGAGCCCGGTAAACCGGCTCAGACGCAGGTACCTCTAGGAAGGAACAAGAAGCTATCGTCTATTTGGGTACTCTAGAGGAGCACAGACAGGAAGTAAAGAACATTGGTAAGATGAACCGAGAAGAGAGGTGCAGACTCCTCGGGGCTGCTGCCTGCAGGAGGGGCTGGACTCTTCTACCTTCTTCGGGTAAGGATGGTCAGGTGGTCGGCGGGGGGCTCGCGGGAAGGGACGGTCATATGGCCGGTGAGGACTGGCAGCGGCTCGCCGACTACGTGGTCGCGCGCCGGGTCGAGCTAGGCATGCGGGACAGGCGGGCCTTTGCTGAGGCGACCGGGGTGACCGAGCGGACGCTCGGAAAGCTCGAGAACGGCCAGCGGGTCTCCCCCAGCACTCTCGGCATGGTCGAGAACCGGCTTGGCTGGACCCCGGGTTCGTGGCGGCGAATACTGGCCGGCGGGGAGCCAAACGTGGGGTCGCCGGACCACGGGCACGCCGAGTATGACGACCCGACGCTGTGGCACATCGCGAGTACCCCGGGGCTCCCCCCCGACGTGGTTCGCGGGCTCGTCGCACTCGCCCGGAACTGGCGACAGGGCGACGACAGCACCGACCAGGACAGCCAGCGGCCTGCTTGACCACTGACTGTAGCCACCGCCGGCGACGAGGTAGAGGACGGGCCGGGCGGGTGCGGGCACGGGATGGGTCCTCTCGGCGACGTGTCGTTTCCACGCGGCGACGTGCCCCGGTATTACCGCTCGGTGACCCCTCCGCCCAGGCGCTCCACCAGAGCCGGTGACAGATAAAGTGATTCGACAGTCACCTTATTGAGACCCTGGAGAGTCGCCTGTGACGAACGCCCGGCGATAACGTGCACGTGAGTCAATCCCAGGTCAGCAGACACGGCGTTGCCGTAAGACTTCGCTTCGGTAACTGCATCGTAGGACAACATGAAAGACACATCAGCCCGAACCGCATCTCGAAGATGCCCCTCAAACTCTCGCTTCCCCAGCCCGCGCATGTATCGATGGTCAGGTACATTAGAAACGCCCTGATAGGGTGGGTCCAGGTACACAACCGAGCTCTTGTCAGCCGGGATGAGTAGTTCCGAATAGTCACATGACAGCACCGTCGTTCGCGTCAATACCTGAGATGTGCTCCGGATCCGCCGCCGCATCGCCGATGGCCTGGCGCCCAGCCGCCGGTTATCTGGGCTCTGATTAAAGTCCCCGTTCTTACCATAACGCACCGCCGCCTTCACGCACCGCGCGAGCAGGTACAGAAGCAAGTGCGGCTCTCTGGAGGAATTGAATTTCGTTCGCACGTCATCGTAGAAGGTCCGCGGATCCCCTTGCTGTCCACGCCAGAGGGCCTCGTAATCATCCGCGAGCGTATCGGGATCTGAAAGAATCCGGCCCCACAGTGCCATCAACGGCTCGTTGATGTCGCTGATCACCGCACCCTTGGCTGCTTGGCTGTAGCGAGCCGCTATAGTAATGGCCGCCGATCCGGCGAATGGTTCAATAATAGTGCTGGTATCCACTGGCAGCAGCGGAACGATGGCGTGAGCGAGTGCCCGTTTACTTCCCTGGTAAGGTATCGCGTGCGGCACACCGGCCAAGGCGGAAAGCTTTGAGGGCCTGATTAGAGCTTTGCTCACGCCTCCAAGTATGACCGGCGGCCGTTTGCGCCGGGCGCCGGCCAGGTCCGGGTAGCGGCACATGACGATGCCGGGCACGCTCACTTGCTCAGCGGCTGCGCACCTGCCAGAAATACAGGTATGCCAGTCCCCGGCCCCGGACCCGCACCCGGCACGAATGAGCCCGGGAACACCTCGCTTCCGCTACGACTCGCCGCCCGGGTGGTCCTCCTGGATCCGGGCAGCCGTGTCCTGCTGATGCGGTACGACGACGGCCCGCCGAACGGAAGGCACTGGGCGACTCCGGGCGGGGGCCTGAAGCCGGGCGAGGAGTACCCGGCGGCCGCGCTGCGCGAACTGGCCGAGGAGACCGGCTGGACCGACATCACCCTGCTCGGCGAAATCCACCGCTGCACTCTCACGATGGCGGCCGGCGGCCGGCTGGTCCGGCAGAGAGAGCGTCTCTACCTGGCCCGGACCGGCCAGCCCTGCCGGGAGATCCGGGGCGTTGAGGCGATGCACGCCGCCGACGGCATCGCCGGGTGGCGATGGTGGACCCTGTCCGACCTCGACACGACTACCGAGGTGATCTGGCCGCGGGAGCTGGCCACGTTGATCAGGAACACGCTTGGGCCAGCGGGAGCCTAGGCCGCCAGCGGGAACATGGAGGCTGCCGGGTGATCAGGCGGGCCCAGCCTGCGGGCGGCGTAGCGATAGATAGCCGCAGCGTGCCGGTCGAACAGCACAGCGAAACAGCCGGGCTCGCTCACCGACCGCCCGATCAGCAGGGCATCATCCTCGCCATCCTGATCATCCGCGTCGTCCTGCCCGGCCCGCGCCTCGCGCTCGGTCGCCGATCCTGGCGCGTCGCTCATCTTTCGCCTCCCGGCAGGACTCTTCACTCCCTGTTGCCCGATGAGCCGCACATGTGTCCCTCCCCGCCGTCACCCCCGGCGTGCTGCCCGTGATCCAATTGAAGCTACTTTTGAGTAGATCACTGCGTCTGAGCCCGGAGGGATGCCATGGGCGCCTACCAGTCCATCGTGGTCGGCACGGACGGATCGGATTCCTCGTTCCGCGCGGTGGAGCGCGCCGCCGATGTGGCGGCCGAGTCTATGGCCAAGCTCGTCATCGTGTGCGCGTACATGCCGGCCACCCGGCGGGAGGTGGCCGAGGCCCAGGACGTACTCGGCGAGGAGGCCTATCAGGTAGTCGGGTCGGCCCCGGCCGAAGAAACCCTGCGGACCGCGGCCGAGCGGGCCGCTGCTCGCGGCGCGGGCGACGTGCAGCGGATGCCTATCGAGGGCGAGCCGGTCAAGTCGCTGATCAGCGCGCTCGAAGAGCAGCGGGCCGACCTGCTGGTCGTGGGCAACCGCGGGCTGAACACGCTGGCTGGACGGTTGCTCGGCTCGGTCCCGGCCGACGTCTCCCGCAAGGCGCGCTGCGACGTGCTGATCGTTCACACCGTCGGCTAGGACCGTCGGAACCAGCCGCGGGTTCCCGGGCGGGCCGGGCCTGTGGGCTGGGCCTTCGGCTGGACATGGCGCTGGCTGTTCGCCCGGGCGCCCTTAGCCCCGCAATGAGCGCGTACTTACCGTCGGGTAAGGTCGAAGCACGGGAATAGGACCAAGCCGCTTCCCTGAGGACGTCGATGAGCGTGCAGGACGCCGGCCGCGCGGAAACGTACGAGCCCTATCCGCGAGAGGGGCAGCAGCGCGGCGCGGCGCGGGTGCCGGTACAGGCGTCCGCGGACGGCATCGAGGAGATGTTGCTGGGCGGCCCGCGCCGCTACACCCGGCTTGAGGTCGCCGAGCGGGCCGGAGTCCCCCCGGAGCGCTCACGCGGGATCTGGCTGGCGCTGGGCTTCGCCGACGTGGCCGACGATGCCCGGGTGTTCACCGACGGGGACATCGAGGCGGCCCGCACCTGGACCGTGCTCGTGGATGGCGCCGGGATCCCGTCCGACAAGGAGTTGTCCCATGTACGCGCCATCGGACAGACCTTCTCGCGGCTGGCCGACTGGCAGGTACGCGAGATCATGGCTCGGGTCAGCGAGCTGACCGAAGACGAGGCCGACGACCAGGAACGGGCGGTCCGGGCAGCTGAGCTGACCGAGGTGCTGTTGCCGGTGGTGGAGACCCTGCAGTCCTACGCCTGGCGCCGGCACCTGGCGGCGGCGGCCGGCCGGTACCTGTCAGTACCGTCCGGCGAGCAGTCCGTGACCACCCTGATCGTCGGGTTCGCCGACATCGTCGGGTACACCAGCACGGTACGGCACACGGACATCAACGAGCTGTCGGCCCTGCTGGAGGGGTTCGAGGAGAATGCCTCGGAGACGATCGTGCGCCACCACGGCCAGGTGGTGAAGACCGTGGGTGATGAGGTCATGTTCATCGCGGACACCCCGCGGGACGCGGCCGAGATC
>DASZAD010000101.1:0-7832 GCA_035945415.1 Streptosporangiaceae bacterium
TCGCCGTCCGGCATGCCGATTCGCCTGGCCGCCCTGGAGAAGGCGGCACAGCCGGCGCCCGCCAATGACGGGATGCTCCGGTCGGCCATCGTCAACGTCGCGAAGTACTTCCTCCGGATGGCCGGCGGCAAGACGCCGGCCGAGATGGAGGCGATCATCTGGCAGCACGACAGCATCGACGGCGTCGACCACGGCGAGTCGTGTGCGGCCTTCGCCAGTCTGACTCTGGAGCTGGCGGCGCAGGCGCTCGGCCAGCAAAGCTGGGTGACCGGCGGCACGACCTATCCGTGGCCTCTGCACAAGTGGGCTGACGCGCGCGTGGACCCCAACCCGGCCTCGCCCGGCGTCACGTCGGTGCTGCAGGACGCGCAAGCACATCACCGCTGGCACCCGCTCGGGGATGGGTACGTCGCGCGCCCCGGCGACTGGGTCCTGTTCGACGGCCACATCGAAGTGGTCACCAGCTACTCCGGCGGGGTGCTGGGCACGATCGGTGCCGACTCGCTGCCGGACCTCTCGGTCAACGCCCACCAGTACCAGGACCCGCTCGCGCCCCAGGGCGTCGCCGGATTCGTCGACAACGGCCAGTCCGCCAGCGCGGTGAGCCCCGCGCGCGCGAACACCACGGCGGCGACCGGTCAGCCACCCACGGGGCAGGGGCAGCGCGCGGACACCACGGCGGCGACCGGCCACCCACGCTCAGGCAACGGACAGCAGGCGCCCGAGACGGTCACCGGCGCCGCGGCCATCCCTGGCATAGGACAGCCGGGGGCACAGGGCGGGATCGGCAACGCCGGGGCGCAGCAGGGCACGCGGCCCTCATCCGGCGAAGCCAGGACAAGCAGGGCGCACGGGAGACCGCTGTCCTCGTCCGGCGGAGCCGTCGTCGCCGGGCGACGGCAGACGCCGGGCCAGACCCCGCCCGGTGGCGGGTCCGGGCCGGACCCTGCGGAAGCCGGCCCCCAGGCGACCGGTGGCCAGGCAGCCGCTGGTCAGGCGACTGGCGGCCAGGCAGCCGGTGGCCAGGCAGCCGGTGGCCAGGCAGGGAGTGGCCAGGCAGGCGGTGGCCAGGCAGGCGGTGGCCAGGCAGCCGATGGCCAGGTAGCCGATGGCGGGGCGGATATTCCGGGCCTGCCATCAGCGAGTGGTAACCGGCCCGTGGCATCATCGCCGGCCTTGCCCGTTCCCGCGCGGAACGCAGGAGCGGGAGGGTCGCGCGGCTCGCGGGCGGGCGCACGGGCGCAGCGGCCCCGGCGGCCGGGTCCGCCCCGCCTCCGGGCAGTGGCCGGGGCAAGCCAGACCCAGGCCGGGCGCGGTCGGGTGGGCACCGCCGACGTCCCGGGCGCGATGCCAGCCGTTCCGGCCCAGGCGGGCTCCATCCCGGGCGCCGCGCTCATCCCCGGGCTGCTGGAGCCGGCCAGCCAAGCGACGGGAGGGTCGGGCGCGGGCACCGCGACCCGATACCGCAGGCATCAGCCATCGGATGCCGCCGCGGGGATGCCGGGCCCGGTGGCCCAGCACGCCTTCATCGGTCGGGTCGCGCCGGGCGCGATCGCCAGCCAGCGCAAGTACGGCGTCCCGGCCGCCGTGACCATCGCCCAGGCCATCGACGAGTCCGCGTGGGGTCAGAGCAGCCTGGCGGTCCGAGACCACAATCTGTTCGGGATCAAGGGCAGCGGTCCGGCCGGGAGCGACACCCAGCCCACACAGGAGTTCGTGAACGGTCAGCTGGTCACGCAGACCGCGACCTTCCGGGTGTACTACAACCTGACGCAGAGCGTCGATGACCACGGCAGGCTGCTGGCGACCAGCGGTTATTACCAGCAGGCCATGGCCCAGCGCCAGGATCCGAACGGATTCGCGGCCTCTCTGGCCGGCGTCTACGCGACCGATCCTCAGTACGGCGCCAAGCTGATCAGCCTCATGCAGCGTTATGACCTGTACCGCTTCGACCACGCGCGGCCGGGGTCTGGCTCCCAGGCACGCCGGCACGACCCCGCAGGCTCAACCTCTGGTACCCGCACCTCCGCCTCCGACGGCTCGCACCCGGCGGTCTTCGCCGCCGCCGGATCGGGAGCGCGGCCCAACGGCGGCGGGCTCCGAGCAGGCGCCTCGGCGCGCCGCGGCAACGCCGCCGGCACGAGCTCCGGAGTGCGGGCGACGGCGCCGGACCGCCCCGCCCGCGCTCCGGACACACATCAGCACCGGGCGGGCACGGCGGCCTCGCCCGGCTGGGCGGCCATCCCCGGGTTCCCGGCGGACAACCCGGGGGGCCGCTCCCCCCACGCGGTCCCCCGCCCGCGCAGCACGGCGGGCCGGGCCGGGACCGCCTCTGATGTGCGGTCCCGCGAGCGGCAGGCGTCAGGTACGGGGCCTCGCCTCTCAGCGGCCCGCGCCGCCACCCAGACCGTGACGGCGAAGCCGATGTCAGTGCCGTCCAGCCTGCGGCCACAGCGCATCGCGCCGCGCAACAGCCGGGGCAGCGTCCGCCCCTACCAGCCGCAGATTCCCGCCTCGGTCAAGAGCGCGTACCTCACCACGGCCAAGTTCCCGCTGCTGCGGGGCGAGCCGCTGTACCGGGACGTGGCCAGCCAGACCGGCATCCGGTGGGAGCTGCTCGCCGCGTGCGACTGGATGCAGTGCGAGGCCAACCCCCGCTACTCCCCGGTGCACGGGGAGAAGCTGGGCACCGTGAACGCCGACGGCATGGTGTACCACACCAAGTCCGAGGCATTGGCCCAGTGCGCCGAGGACCTGGTCCAGCTGGCCCGGGCGGTCTACCAGGTGGACGCGACCGCGCCGCGCGATCTGTCCGTGCGCGATCTCGCCAACATCTTCGCGGCCTTCCGCTGGGGTGGCCTGCTCAGATCGCATCGCACCTCGGCGATGGAGTTCCCTTACTCGGTGGCCGGCCTGACCCCGCACCACCTGAACATGCGCTGGCCCGATATCCAGGACCGGAACGTGCCGGACAAGCCGGGCGGCCGGTTCCGCATGCCGTTCGGCGCGGTCCCGATAGTCCTGGGCCTGAATTACCCTGCCACCGTCTGACCGCACTCGAAGGAGGTGGACCGTGATCCGTATCTTCGTGCTCCTGCTGGGAATGCTCACCGCCAGCCGGCCGGGGCGGCCCGGATCGGTGCGATTCGAGGCTGATGATCGCCGGGCGGACCAGCAGCCCGGGAGCTGGGACGGCGGAACCCACGAGATGCCCAGCACGGTCGGGCTGGACCAGACCAGGCCGCTTCCCGCCGCGGCGCCTCGGCCCGCGGGGCCCACGCGCCCAGGGAGCCCACCCGGCGCCAGCCCAGGACACGCACCCGGCCGCCCGCGGCTGTGGGGCTGGCGTCGTATCCCGCGGTGGGCCAGGCTCGCGGCGGTGCTCGTGGTGGCCAGTCTGATCTTCCGGCGGGCGGTCGCCTGGCTGGTTCTTGCCGCGCTGTCAGCGGCCCTGCACCTGATCGGCATCAACGCTCACCTGCCGCACATCAAGTTCGCCTGGCCCTGGCAGACGATCACGGCGGGCACCAGCAGCAACATCAGCCTGGGGCCGTGGGTGCTGCAGAAGATCGAGGGCATCTCCCGGCCGGCTCTCGGTCAGGCCAGCTTCGACTTCTACTTCACGCACAAGGTGTCCAAGAACATCGGCTTCTGGCCGTGCTGGTATTCCAGCACGTTCTACGCCGTCGGCCGCGCCTCGGCCACGGTCGATCTGAACCCGGGCCCGGCCTGGTGGAAGCCGGCCACAGGTCACTACCTGCTGCGGATCCTCAGGGCGCCGGGGGGCGGCAGCCCCGGCCAGGTGGCGGTGACCATGGTCCTGCCCCGCCCGCAACTCCCCCAGTCTGTGCATGACGTCGTGATCGACAACCTCCCGTCCAAGCCCCTCGACACCCAGCACAGCTGGACCTATCCGGGACTTGGTTGCGGGCTGCTGATCCGGCCCCAGTTCGCCGAGTCGGTGCTGTACGCGCAGGCACAGCAGATCGCCTTCGCCAAGGCGAGCCATTCGCCGCAGATCACCGGCCAGCTCGTCAGGGCGGCCGAGACGCAAGCCACGCAGACGATCCGCGACAACTTCATCCAGCCGACGGTGAACGCGTTGGGGTACACACTCAGCCAGTTCAACCTCCGGTGGGCATCGGGCTGAGGAAGGGGCCGGGCCGGCGGACGGCGAACCAGTGCGTCCAGCGGGCCATTGCGCGGATCATGCCGGACCCCTAGCCTCGGTTCTGGCTGGCTGATCGTCACGATCCGGCGGCAATGACGCCGTTCCCCCCGGGAGGTCGACGTGAGAGTTCCCCTCGCCCGTACTCGCGGTGTGACGGCAGGCGCCGCGGCGGCGCTGCTGGCCGGGCTGCTCACCGCCGCTCTCGCCAGCCAGGTCGCCCCGGCGGCAGCCTCGATCCGGCCGAGCGTGATCAAGGTTCCGGTGTTCACGCTGCCCTTAATCAGGGTCGGGCAAGTCAATCTGGGCACGTTGGCCAAGTCGGAGCGCCATCAGCCGATGGCACATGGATCAGCGGGCGCACGCTACCGGCTGGTGGACACCGCCCTCATCGCCCACCGGCCGGACGGCACCCCGGCCAGCAGCCCTGATCCGGCCACCACCGCCCTGTCCACCACCAACGTGCGCGGCGAGTCCGGATTCAGCGCCCTGGGCGGCGTCCAGCAGGCCGCGGTCTCCGGGTTTGATCTGGAGCCGCCGGACCAGGGCCTGTGCGTGGGCGGCGGCTATGTCATGGAGTTCATCAACAACGCCATCTCCATATACACCGCATACGGGGCCCAGCTGGTGGCTCCGGTCAGGGCGGCCGCCGCGTTCCTCAAGCCGAACGAGTTCTTCTCCGACCCCAGGTGCTACTACGACGCGCCAACCAAACACTGGTTCTTTCAGGAGCTCATCGTCGGCACGGTCGGTAGCAGCGGCCAGGTGCTGGCCCCCAGCCAGGAATTCGAGGCGGTCAGCAACACGCCCGACCCCACCGGCAGCTACACCGTGTACTCGTGGAATACCACCGACATCCATACAACGGGCTGTCCTTGCTTCGGCGATTACGACAACCTGGGCGCCGACAACAACGGCATCTACGTCACCACCGGCGAGATCGGCATCACCTCCGGCGCGGCTCCCGGTGTCATTGTCTACGCCATTTCCAAGCAGCAGCTCGAGAACGGCGCCAGGGTCGGCATCATCCCGCCGGTGATCGGCTACCGCCTGGCCAGCGATCCCCTCGGGACACCTTTCGTGGTGGCGCCGGCGACCACCCCGCCTGGAGCCCTGTTCGCCCCTGACACCGAGTATTTCGTGGAGTCCAACACCACCCAGCTCAACGACAACCATCTCCTGGTCTACGCCCTGCACGACACCACGCTGCTGGCCGCCCACGTGCCGCCGAAGGTGTACCGGACGGAGCTGACGAGCGAGCCGTACGCGTTCCCGCCGGATGCCACCCAGAAGCCGGGGCCTCGCCCGCTCGGGCACGCCTACCAGGAGCCGGCCGGAGGACTCCAGGCCGACTTCGATGGCGCGATGGAGCCGGTCTACGCCAGCGGGAGCATCTTCGCCGCGCTGGATACCGGGACGACCAGCGGCAGCGACGCGGTCGACTGGTTCATTGTGAGGCCCGCCCTCAGCGGGAGCACGCTGTCCGCCACGATCGCTCACCAGGGCGTGGTGGCGATCAAGGACGCCAGCCTGCTCTATCCCTACACCGCCGTGGATGCCAACGGTCACGGGTACCTGCTGTTCTCGCTGAGCGGGCCGCGCAACTACCCGAGCCCCGCCTACATCAGATACACCGCAGCCGGCCCCACCGGGCCGGTCATCGTGGCCACCCCGGGAGCCGCGCCGGACGACAGCTTCGGCTGCTATGCCGCCTTCGCCGGCCCGTTCAACGGCGGCTGCCGCTGGGGTGACTACTCGATGGGCGCGGTCATGAACGGCCGGGTGTTCATGGCCGCCGAGATGATCCCGCAGGGATACCGCGACACGCTGAGCAACTGGGGAACCTACATCTGGAGCGCTCCCCCGCCCTGAGATTGGCGCATTGCGGCGTATGTTCATGACCGGGAGGTTGCCGGAACCAGAGAACGCAGTTCTATGCGAAGGGCGGGATCGGATGAAAAGCAGGCGATGGACGCTGGGTGTGGCCGTGGCCGCGAGCCTGGCCACGATGGGGGCAGGGCTGATGCCGGCGGCGGCGCAAGCGTCCGCTCGGGAGAGCGGCGCTCCTGGCCGCACCGCTCCCCGGGTGACCTACTACACCGGCACCAGGGGTGTGACGCACCTCTTGCCGAGGAGCGCACATCCCACCGGGACCCCCTCAGCGGTCCAGGTGATCTCGAAGGGAGCCCGGCTACTGCCGTCCGGCCACTTCTCCCCGACCGAGGCGGTACCCAGCGCCCCGGCCCTGGCCGGGCCGGCGACCACGACCACCCCGCTGGCCAACTTCAACGGCGTCAGCAGCCGGGACAGCCAGTTCACCAACTACCAGCAGAAGTTCGAGCCGCCGGACCAGGGACTGTGCAAGGGCAACGGCTTCGTCCTGGAGCCGGTCAACTCCGCGTACCGCATCTACACCACGACCGGGAGGTCGCTGCGCGGGCCGTTCAACCTCAACGACCTGTTCAACGTGGGCGGCCAGGAGTTCACCAGCGACCCGCGCTGCTGGTATGACCCCACGACCCAGACCTGGTTCGCGACCAACGTGTTCCTGAACGACAGGTTCAACGGGAGCGCCACGCTCATCGCGGTCCGGCACTCCAAGAACCCGCTCGGGCTGTGGAACCAGTACCAGATCAGGACCACCGACATCGCCAACGGCTGCCCGTGCTTCGCGGACCAGCCGCGGATCGGCATCGACCAGACCAACCTGTACATCACCGACGACGAGTTCTCGATCACCGGTCCGCAGTTCCTCGGCTCGGAGATCTGGGCGTTCAACAAGGCCGAGCTGGTGGCCGGCGCCACCAAACTGCACTTCGTCCGCTTCCCGTACCTGAGGATCGCCGGCCACCTCGTGACGACGGCGCCGCAGCCCGCCTTGTCCAACGGGACACCGAACGCCGAGTACTTCCTCCAATCGCTGGACTTCGACGGCCAGGGTGCCCACCGCATCGCCGTGTGGGCCATGACCAACCGGGACCAGGTCGCCGCGGGCGGGATGCCCACGCTGTCCAACGTCATCATCAACTCTGAGAGCTACGCCAACCCGCCGGGCGCGCCGCAGAAGGGGGCCTCGAGTCTGCTCAATTCCGGTGACGACCGGATGCAGCAGACGGCGTCCATCAACGGCACGACCTGGGGGGAGCTGACCACAGCGGTTCAGCCGGCCGGCGATAGCCAGGTGCGCTCGGGCGGCGCCTGGTTCCAGGTGCGGCCGGCGATCGGCTCGCGCGGGATCACCGGGGCGCAGATGGTCCGCCAGGGCTACATCGACGCCGTCGGCCAGTACGTGATCTACCCGGCCGTGCAGCCGGACGCGGCCGGTAACGCGGCGGCCATCTTCACGCTGACCAGCAAATCGCGGTTCCCCAGCGCCGCGTTCGCCATCCTGAAGGCGCCGCAGACAGCCTTCGGGCCGCCGGCGGTGGCGGCGCCGGGCAGCGGGCCGTACGATCCGAAGGCGACGCGCTGGGGTGACTACTCCTTCGCGGTTCCCGACGACACGTCGGATTCCGCCTGGATGGCCACCGAGTACATGCCGCCCAAGTCGAGCCAGACGACGACCGGGCAGCGGAACTGGGGGACGCGCGTCCTCGAGATCCCGCTCGGCTGACCGCCGCCGGATCCGGCCGCTCTGGGTGGGGCCAGGGCCCTGGTCCCACCC
>DASZAD010000102.1:0-6168 GCA_035945415.1 Streptosporangiaceae bacterium
ATCGATCATGAACGGGATCGCCGGTCCGCCGCCCTATCGGCCGGGCCAACGTAGCCAGTCACGGCACTAGGATGCGCCGTCGCAGGCGGCTCGCCAGTAGGCGATCGCCGCCGCACGGGACGGCACGCCGAGCTTGGCGTAGATCCGGTTGACGTGATTCTTGACCGTCTTCTCGGCGACGGTCAGCGCCGCGGCGATCTGGCCGTTGGAGTGCCCCTCGGCGATGAGCGTCATGATCTGCGCCTCCCGGGAGGACAGCGTTTGCCGGGAGGCGAGTGGATCCGCGGAGGGCAGCGGGGGAGTGGCGAGCGAAGCGGGGGAGGACAGGCTGGTGGCGGTGCTCTCGGTGCTCATACGACCTCCGGGTCGCGGGCCCCGTAACGGACCGTGATGACCGGCATGATACCGAATAAGGACGGAAGAACCTATGAGCCGGAAATGGACAAAGTGAACAACTTTGCCCCGCCACACCAGCCACAATCGTATCTCTGGCTAACAGCAGACCCGGCTTGCGCGGGATCGGCGTTCAGCCGGCGCGCGAACCGGCGAGCAGCCTCCGGGGCACCGGGCGGTCCGCTCGCAGGTCATCGAAAAGCTGGCGCGCCGCCGCCGCGTCCAGCAGCACCGCGTCGCCCGCGCTCGTGGAGTAGCCAGGGTTGGCGATCGGCACGGTCGTGGACTCCGGGTTCCGCAGGGCGAACGCGACGTGCACGAGCTGATACAGATGCGTGCCCGAGTCGACGTAGAGGTTCTGGGCGGCGCCGAACGCCGCGGGAACGGACGCGAACGGGTTCAGCAGGGTGCCGGTGCTGGTGAGCTTGGACAGCAGCGACTTGACGAAGAGCCGCTGGTCCTGGACCCGCTGCAGGTCCTGATTGGCGAAGCTGTGCCGGTCGCGCACGTAGCTGAGCGCCTGGCCGCCGCTGAGCGTCTGACAGCCTTTTCTGAGGTGCAGCCCCGAAGCCCGGTCGTCGAGCCGCGCGGGCAGGCACATACGCACGCCGCCGATCGCGTCAACCACGTTGACGAAGCCGCCGAACCCGATCCCCATGTAGTGGTCGATGCGCAGGCCGGTGAGGTTCTGCACGGTTTCGGCGAGCAGCCTGGGGCCGCCGAACGCGAACGCGGCGTTGATCTTGTTGTACCCGTAGCCCGGGATCCGCACGTAGGAGTCGCGGGGGATGCTGATCAGCACGGTCCGGGTGCCATTGGAAGGGACGTGCAACAGCATGATCGTGTCGGAGCGGTGGCCGCCGATGCCGCGGCCGGTGGAGTACTGCCGCATCTGCGCGCGACTCAGGCCCTGCCGGCTGTCCGACCCGGTGATGAGCCAGTTCTGACCGGCCGAGGCGGCCGGCCGGCCCGGGTAGTCGACCAGCACGTTCTGCCGCTGAAGCTTGCTGTCCAGGTAGAAGTACAGGATGGCCGCGACGATCAGGATCAGCCCGAGCAGGCCGGCGATGAGCTTGACCCACCGGCCCGGACGGCGCCAGCCGGTCCGGCGGCCGGTGCGCCCGGTCCGCGCCGGGGGCTGCTCCGGCCAGGGACTGCCGCCCGGTTGCTGGCCGGGGAGCTGGTCCGGAAGCTGGCTGGTGCGAGCGTAATCAGCAGGGCTGCCCGCCGACTGGCCGGCCCCCGCCCCGGAGCCGGACAACCGCACGGTGGGATCGGCAG
Source organism: Streptosporangiaceae bacterium (assembly GCA_035945415.1). GTDB lineage: Bacteria > Actinomycetota > Actinomycetes > Streptosporangiales > Streptosporangiaceae > PALSA-505. The sequence continues at coordinate 1,675 of DASZAD010000102.1, forward strand.
GCCCGGCCGGCTGCCCGCCGCCGGACCTGGGCGGTACCCGGGATGGGTCGTTGCGGAACCAGCCCTCCGGCCACTCACTCATGTGGATCCTCCCACCAGCTGACCACGAAACTCCCGGCCACGGTGCCGGAGCGGGGGAGATGTGCCTCCGCCCGCCTGGCCATGATCATTACCCGCTGGCTGGCGCTTTAGTCCGCGCCTGCCAGTGCCCCGCGGGTCCCATTGTGCTACCAGAATCGGACTGACCCGGCCAGGCAGCGCCCAGATCCAGAAATCTGGCAGCCGTCCCAGCCGGCGCGGGCAAGCTCGGGCTTCAAGCCGGGCGGTCGCTACGATCCTGTCGGAGAGCATCGCAGCCACGACGAGGAGGAGTCATGCCGGCCAAGGGAAGTGCGGAATGGAAGGGTGACCTGCGGGGAGGTAACGGCACGTTCACGGCGGGCGACACGATCAGCGGCGAGTACTCGTTCAAATCTCGCTTCGAGGACGGTCCGGGGGCCAACCCCGAGCAGCTCATCGCGGCGGCGCACGCGTCCTACTTCTCGATGGCGCTGGCCAACGCCCTGGCCGAGGCGGGAAGCCCGGCCGAGTCGATCCAGACCAACGCCACGGTCACCCTGCGGCCAGTGGACGGGGTGCCCACGATCACCAAGATCGAGCTGGTCACGGTGGGCCGGGTGCCCGGTCTCAGCGCCGAGGCGTTCAACGAGCAGGCGGCAGAAGCCAAGGCCGGCTGCCCGGTCAGCCGGGCCCTGGCCGGAGTGCCCGAGGTCACTCTCGACGCCACGCTGGCCAGCTAGCCCGGCTGAGCGACCGGCCGGCACCGGCTTCCGTTCGTCCAGGTCCGCCCAGGAGCGGGAGCCGGTGCCGTGGTTTGGCGCCGGTCGTACCGGCGGTATCGCCTAGCTGGCTCTCAGTGCGGGGTGAGGGTGCCCAGCAGGCCGTCCGCGTAGCCGTTGGGGCCGGCGCTGAACACCAGCGTCCCCTTGCCGCCGAATGCGGAGCTGCCCGCTCGCAGGCCCCACAGGCCCGAGATGACGACCGGGCCGGTGCTGGTGTAGAGCGCGCCCAGGTACGCCCCGGTGGTCGGGTTGAACGCGTTGATCCAGCCGTTGCCGAGGTTGCCCACCAGCAGTGCCCCGGCGAAGGTGCCGAAGTTCGACGGCCCGATGGCCAGGCCCCACGGCGCGTTCAGCGGGCCGTTCGACACCAGGTGGTGCAGCAGCTTGCCGGTCCGGCTGTAGACGTCTACGAACCCCAGGCCGGGTCCGGGCATCACGTCCGTCTTCGTCGCGTTCTGCTTCCCGTAGGTGACGTAGATCTTGCCGCCCAGGTTCTGGATACCGTACGGCGTGTAGCCGGACGGGATGCCCGGATCCTTGAACGCGGTGAGCGTCCTCACGGGGTTGAAGTTGTGGTTGAACACGTCCACCCTGGCGTTGTGCACGTCGGTGGCGAGCAGCTCAGGCCCGGCGGTCGGGGTGGTCAGGGCCAGGCCCTTGAAGATGGCTCCGGCCGGGGTCTTGCCCCCGGGCCCGCCGGTCGGGCTGTCCTCGACCACGAACGTGCTGCCGCCGTTCCAGGCCTCGATCTCCCCTGAGACGGTCGAGCCGATCGCGTCGCTGTCCACGATGAAGACGGCCGGGCTCCCGCTCGTCCCGCCCACGGGGAAACTCGTGGTCGAGTTGAACACCTGGCCGGTCGGGTTGCCGCCCGGCACCGGCACGGTCAGGTCGAGCGACACCGACCCGCCGTTGACCCCGCCGCTGTAGACGGAGGCTTTCCCCGAGTTGTGGTCCGACACCCAGATCGGCGTGCCCGGCCCGGCCGCGAGGCCCCAGGCGTTGGTCAGGTTCGGGTCCACCAGCTTGGCCCCGTACGACGAGTTGCTGGCGACGAGATTGGTCTGTGTGAACGTGGGTGTGGTCCTAGCCCCCGCCGACGGCGCCACTGCAGCGGCCAGCCCGGCCGCCGTAATGGCCGCCAGGGCAGCCGCAGGCCATCTCTTCCTGCGGGCTGGGGGGCGGGTCTCGCTCCGGTTTCCGGGCATGACCAGACGTGCATCGTGCATGAGGGCTCCCCTCATCGTCGACAGCGCCGGCGAGCCGTCCCGTAGCTCCCGGGCGGCTTCGATCCACTGCCTACACGAACACCGGCGCAATCGGGTTCAAACCGTGACGAACATCCGCCTCCCGGTCCGCGACTGCCGGCGGAATGGACGCGAACCCGCAGCGCTCGTCAGCTTCGGTCAGCGGACGCCGGCGGGATGGACGCGAACCCCGAGCGGCCCCTCCGCGCCGTCCACCGCGCTCGGGTGGACCAGCGGGCGATACCCAGCAGCGATCGCGGCCACGATCGACGGCGGCGTCAGCACCTCCGCCACGCGTGGCACGCCAGACGTCGTGCCGTACCCGGTGAACGACCAGGGCCGCACCCGGCCGCCGATCAGCAGGCCCGCCCGGCCGCCCGCCCGGATCATGACGCCGTCGGGCAGGCCGGCGGCTGGCAGCCAGTGCGTGACCTTCCGCCGGGTCCGGTCCACTCGCTCCCGGTGCAGCACCGCGTCCATCTCCTGCGCCCGGGGCGGGCTGGCCAGCCCCCGGGCCGCCCGCCACGCCCCGGTGAAGTCGAGGTAGTCGCCGCGGCGGCACTCCGCGCACGGCCGGTGTCCGGCCGCCAGCGCGGTCGCCTCGTCGAGGAAGAACAGCGCGGTCCACCGGCCCGGCGGCATCGGATCACGCCGGCGGCCCCTGAACTCAAGAACGCAGCAGATCCACAGCTTCGACCGCCACCGGGTCACCCCCAGCTCCCGGCCCTGCCCGTGCAGGCACCCGCGATTGCCCATCATCAGCCCGCGGCTGAGATCCGCGACGATCTCGCCCTCAGGGGTCACCCGGTTCTGCAGCGGCATGTTCCGACCCTAGGAGATCAAGGCACGTCCCAGGGATCTGCGACAACATAGGCTAAAGCCCTTGCGGATTCAGGGGAATTCTGCCCGGCACTGACATATGAAGGCACTTGGTCCGTCATGGCTGAAGACCTCATAGAGAGCACGACCTCTCCCCCCGGCCGTGATCTCCTGCGGACCTGGCGCTCGATCCTATTGGCTCCGGCCGGCGACGGCCAGCGACGCCGGCGTGGCAGCGATGGCCTGCGCCTGGCCGTCGCCATTCTCACGCTGGCGTGTTGCGTACTTCTCATCCGCTATGACTCCCGCATGGACCGGGCCATCGTCAATGTCGTCCATCCGCCGCCGCGTAGCATCACCTGGCTGGTGACGGTGCTCTACCAGGCGGGTTCCTTCGGCGTTGTGATCGTCCTGGCCGGACTGGCTCTGATCGCGCGTCGCTGGGTGATCGCGCGCGATATCGCGTTGGCTGCCACCATTGCCGCCGGGGCGAGCGGAGCGCTCATCCTGGCGCTGGGGAGCCGCGGCGGACGGCCGGGCGGGATTGCGTTCAAGGGCTACGACCTGGGCTTTCCGGTCCTCAGGATCGCCGTGTTCGCGGCGGTCGCGACGGTGGCGTTGCCCTACCTGGCCCGAGGCGTACAGCGCATCGTAGAGACCTTCATCGGCTTGGTGGCTCTGGCCGGCGCTGTCGGCGGACACGGGCTGGCGGTCAGTGTCCTCGGGAGCCTGGCCATCGGCTGGGGGGCGGCCGCGCTGGTCCGGCTCATCTTCGGTTCGCCTCTCGGCCTGCCCTCCCTCGGCGATGTGCGGCTCTTGCTGGAGGAGCTGGGCGTCCGCGCGGGCGACGTGCACCCGGCGGCCCGGCAAGTCTGGGGGGTGGCGAAATACCTGGCCACCCAGACGGGCCCCGCGGGTTCCTGCGATCGCCTTGGTATCGCCGTCTACGGCCGGGACGCGGCCAATGCCAAGCTGCTCACCAAGGCGGGCCGGTTCCTGCTGTACCGGGACTCGGGGCCGAGTCTCACGCTCACCCGGCTGCAGCAGGTCGAACATGAAGCGTTCGTCACGTTCCGGGCCGGCCAGGCGGGCGTCGCGGTGCCCGAGATCATCGAGGCGGGAACCGCGGGACCCGCCAAGGACGCGCTGCTGGTCTACAGGCTGCCGCCCGGGACGGCGCTGTCGGATGCCGACGGCACTGACATCAGTGACGTCACGCTGGAGGATGTGTACCGCCAGCTCCTGGCGCTGCACAGGGCGCGCATCGCTCACGGTGCCATCAGCGGTGACGCGCTGATGGTGGACCCGGTGGGGAGCATCGTGCTGGCGGACTTCCGCAACGCCACCGCGAGCGCTTCGCCGGACCAGTTCGATCGTGACCTGGCCGGCGCCATAGCGGCGACGGCGCTAGCGGTGGGAGCCGAACGGGCCGCCGGCGCGGCGGCGGGATCTCTGACGCCGGAGATGCTGGACGGCGCCCTCCGGAATCTGAACAAGCCGGCGCTCGACCCGGTCCTTGGCCGCAGCCTGCGGCGCAAGCGCGAACTGCTGGCGGACGTGCGGCAGCGCGCCGCCCGGGCCGCCTC
>DASZAD010000103.1:0-24358 GCA_035945415.1 Streptosporangiaceae bacterium
GGGCCGCCCGTACCGGTCAGCTCGACCCGCACCGCTACTGGACCGTGCGCAGGTGAGTGAGAACCCGCTCGGTGAGGTCGCCGAGCACCCGGGTCTCCTCCGCCGACAGCTGATCGAGGAAGTGCCTGCGGACCGACTCGACGTGCGGCGGCGCCGCGTCCCTGATGGCCTGCCAGCCTGCGTCGGTCAGGGTGAGGACGGCCCCGCGCCCATCGGACGGGTACTCCTGGCGGGCCACGAGCCCGCGCTGCTCCATCCGGCTGACATGGTGCGACAGCCGGCTCTTGGACCACAGCATCTGCGCGGCGAGATCCCCCAGCCGCAGCGTGTGCCCGGCCGACTCGGACACGCTGGACAGCACGTCGTAGTCGGCGGTGGAGAGGCCGGAGTCGTGGGCCAGGTCCCGGGCGATCTGCAGGTCGAGCAGCGTCCGCATCCTGCGGTAGCCGCGCCAGGCTCTGGCCTCGTCCTCGTCCAGCCAGCGCGGTCCGGTCACCAGTTCGGTCACGAGAGCAGGCTAGCAGATGGTTGACATATCTACTAAATCGGTGTAGCGTCTGTTGACATGTCAACAACATGTACGGCGGAGCGCCAGGGACGAGTGGCGCCGGCCCGGCGGCGGTGGCTGATGGTGGGCCGGCCGATGGCCGGGCGGCTGGTGCGGCTGTATGCCGGGCTGGTGCTCTTCGGGCTGAGCGTGGCGCTGATGGTGGCGGCCAGGCTCGGCCTGGACCCGTGGGACGTGTTCCACCAGGGGCTGTCCCGGCGGACGGGGCTGCCGCTCGGCTGGGTCGTCAACGGCGTCGCGGCGCTCGTCCTGCTGCTGTGGATCCCGCTGCGGCAGCGGCCCGGAGTGGGGACGGTCAGCAACGTCATCGTGGTCGGGCTGGTGATCAACGCGGCGCTGCCGCTGCTGGGCCAGCCGCATCCGCTGGTCGTGCGGGCCGCGCTCCTGGTCGCGGGCATTCTGGCCAACGGCGTCGCCACCGGACTCTACATCGGCGCCGGCCTGGGGCCGGGTCCGCGGGACGGGCTGATGACCGGTCTGGCGGCCCGCGGCCACCCGATCCGCGTGGTGCGCACCGGCATCGAATTGGCCGTGCTCGGCGCCGGCTGGCTGCTCGGCGGCAGCGTCGGCGCGGGGACCCTGCTGTACGCGGTCAGCATCGGGCCGCTGGCGCACTACTTCATCCCGAAGCTGAAGATCACCAAGGATCAGGATCACGAAGGAGATGGCAACGAATGACTGACGTGCTGTTCGGACTCAGCGTGCCCGCGTCCGCGGCACCGGGAGACGATCCGGTCGCCCTGGCCCGCGCGGCCGAGGACCTCGGCTTCGACTTCGTGTCCACCGCTGATCACCCCTGCGGAGACCAGCCCACGTACGAGACCTGGACGATGCTGAGCTGGATCGCCGCGCAGACGTCGCGGATCAAGGTCGCCACCCGGGTGCTCGGCGTGCCGTACCGGAATCCGGCGCTGGTGGCCAAGATGGCCGAGACGCTCGACCGGCTGTCCGGGGGGCGGCTGATCCTCGGGCTCGGCGGCGGTTACTCCGACGACGAGTTCCGTGCGTTCGGGCTGCCGGTGCCCACCCCCAGGGAGAAGGTGGATGGCCTGGCCGAGGCCATCGAGATCACCCGCGGGCTGTGGTCGCAGCCCAGTTTCAGCTTCGACGGCCGGCGGTACCGCACGGTCGCGGCTCAGATCGAACCCAAGCCGGCCCATCGCATCCCCATCTGGCTGGGCACGTTCGGCAACCGGGCGCTGGCGGTGACCGGGCGGCTCGCCGACGGCTGGATCCCCTCGCTCGGCTATGCGCCGCAGGAGAAGCTGCCGCAGATGCGCGAGCGGGTGCTCACCGCCGCCCGGCAGGCCGGCCGGGACCCGGCCGGGATCACCTGCGCTCTGAACCTCCAGGTCCGTGTGGACGCCGGTCCAGGTGCGGACGCGGATCCATCCATGGTGGCCGGGCCGCCGTCCGCCGTGGCCGCGAAGCTGGCCGGATTCGTCCGGATGGGCTTCACCGCGCTGAACTTCATCCTGCCGGAACCCCGGGCGGAGCAAGCCGGACGGCTGGCGTGCGAAGTCCTGCCCGAGGTGACGGCGGTCGCGGCCGCCCGGTGAACATGATCCTCGCCGCTGATGTATGTTCGCGGTCATGGCCTGGACCTGGCAGTTGGAGAAGGCGGACGGAACCGTGCTGACCTCTCGCAGCCTGCCCTCGGAGAGCTTTCCCAGCCAGTCGGACGCGGAGAGCTGGCTGGGCGAGAACTGGCGCGGCCTGCTCGAGGCGGGCGTGGACCAGGTGACGCTCCTGGAGGACGAGCGGACCGAGTACGGCCCGATGAGCCTGCATCCGGCGTCAGGGTAGGCGCAGCCCCCTACCCGGAACTAGACGTCAGCCCCCCCGATGAGCCTGCATCCAGCGTGGGCTAGGTAGGTCCAGCCCTAGCCCGGAACTAGGCGTCGGCCCATGGTGCGAGCCGGCACATGCAGGACAATCGCTGGGGCGTTCTCCTGGTTCCCGTGGCGGTGGGCTACGGGCGGCGGGGCGGGCTGCTGGTCTGGGCCGGGTCGCGCACGATCACCGGGCCGAGCACGTCGTCGATGCGGCGCAACACGGCCTCGTCCAGCTCCACGCCCGACGCCTTGACGTTCTCCCTGACCTGCTCCGGCCGCGTGGCGCCGATGATCGCCGCGGAGACGCCGGGGTTCTGCAGCGTCCAGGCCACCGCGAGCTGGGCCAGCGAGAGCCCGGCCTCCTCCGCGACGGCCCGCAGCCCCTCCACCCGGGTGAGCAGATCGTCGGTGAGGTAGTGCTGGATGAAGCCGGAACCGGACGGGTCAGTGGCCCGGCTGCCCGCCGGCGGTACCTGGCCCGGCCGGTACTTGCCGGTCAGGACGCCCTGCGCGATCGGTGACCAGACGATCTGGCCGATGCCTTCCTTCTCGCACAGCGGCAGCACCTCGGACTCGATCACCCGCCAGATCATGTTGTACTGCGGCTGGTTGGACACGATCCGGTCCAGCCCGAGCTGGCCGGCGATGCTCAACGCCCCGGCGATCTCCTGCGCGCGCCACTCCGACACCCCGACGTAAAGGACCTTTCCTTGCCGGACCAGGTCGTCGAACGCGCGCAGGGTCTCCTCAAGCGGCGTCTCGTGGTCGTAGCGGTGCGCCTGGTACAGATCGAGGTAGTCGGTGCGCAACCGCCGCAGCGAGCCGTGTACGGCCTCGAAGATGTGCTTGCGGGACAGGCCACGGTCGTTCGGCCCGTCGCCGGTGGGCCAGTACACCTTGGTGCAGATCTCCACCGACTCCCGGCGGATGCCCTGCAGGGCGCGGCCGAGCACCTCCTCGGCCCGGGTACGCGCGTACACGTCGGCCGTGTCGAAGGTGGTGATCCCCTCGTCGAGCGCGGCAGCCACGCAGGCCCGCGCTGCGTCCTCCTCGACCTGGGAACCGTGGGTGATCCAGTTGCCGTAGGCGATCTCGCTGACCATCAGGCCGCTGCGGCCCAGGTGACGATGCTCCATGATCCCGACCCTAGTAGGCCACCTCTGGTGGTCCTGGGAGCAGGGTCAGACCTTGCCTCCTGGCTTCACCCGGGGGGCGGGCATGCGGAACCGGCGGATCTGGAGCGAGCGCATGATCGCGTACATGGTGATCCCGCGTGTGCTCTCGCCGGGGTAGCGCTGCGCGGCTAGCTTGCGCACCGCGCGGGAGGTCAGGAACCCCTCGACGAGGATGACGACCACCAGCACCAGCACCAGCGGGTACAGGACCGCCGCGATCGCCGCGCTCCGGGCGAACAGCAGCACGATCATCACCAGCAGGATGTACATGTAGAACTCGCTGAACCTGCGCTTGGAGTCCACGTAGTCGCGGGTCAGCGACTTGACCGGGCCCTTGTCCCGGGGGGGCATCGCCCATTCCTCGCCACGCTTCATCGCCTCGTAGCGACGGGCGCGCTCGGTCCGGTCCCGGGTGCGGGACTGCTGGCTCGCGGCCTTCCTGCTGGCCGGCGCGCCGGTGGGGTTGCGCCGCCTGCGCTCGGCCTCGCTCCGCTTCGGGGTCGGTCGCCCCTTCGCGGGCGTGATGGCATGCCCGGCCGCTGGCGGCCGGTCCTCACCCGTAAGCGTGCCGGGGCCGGATCCGTCCGCCTCGGCGGCACTGTCCGCCCCGGCGTTGCGGCGCCGGAACACGCCCCCCAGCTTAGCCGGACCGGGGGGTGCCAGGGTGGCTGTGGACGAGCTGAGATCGTGGTGACTACCACCCGGAAAACCGCGTAGGGTGGGCTTGGTTAGCCGGCGGTAGCCGCCGCCGTCACCCCGGCGTGCGAATGCCCGTCTGGGGGTTACGCGGGCGCCAACGGCGGAGGCTTTCAGCACGAAGGGGACGTACGCGCCTATGAGCGTGATGAAGCGGGTGACGCTCATCTTCAGGTCCAAGGCCAACAGGGTCCTGGACCGGATGGAAGATCCCCGGGAAACCCTGGACTACTCCTACGAGCGGCAGCTTGAGATGCTCCAGCGGGTCCGCCGCGGTGTCGCGGACGTAGCCACCTCGCGCAAGCGCCTCGAACTCCAAATGAACAAGATCGAGCAGGATTCGTCCCGGCTCGAAAGGCAGGCCAGGGACGCGCTCGGGGCTGGGCGCGAAGATCTGGCGCGTGAGGCGCTCAGCCGCCGGCAGTCGGCGCAGGGGCAGCTCACCGAGCTGGGGTCGCAGTACGCGGCGTTGCAGGATCAGGAGGAGAAGCTGACCCTGGCCTCGCAGCGGCTGCAGTCCAAGGTGGACACCTTCCGCACCAGGAAGGAGACCATCAAGGCCACCTACACCGCGGCTGAGGCGCAGACCCGGATCAACGAGGCGTTCTCCGGCATCTCCGAGGAGATGGGCGACGTCGGCCTGGCCATCCAGCGGGCCGAGGACAAGACCGCCCAGATGCAGGCCAGGGCGGGCGCGATCGACGAGCTGCTGGCCTCGGGCGCGCTCGAAGATGCCTCCGGGGTGCCGCGCGACGACATCCAGGCCGAGCTGGACCGGATGCGCACGGGCCCGCAGATCGACCTTGAGCTGGAGCGGCTCAAGGGCGAGCTGGGCCAGGGCGAGGCGCCGCGGCAGATCGGGGCGGCCGCGAGGGGTGCGGACGGCGCGACGGACACTGCCAGCCAGCCGGCCAACACACCGCCTGCGACGGAGCGAGACCCCGCCACCAGCGAGGCCGGGCAGGCCGCCGCCGGAGATGACAAGAAATGATCGTCCGGATCATGGGCGAGGGACAGTTCCGGGTGGACGACACCGTCACCGCGGAGCTGCAGGCCCTCGACGCGGACGTCGAAGCCGCGGTGGAGAAGGACGACCAGAAGGCGCTGGCCGCGGCGCTGGGCGCGCTGCTGGACAAGGCGCGCAGCTACGGTACGCCGCTCCCCCCGGACACGCTGGAGCCGTCGGACGTGATCATCCCGCCGCAGGACGCCACGGTGGCCGAGGTGCGCAAGCTGCTGACGGACGAGGGTCTGATCCCCGGCTGAATGCCGGGGATCAGCTGGGATCCCCGGCTAAGCGAGGTGGGTAAAGCTTCGGCCCGCCCCGGCACCACCGCGAGCAGTGGATTGGCTCAGCCTCGCGTGCTCCAGGATCTCCTCAGCAGACCGGAAGTATCGCGAGTGGGTCTGCAGCAGTTCCTCGCGGGAGTTGCTGCCGAGCACTACGACCTCGATGTCAGGATCGTCGCGGTGCAACCTCTCCTGGGCGAACCTCTCCCTGATCGCCTCCCGGCCACACCCAGCCGGGAACTCCCGCAGAGAGCTTGCGCCCGTACGGCGGTTGTAGATGACCAGGAAGTTCCTCATGTAGGAGCGTATCTCAGAGGGCAATCCTGGCCCGTTTGAGCGCGTCGGAAGTGCTCCGCCACACTGAGTCCGTGATCTGGTCCACGTACAGCCCCATGTCGCTCGGCGCGGCAGGCTCCCTAGCGGCCCACTCGGCGGACATTTCCATCATCCCGTCCACGATCACTTGCGCGTTCTGCTGCCTCATGCCAGCAGGGGGCGCTGGAGGTTCCCCGTAGCGGATTTGGCGGCCGAGCCGGTCTGCGAGCCGCTGGGTAACGGCACGGCAGGCAAGCCTACAGGGACGTAAGCCCGTAGACGTGACGTCCGGATCTGCGGCGGAACTGATCAACGAGCCGGAGGGCCGAGCACCCGCCCGCTTGGGTCAGGCGGTGGCCCGCAGCCGGGTGATGAAGCTGGCCCATTGGCCCCGGCTGAGGACCAGGGCGGGGCCGTGCGGGTCTTTGGAGTCGCGGACGGCGACGATGCCGGGAAGGTTGGTGGCGGCCTCGACGCAGGCGCCGCCGTTGTTGCTGCGGGTGCTCTTGCGCCACACGGCGCGGGATAGGTCGATGTCGTGGGTTGCCATCCCGCACCTCCTCTGCTTCGGGGGTGGTCAGGCCAGGTCTGCGGCGGCCTCAGCGATCATGTGCTTGGACTCGTCTGGGTCGAGCGCCTTGGCGACCAGGTGGTTGAACATGGCCTGGTAGCGCTCGACTTCGGGCAGCTTTTCCAGGTACAGGCTACCCGTCTGGCTCTCCAGGTAGGCCACATCGGGGTCGGGGGCTTCGGGAAAGCCGAGAATGATGAACGATCCGTCCATCGCCGGGTGCGCTCCGGCCTTGTAGGGCAGCACTTGGACGCTGATGTGGGACCGGTTGGCCAGTTCTGTGATGTGCAGGAGCTGGGCGCGCATCACCTGGGGGCCGCCGACCACGCGGCGGATCACCGCTTCGTTGAGCACGGCCCAGCATTCGGGCGGGTCGGCGGCGGTGAGCCGTTCCTGGCGGCCGGCCCGGACGGCGATCTTGCGTTCGATGGTTTCCTCGTCCCCGGCGGCCGGGGCGGCTTGCATGAAGGCGCGGTAGTAGTCGGCGGTCTGGAGCAGGCCGGGCACGAGTTCGGCGGCGTACTCGTGGATGGAGGCGGCCTCGGCTTCCAGGCCAAGGTAGACCTGGAACCACTCCGGTACGGCGTCGCTGCTGTAGGGCTGCCACCAGCCGCGCTGCCGGGCTTCCCGGGCGAGGGTCAGCAACACCTCGCGTTGCGCGCCGTGAACGTCATAGATGTCGAGCAGGGCGCGCAGGTCAGCCGGGCGGATACGGCGGTCACCGGTCTCCCACCGGCTGATGGCTGAGGCGGTCCAGTCACCTCCTGACCGCTCGGAGACTTGTTCGATGGTCAGGCCGCGTTGCTCGCGGAGGCGGCGCAGCTCGTAGCGCAGGCGGCGGCCTCGGACGGTGGGACTGGGTCGTATCGGCATATCCGCTCCAGACATTTTTGGTAATTTACCGATGGTGAGTTGCCAAAGGTACTCCACCGACGGCATGCTGAGAGCAGTCTGCCAGCCGGGCAGCACACCCGACGGCAAAACGCACCGACAGGTGAGTGATGACATGTCCCGTACCGACGCGGCCCCGCCGCCCCCGGCCGGCCACCTCCCGCCCGAGTTGGCCCAGCTCCTGGCCACGGCCCGCAGTGAGCTTGACCGCCACGTCAACCAGGACGGGACCTGCCGGGACTGCGGATTGTCCTGGCCCTGCGCACCAGCCCGCCTGGCAGCCTTCACGCTGGACTCGCTCTGAGATGACCACCAGCCGCAGGGCCGACGCTATTGATGGATCAGCCCCAGTCGGTGATCCCGAGCCCGGCTCCAGCACCGGCCCTGCTTCCAGCCATCGGAAGCAACCCCGGCACATGAACGACTGGCCACTGCGCAGCTATCTTGAGCTAGCCCCGCTGCCCACAGCAATCCCCTGCTTCCGCCTGCACGCGGTGGCCGTGCTCCACGAGTGGAACCTGGCGCGTGATCTGATCGCGGACGCGGAAACCCTCGTCAGCGAATTAATGACCAATGCGCACGCCACGTCGCGGCGGATCGACGGCCACCCGCCCATCGCCCTGCGGCTGCTGGCCGGCCAGGAACGCCTGGTGATCGAGGCGTGGGACCAGTCCCCGCACGACCTGGAACCCTTCACCGCCGACGACGACGCGGAGAACGGGCGCGGCCTGATGATCGTCGAGGCGCTGAGCACCCGGTGGGGATCACGGCGCACCGGCCACCACCACAAGTGCGTATGGGCCGAGCTTGCCCTGGCAGATGCGTCGCATTAACCGCGGGCACCGCGCAGCCGCCAGCCTGACCGCCGGCATCTGCGAGGCGTTCACTCCTTCGGGCCGTGGTCCGGGCTCGGGTCTGTGGTCCTTGGAGGGCCGTGATCCGGTTGTGGCTTGCCGTCGGTTGTCAGAGGATGGGCAGGGAACGGTCAGGGGGTTTCCAGCGTTGCTCGATATGCCTGTCGGATGGATAGACCAGCCGGCCGGATGAGTGAGACTGGTATGGGTTTAGCGGGCTGGGCCCGCTCGAATGGAGGCACCTGATGGCGCGCACCCGATATGCCCCTGACCGGGGGCTGACTGCGCGGATGACCCTGACCATGTTCTTTCTCGGACTGGTCTTCGCCGGATTCGTGGCGGCCCTGGTGGGCATCCTGACCGCGGCCCACGCGTCCAGCGCCGCGATCGTGTTCTTCCCGATCCTGCTGGGTCTCGGCCTGGGCATCGGATCGTTCTACTACTCCGACAGGATCGCTATGAGCGCCGCCGGGGCGCAGGAGGTGACCCCGCAGCAGGCGCCGGAACTGCACGGCACCATCGACCGGATCTGCGCGCTGGCCGACATGCCCAAGCCACGCGTGGCCATCGCGCCCGCCAGCATGCCGAACGCGTTCGCCACCGGGCGCAACAGTAAGAAAGCGGTTGTCGTCGTCACCGACGGGCTGCTGAAGAGGCTGGACCAGGACGAGCTCGAAGGCGTGCTGGCGCACGAGATGTCGCACGTGGCGCACAAGGACGTGGCGGTGATGACGATCGCCTCGTTCCTGGCCATCATCGCCGGGCTCCTGGTCCGGTTCGCGTTCTACTCCGAGCTGTTCGGTGGCGGCGGCCGGCGCAACAACAACAACAACCAGCAGGCGTTCCCGATCATCCTGGTCATCATGGCGGTGAGCATCGTGGTCTACGCGGTCAGCTTCCTGCTGATCCGGCTGCTGTCCCGCTACCGCGAGCTGGCCGCCGACCGCTCCGGTGCGCTGCTCACCGGCCAGCCCTCCAAGCTGGCCAGCGCGCTGCAGAAGGTGAGCGGCGACATCGCCAAGATCCCGACCCGGGATCTGCGGTCCGCCGAGCCGCTGAACGCGTTCTTCTTCGCGCCCGCCCTGAGCAGCAAGGGTGCGAGCCTGGCCACGATCTTCTCCACCCACCCCTCCCTGGAGCGGCGGCTGCAGCAGCTGGCCAAGATATCCCAGCAGCTCGGCAAGTAGCGATGGGCTTCCTGGACACGCTGCTCGGCCGGACCAAGCCGGTTCAGCCGAACCTGGACGCCCTGTTCGCACTGCCCTCGGCCGCGATCACGCTGGAGGCTGCGACCGCCCTGGTGCCGACGGGCACCGGGTCGGTGTCCTTCCGCGCCGCCGAGGGCCGGGCGTTCCGCGACATCGAGGCCGAGGTCCGCGAGCTGCTGGAGGCGGATCGCGGCCCCAGCGCTCCGGCGATAGACGTGTCCATCGACTCCTACGGCTTCACCTGGCTGGAGATCAAGTGCCCGTCCGACCAGCTCGAAGCGGTGGTCACGGACGTGCACGCGGTCAACTCCTCGCTGGCCGACAATGGGTTCGGCCCGCAGCTGTTGTGCTCGCTGGTCGGCTTCCGCGGGCCGGCGGGCCAGCGGCTGGCGATCGTGTACCTCTACAAGCGGGGGACGTTCTACCCGTTCGCGCCGCTGAGCGGCGAGCGCAGGGACAACGCGCTCGAACTGCAAGTGCGCGGGGCGATCGAGGGCGAACTCAAGATCGAGCCCGACCTGACGCGCTGGTTCCCGGTCTGGGGTGCTCCCGGGATGTGACCAGGGCGCGGTGGCAGGTGGTCGCCGTGCGGAATGATCCAGGACGGCATATCGTTGTGGCACGACGGTAGTAGTAACACGCGCCGCGGCGCTTCAGGCGGATACAGGAGCTGACAACACATGACTCAGGACCAGGCCACGCAGCAGGGTGTCATTCTCACCGAGGTCGCCGCGACCAAGGTGAGCGGCCTGCTGGCCCAGGAGGGCCGCGATGACCTGAGGCTGCGTGTCGCCGTTCAGCCGGGTGGCTGCTCCGGACTGCGCTACCAGCTCTATTTTGACGAGCGCGAGATCGAAGGCGACGTGATCAGCGAGTTCAGCGGCGTGCAGGTCGTGACCGACCGGATGAGCGCCCCGTACCTGATCGGTGCCACCATTGACTTCGTTGACACGATCGAGAAGCAGGGCTTCACGATCGACAACCCCAACGCGACGGGTTCCTGCGCCTGCGGCGACTCATTCCACTGACGCGTGGCTCGCCGGGCTGAGTGATCGACCACTGGTAGCCTGTCCGGCCGCGTAGCCTCTGTGCGTCCCGGCACCCTGCTTCCTCGCAGCCATGGATGACCGGAATCCGGGTTAGGCTCGGGTGCCGGACCGGGCTGGAGCCAGCCCAGCCAGGAATCGGCCCTCGGGCCAGCAGGAGGACCTTGTCGTGCGCATCGCGGTGACCGGATCGATTGCCACCGACCATCTGATGACCTTCCCCGGCAGCTTCGCCGAGCAGCTCATGCCGGACAAGCTGGACAAGGTGGCGCTGTCCTTCCTGGTGGACACGCTGGAGATCCGGCGCGGTGGGGTGGCGGCGAACATCGCGTTCGGGCTGGGCTGCCTGGGGGCGGGACCGCTGCTCATCGGGTCGGCGGGAGCGGACTTCGCGGAGTACCGGGCCTGGCTGACCTCGCACGGCGTGGACGTCTCCGGGGTCAGGGAGTCCGCGCTGCACCACACGGCCAGGTTCATCAGCACCACCGACCGCCGCGGCGCGCACATCGGGTCGTTCTACCCGGGGGCGATGAGCGAGGACTCCCTCATCGACCTGGCCGAGCTGACCAGCCGGACCGGCCCGGTCGATATGGTGCTCATCGGAGCCGGGGACCCGGAAGCGATGCTCCGCTTCACCGCCCAGTGCCACGAGCTGAGCCTGCCGTTCGCCACCGACACATCCTGGCAGGTGGCCAGGCTGGACGGGGAGCAGGTGCGGCTGCTGCTCGACGGCTGCGACTACCTGTTCGCCAACGAGTATGAGGCCGCGCTCACCGAGCAGAAGACCGGCTGGAGCGCCGCCGAGATCGCCAAGCGGGTGCGCGTCAGGATCACCACGCTGGGGGCTGACGGCGCCAGGGTCGAGCAGATCGGCCGGCCGCCACTGCGGGTCCCGGCCCTTCCGGTGCAGGGGCTGACGGAGCCTACGGGCGCGGGAGACGCGTTCCGCGCGGGCTTCCTGGCCGCGATCGGGTGGGGGCTGAGCCTGGAGCGGGCCGCGCAACTGGGTAACCTGATCGCCGTTTGCGCGCTGGAGACCGTGGGCACCCAGGAGTACGAGCTGAAGCCCGCGGTGGTGGCCGAACGGCTGGCCGCCGCGTACGGCCCGGAGGCCGCCGGCGAGCTGACCAGCCGCCTGGACGCCGCGGCGTGACGGGAGTCAGCCCGATCGTGGACGTCTAGGTGATCTGTACCCTGGGTGATGTGCTGCTCGATGTCGTGGCAGTGACCCGGGAGCCGGTCCGCCACGGCACAGACACGCTGACCGCGACAGTGGCAGGCGCCGGCGGCCAGGCCGCCAACGTCGCCGCCTGGGTAGTCGCTCTGGGCGGCCGGGCCCGGCTGGTGGCCAAGCGGTCCCGCGACCTGGCCGGCCGCATGATCAGCGAGGATCTGGCCCGGCGCGGCGTCGAGGTGTGCGGGCCGCTGGTCGACGGGAGCACCGGCGTCGTCGTCTCGGTGTCTGAGAGCGGCGGCGAACGCACCATGCTCACCGACCGCGGCGTCTGCCCGCTGCTGGCCGCGACCGAACTGGACGACGCCTGGTTCGCCGGCTGCGACCGGCTGCACCTGCCGCTCTACAGCATGGTGGACGCGCCGATCCGGGGGGCGGCGCTGGCCGCCGCCCAGCGCGTCCCCCGGGTGAGCGTGGATCTGTCCTCGGTCTCAGTCCTGCGCGAGATCGGCGCGGCAGAAGTACGCCGGCTGCTTGGCCAGTTGCGTCCAGAGGTGATCTTCGGCACCGAACCCGAGATGGCGCTGGCACTACCCGCCACGATAACGCCGGTCACTGCGGCGCTGGACCTGGAGGCGCTGGTCACGGAGGCGCCGGACACGCAGGCACCGGGCACGCAGGCACTGGGCACGCAGGCACCGGGCACGCAGGCGACGGTCATCGTGAAGCTCGGTGCGGCCGGGGTGCGGGTGAACGGCGAGGTCTATCCCGCCCGCCCGGCGTGGCCGGTGGACAGCACCGGCGCGGGGGACGCGTTCGCCGCGGGTTTCCTGTGCGGCGGGCTGGACCTCGCCCTCGATGCGGCGGCGCGCGCGGTGAGCCGGCTGGGGGCGATGCCGTGACCGGGTGGCGAAGTCTTTGGCCGGCGATGGCCGGCCAAAGACTTCGTCCCGACCTCCTGGGCGCGTGCCAGCGGTGATCGAGCTTTCCGCGGAGGTGGGGGAGGCGCTGGCAGCGGGCCAGCCGGTGGTGGCGCTGGAGACCACGCTGGTCTCGCACGGGTTTCCCGGCGGCCGGGGGCTTGAGGTGGCCCTGGAGTCCGAACGCCGGGTGCGGGCCGCCGGGGCGGTGCCAGCCACCGTAGCCGTGACGGGCGGGCGGATCAGGGCCGGGGTGGACGCCGGCCTGCTGGCCCGGCTGGCCCGGGAACAGGGGGTCCGCAAGGCGGGCCCGCGCGACCTGGCCGCCTGCGTGGTCAGCGGCGGTCTGGGCGCTACCACGGTGGGCGGCACGCTGGCCGTGTGCCGGGCGGCCGGCATCAAGTTCATGGGTACCGGCGGGATCGGCGGCGTGCACCGGGGGTTCAGCCGCAGCCTGGACATCTCGGCGGACCTAGCGCAACTGGCCCGGACCCGTGCGGTGGTGGTGGCCTCCGGGCCCAAGTCGCTGCTCGACGTGCGGGCGACCGCGGAGTTGCTCGAATCGCTCGGCGTGCCGGTGCTCGGCTGGCGCACCTCGGTGCTGCCCCGGTTCTACTCCGCCGGGGGCGGGCCGCCAGTCTCGGCCCGGGTGGACGACGCCGGCCAGGCCGCCCGCATCGCCCGGCTGCACTGGGAGCTGACCGGCGGATCCGGCCTGCTGGTCGCCCGGCCGCCCAGCCAGAGCCTGGACGTGGACGAGCTGGTCGAGGCGGCGCTGGCCGAGGCGGAGCGGGCGGGCGTGAGCGGCCAGGAGGTCACACCGGCCGTGCTGGCGTACCTGCACGAGGCGACCGGGGGAGCCACGCTGGACGTCAACGCGGAACTTATCGCGGCCAACGCGGGGCTGGCGGGGGAGCTGGCTGTCGCTTATGCGGCTGGAACTTAGACCGGGGAGCTGGCTGTGGCTTTATGCGGCTGGTACCTAGAACTGAGCTGGCCGGGGGAGGTGCCCGCTCCTCGGCGCCGGCGAAGATCTGAGGGACGCGGGGGCTAGTAACAGCGGCGGACCAGGAATGACCAGCCTACGGGCAGGGCCGTCTCCATGATGAACGTGTGCGCCTTCATGCCGCACCAGGCCGGCAGGTCGGTTCGCGCCGCCGGGTCGTCAGCCAGCACGGAGACGGTCGCGCCGATCGGCACCTCGCGGATCCGCTCGGCGAGCATGATGATCGGGATGGGGCACTTACGGCCCAGCGCGTCAACGGTCAGCGCCGGGATGGGCATCGCAGCGGTCATGTATCACCTCATCCATCCCATCCTTACACCAGAGCCCGTGCGTTTCACGCTCCTCGCCCGGTGAAACCGTAACCTACGGCTGGACCCTCGTCGTGCTCCGCCGATACCGATACCCGCCCCAGTGCCGGAGTAAGCCCGGGGTCGGCTGATGCGGGCGGCGCGGTTCGCGGTACTGTTTCCACGACACGCTGTA
Organism: Streptosporangiaceae bacterium; assembly: GCA_035945415.1. Classification (GTDB taxonomy): domain Bacteria; phylum Actinomycetota; class Actinomycetes; order Streptosporangiales; family Streptosporangiaceae; genus PALSA-505. The sequence goes on from DASZAD010000103.1 coordinate 14,033, forward strand.
GGAGGAGCCACCACCGGCCGCGGGCAGGCCCGCGGGCCGGGTCATCCGCTTGGAAGGCAATCGGTGAGCCGAGAATCTCGACCCGTCGCGGAGGCTGGCGGCCATCAGCCCGCGCCGCGGAGCAGGAAGCCGGGGCGCAGGGCGCTGGCGGCGGCCGGGCTGGCCGTGGGCATGATTGCCGTGACCGGGTGCACCAGCAACCAGTTCACCCGAATGGGCTGGCCGGAGCCGGTGACCAAGCAGGGCCAGACCATGCTCACCCTCTGGCAGGGGTCCTGGATCGCCGCCTGGGCGGTCGGCTTCGTGGTCTGGGGGATCATCCTGTGGGCGTGCATCTTCCACCGGAAGAAGAGCGACGAGCTGCCCCCCCAGGTCCGGTACAACCTGCCGATCGAGATGCTGTACACGATCGTGCCGTTCATTCTCATCGCGGTGTTGTTCTACTTCACCGCGAAAGACGAGAACTACGTGGACAGGATGGCCCGGCACCCCGACATCGTGGTGGACGTGACCGGGTTCCAGTGGAGCTGGCAGTTCGCCTACCCGCAGTACAAGGTGCCCGGCTCGGCGGCCGGGGACGTGACGCTGACCGGCCAGCCCTACCCCGGCCCGCTGCCCGTGCTGGTGATCCCTGACCACAAGACCATCGAGTTCCGGCTGAACTCGCTGGACGTGGTGCACTCCTTCTGGATCCCTGAGTTCGTGTTCAAGCGGGACGTGATCCCCAACCATACGAACTACTTCGACGTCAACGTGATCCGCACCGGGACCTTCCTCGGCCACTGCAGCGAGCTGTGCGGCATCTACCACAGCCTGATGCTGTTCCGGGTCCAGGTCGTGACGCCGCATCAGTTCTACCAGTTCATGGCGCAGAAACAGGCGCAGCAGAAGGCGGGAGGTGTGCAATGACCGCCACTCAGCCGCGCGTCGAGACGACGTTCCCCACATTGAGCCGGCCCCGGAAGGGCTCCGTGATCGCGGCCTGGCTGTCCTCGACCGACCACAAGGTCATCGGCTACCTGTACCTGATCACGTCGTTCTGTTTCTTCCTGTTCGCCGGCATCCTGGCGATGATCATGCGGGCCCAGCTCATGGGACCGAACAACCACATCGTGTCCGAACAGCAGTACAACGAGCTGTTCACCATGCACGGCACGATCATGTTGCTGCTGTTCGCCACGCCGCTCTTCGTCGGGTTCACCAACGTGGTCATGCCGCTGCAGATCGGCGCGCCCGACGTGGCCTTCCCCCGGCTCAACCTGCTGAGCTACTACCTGTTCACCTTCGGCGGGCTGATCCTGGTCTTCAGCTTCCTGACCCCGGGCGGGTCGGCGGCCTTCGGCTGGTACGCCTACGCCCCGCTGACCAGTTCGGTGTTCTCGCCAGGTATCGGCGCGGACATGTGGGTCATGGGCCTGGTGCTGTCCGGATTCAGCACCATCCTGGGCGGGGTGAACTTCATCACCACGATCTTCTGCATGCGGGCGCCAGGCATGACCATGTTCCGCATGCCGATCTTCACCTGGAACGTGTTGCTCACCAGCGTGCTGGTGCTGCTGGCGTTCCCCGTGCTGGCGGCGGCGCTGCTGGTGCTCGAGATCGACCGCAAGCTGGGCGCGCACGTGTTCGACGCCTCCAGCGGCGGGGCGCTGCTCTGGCAGAACCTGTTCTGGTTCTTCGGCCATCCCGAGGTGTACATCGTCGCCTTGCCCTTCTTCGGCATCGTCACCGAAGTGCTGCCGGTGTTCGCCCGCAAGCCGCTCTTCGGCTACAAGGGCATGGTCGGTGCCACGATCGCGATCGCCGGCCTGTCGATGACCGTGTGGGCGCACCACATGTTCACCACCGGCGCTGTCCTCTTGCCGTTCTTCTCGTTCATGACATTCCTGATCGCGGTCCCGACCGGGATCAAGTTCTTCAACTGGAGCGGCACGATATGGCGGGGCCAGCTCACCTTCGAGCCGGCCATGCTGTTCGCCATCGGGTTCCTGGTCACGTTCCTGTTCGGCGGCCTGACCGGCGTCATCCTGGCCTCACCGCCGCTGGACTTCCACGTCAGCGACTCGTACTTCGTGGTGGCGCACTTCCACTACGTGCTGTTCGGCACCGTGGTGTTCGCGATGTTCTCCGGCTTCTACTTCTGGTGGCCGAAGATGACCGGCAAGATGCTGGACAACCGGCTGGGCAAGCTGCACTTCTGGACGCTGTTCATCGGCTTCCACACGACCTTCCTGATCCAGCACTGGCTGGGCGTGATCGGCATGCCGCGGCGCATCGCCCACTACCCGCTGCTGCCGTCGATCGCCACCACGCTCAACGACGTGTCGAGCATCGGCTCGTTCATTCTGGGCGCCTCGACGTTCTTCTTCCTCTACAACGTGTACCGGACGTGGCGCTTCGGTGAGCGGGTCACCGTCGACGATCCTTGGGGCCACGCCAACTCGCTGGAATGGGCGACCTCCTGCCCGCCGCCGCGGCACAACTTCACGAGCATGCCGCGGATCAGATCCGAGCGTCCAGCGTTCGACCTCCACTACCCGCACATCAAGCAGGGCCGGGCGTCGCTGGGCGCCAGGCAGTCCTTGGCGTCCTCGGAGTCCTCGGCTTCACCGGAGGAGCCGAGATGAAGGTAGAGGGCGGGCTCTTCATCGGCTGCGCCGTGTTCTTCGGCGGCGTGGACATCGTGTACTGGTACTTCTCGCACGATCCGGCGGGCACGACCGCGCTCGCGCTGGCCGTTGGGCTCGCCTTCCTCATCGGGTTCTACGTCCTGTTCACCGGCCGCCGGCTGCCGCAGCGCCCGGAGGATGACCCGCGGGGCGAGATCGAGCAGGGCACCGGTGAGATCGGCTTCTTCAGCCCGCACAGCTGGTGGCCGCTGTTCCTCGGCCTGTCCTGCGGCCTGGCCGCCCTGGGAGCGGCCATCGGGTGGTGGCTGTTCCTGCTCGGCATGCTCTGCGTGGTCTTCACCGCGATCGGCTTCGTGTTCGAGTACTACCGGGGCGAGTTCGCCCACTGAGGATCTCCGCAGCGTGCTGTTGGCTCCTCCGCCGCCTTGCCGGACGCCGCCTGGACACCGCCCGTCGCGCCGGAGGCGCGCCAGGCAAACACTGGCACCAAGATCCACGAGACACGGCCTGAGCTCACCAGCCCGGCATCAGCTCGGTGATGCGTTCCATCTGCTCGCGGCGCATCCGCGCGCCTTCGGCCACCAGGCTCACGATCAGCGTCCCCGTCCCGGCGGCGCGGTAGGCCTCCATGCGCTCCTTCACCCTGGCCGCCGGGCCGCACAACGTCATCGCGTCCACCATCTCGTCCGGGACGGCCTCCTGCGCCTCGTCGAGGCTGCCCGCCAGGTAGGCGCTCTGCACGCGAGTCGCGGCGGCGCCGAAGCCGAGCCGGCGCGCGAGCCGGTTGTAGTAGTTCACCTGCTGCGTGCCCATGCCGCCGACGTAGAGCGCCACGTGCGGGCGCATGATGTCCCTGGCGAGCCCCTCGTCCTCCTCCACCAGGGTCAGCACCATGACCGCGGCGTCGAAGTCCGCCAGCGTCCGCCCGGCGGTCTGGGCTCCTGCCTCCAGCCAGGACCGGGCCTGCGTCAGGTAATCCGGCGGACAGTGGATGGCGATCCACCCGTCGGCCAGCTCACCCGCCAGAGCGACCGTCTTCGGCCCTAGCCCGGCCAGGTAGAGCGGCACCGGCCGGAAGTGACCGGACGCCGCGGGCGCCAGCACCGGCGGCGGCGCTTCACCGATCGGGACCGCCAGCGTCTCGCCCTGGTACCGCACCGGGTCACCGGCCAGCGCCATCCGCAGCACCGTGACATAGTCCCGCAGCCGGGCCAGCGGCCGGTCATAGGGCTGGCCGTGCCAGCCTTCCACCATCTGCGGCCCGGAAAGGCCGACGCCGAGGGCGAACCGGCCGCCGGTGAGCTGGCTCATGCTGGCGGCGCTCACCGCCGCGGTGAGCGCGCTGCGGCCGGCGATCTGGAGCACCCCGCTGCCCAGCCTGACCGTGACCGTCTGCGCCGCCAGCCAGGCCAGGAAGGCGACCGGATCGGTGGCCGAGATCTCCGAGGACCACACCGACTCATAGCCCAGCCGCTCCGCCAGCCTGACCAGGTCAGCGTGCGCGGCCGGGGTGAGGCCGCTCCCCGCGATCGGGCCGAGGCTGTAACCCAGCCGCATGACGCCTCCCAGCTCGGAGCTAAGCCGTGCCTCGTAGCTCGTCAGCGGCGCGCACTCACTGTCGCCAGGAGCCTCTGGACACGGCCTAAGAGTCTGACGACTCGGTTGATTCTCCCGAGGAGCGGCCGGGGCCCTGGCTCGCCTCACCGACCGGTCCCGCAGGAGCGTCGTGGGTGTGCGAAGGGGCTCCGATTCCGGCGCGCTCCGCGGCGTGGCCGTTGCCCGCCCCGGTGGGCAGTTCGCCCTGGCCATCAGGGCGGTCCCCGCCGTTAAGTGGAATGCTCTCCGAGATAATCCGGTTGGCCACGGCGCGAAGCCGGCCACCCAAGCCGCTGGTAACGGGGGCCGGGACGCCGTTCTCGTCCACCGCGTCCGGGGCCGGCAGCCGCAGCGGCTCCTTCTTGGACAGGAGCACGGCCCGCTGCTCCTCCGAGACCGGCCGGGTGACCTCCTCGAACGCGCCGTTCGGGAGCTGGCGGATGATGCCGGTCTCCAGGCCGTGCTCCAGTAGCTCGCGGTCCTTGCGCTGTAGCCCCAGGCAGATGCGTTTGGTGATGAAGTAGGCCAGCGCCGGGCCGATGAAGACGGCGAAACGGGCGATCCAGGTGATCGTGTACAGCGGGATGTCGAGGTGGACGGCGATCAGGTCGTTCGCGCCTTCGAGCAGCATGATGACGTAGAAGGCGACCGCAGCCACGCCGATGGCCGTGCGGGTGGGCGCGTTGCGCGGCCGGTCGGCAATGTGATGCTGCGACCGGTCCCCGGTGGCCCAGCGTTCGATGAACGGCCACAGGGCGGCTCCGGTGAACAGCAGGCCGAGCGGCACCAGCGCCGGGATGAGCACGTTCCAGGCCACGGTGTGGCCAGCCAGATCCCAGGTCCAGCTGGGGAAGACGCGCAGCGTCCCCTCCAGGAAGCCCATGTAGAAGTCGGGCTGCGAGCCCGCCGAGATCGACGCCGGATTGTACGGGCCGTACAGCCAGATCGGGTTGATCTGGAATGCCGTGGACAGCAGCGCCAGCACGCCGAACACGAAGAAGAAGAACGCGCCCGTCTTGACCATGAAGTACGGGTAGAAGGGCTGGCCCACGACGTTCTTCTCGGTGTGCCCCTTGCCCGGCATCTGGGTGTGCTTCTGGTGCCACATGATGAACAGGTGCGCGGTCACCAGGCCCAGGATCAGGGCGGGAATCAGCAGCACGTGGATGATGTACAGCCGGGGGATGATCAAGTTGCCGGGGAACTGCCCGCCGAACAGGAAGAACGACAGGTACGTCCCGACGATCGGGATGCCCAGGATCACGCCTTCGAGGATGCGCAGCCCGGTCCCTGAGAGCAGGTCGTCGGGCAGCGAGTAGCCGAACAGCCCCTCCAGCATCCCCAGGATGAACAGCGTGATGCCGATCAGCCAGTTGACGTCGCGCGGCTTGCGGTAGGCGCCGGTGAAGAAGATCCGGAGCATGTGCGCCATGATCGCGGCCATGAACAGGTCGGCCGCCCAGTGGTGGATCTGGCGCATCAGCAGGCCGCCGCGGACGTCGAAGCTGATGTTCAGCGTGGTTGCGTACGCCTCGCTCATCCGGACGCCGTCCAGCCGGGTGTAGGTGCCGTGGTAGACCACGTCGGTCATGCTCGGCTTGAAGAACAGCGTGAGGAACGTGCCGGTGAGCAGCAGGACGATGAACGAGTAGAGGGCGATTTCGCCGAGCAGGAACGACCAGTGGTCGGGGAAGACCTTCCGCAGCCAGGTGCGGAGGAGGCCGGCCCCGTGGAACCTGTCGTCGACCCAGCCGCCCAGCCCGGTCAGCGTCTTGGACGAGGCCCCGTCTGGTGTGCTCATCCGCGCTCCCAGAAGCTCGGGCCGACCGGCTCGTTGAAGTCACCGTTGGCGACGAGGTAGCCCTCGGCGTCCACGGCCAGCGGAAGCTGGGGTAGCGGGCGCGGCGCCGGGCCGAACAGCACCTGGGCGCCGCGCGTGGCGTCGAACGTGGACTGGTGGCAGGGGCACAGGATGCGGTGCGTGGTCTGCTCGTACAACGCGGCCGGGCAGCCGACGTGCGTGCAGATCTTGGAGTAGCAGACGATGTTCTGCACCGTCCAGTCCATGACCGTAGGTGGATGCAGCTGGCCCGGCCGGAACTTGATGAGGATCGCGGTGGCCTTGGCCAGCGCGTCCAGGTCGTCCTGGTAGCCGTCGGGGACCACGGTGATCAGGCCGCCGGCCGAGTCGAAGTCGCCCGGCCTGATGGGACGGTTGGAGCCGAAGACCAGCAGCCGCATGCCCTTGCGCCACACGGTGTACCGCAGGCTGGTGCCCGGCAGCGGGCCCATGTCACGCAACAGCACGATGGGCGCCAGAGCCAGCGGGACGGAGGCGGCGATCAGCGTGCGCCGGATCAGCGGGCGCTTGACGAACCCGCTCTGCTCAGCGCCCTCGATGAAGGTCTCCTCGAAGGCTTGCCGCTCCGCCGGTGATGAGGCGAGCGGCTTGCGCTGCTCGACCTCCTCCACGTCGGGCATCAGCCGCCGGACCCAGATCACCGCGCCGGCCGCGACAGACAGGAACGCCACCGTCATGGCCGAGCCGAGCGCCAGGTTGGAGTGGAGCGCCCGGCCTATGCCGCGCACCGGCATGCCGATGTAGGCCGCGATGAACCCGATGCTGGCCAGCGCGGACAGCAGGAACAAGTACGCGACGAGCCGCTCCGTGCGCTTGGCCCTGGCCTCGCGCTCCGCCGCGACGGCCGGCGGCACGGCCTCGGCTCTCGCCGGCTGACCGCTCACCGCGGGGTCGAGCAGGGTCCGGCCTCCGCGCGGGGCGATGCCCTCCGCCTCGCCGAGCAGGGTCCTGGCGGCCGCGGGCGGCGGGGTGCCGATGACCTTGCGCGGCCTGGCCCGCTGGGCCTCGGGAACCTCTGCCTCGGGCCCAGGCTGCTGCGGGGTGCTGCCTGCGTCCGGCCCGGCTCCAGAGTGCGGGGTGAGTTCCGCGCCGCCCTCCGGCCCGCCCGGCGCGTCGTCGGCCGGCCCGCCTGGCCCGGCGGCTGGTGCCTTGTCGTCACTCATCACTCATCACTCATGCTCTTCTCGCCGCTTGCCGGCAATCCAGATGGCTGCCAGTACCAGCAGGCCGATGCCGCCCAGCCAGGCCACCAGGCCCTCGGTGACCGGCCCGATCCGGCCCAGGCTGAACCCGCCGGGGTTGGTCTCGGCGCGGGTCTCGGTGACATAGGCGATGATGTCGCGCTTCTCCTGCGGAGTGATCGTGGTGTCGTTGAACACCGGCATCGCCTCAGGCCCGGTCACCATGGCCTCATAGATCTGCACGGGAGTCGACTGGTTGAGGTCGGGCGCGTACTTGCCGAAGGTCAGCGCGCCGCCCGCGCCGACGAAGTTGTGACAGGCCGCGCAGTTGGCGGTGAACAGTTGCTGGCCGAGGCCGACGTTCGCGCCGCTGGTGCTCACCTGATCGCTGCCCGGGATGTCCGGTCCGCCGCCCAGCGAGGCGACGAAGGACGCGATGTCGTAGATGTCCTGGTGGCTGAAGGCGGGCGGTTTGCGGTCGTTCTCCGCGCCCTGCTCCTTGGCCGGCATCCGCCCGGTGCTCACCTGGAAGTCCACCGCGGCGGCACCGGCCCCGATCAGGCTGGGGGCCACCCCGGGCTTGCCCTGGGCCAGCATGCCGTGGCAGCTCGAACAGTTCTGTTCGAACAGGTACCTGCCCCGCGCGATGCTCTGCAGCGCCCCCGCCGGGGCGGAGGCCGCGGCTTGGCCGCCATGGCCGCTGATGCTCGCGTACATCACACCGACCAGGGCGAGTCCGAGCGGTATGACGGCATACCCGGCGAGCCGGTGCCTGCGCCAGCGCCCGCGCCGGCCGCTGATCAAGCTCACTGCTGCCCTCGGTTTCCGGTCAGTGGATCAGGTAGATGGTGGTGAACAGGCCAATCCATACGACGTCGACGAAATGCCAGTAGTAGGACACGACGATCGCGCTCACCTGGACCTCGCGGGTGAGCCGTCTGGCGGCGAACGTGCGGCCGAGCAGGAACACGAACGCGACCAGGCCGCCGAACACGTGCAGCCCGTGGAACCCGGTCGGAATGAAGAACACCGAGCCGTACGCGCTGGAGCGCAGCGTCAGGCCATCCCTCAACAGGCTGACGTACTCGTACCCCTGACCGATGACGAAATACAGGCCCATGAAGAAGGTCAGCACGTACCATTCGCGCAGGCCCCACCGGGCGACCTGCCAGATCCGGCCCAGTCGGCGGACCTGGCCGCGCTCCACCGCGAACACCCCGAGCTGGCAGGTGACGCTGGACAACAGCAGGACCGTGGTGTTGGTCGACCCGAGGGCGAGGTTGAGGTGTGCGCCCGGCCACTTGATGCCCTCGCCTTTATCGACCGAGCGGATCGTGAAGTACATCGCGAACAGCGCCGCGAAGAACATCAGCTCAGAAGACAGCCAGATGATCGTGCCCACGCTGACCAGGCTCGGCCTGCTGGCAGGCCCTCTCGCTGCGGTGGGCGAGGTCTCGCTCGTGCTCGCGGTCGCCACGAGGCCATTATTACGACAGCCCGTAGGGGAGCGTGGGCCGACCCCCCGATCCGGGCGGAATCCCCGTACTGAATCCCCGTGCCCGAGTCACGGGCCTGGGTGACGGGCCGGGGTCACGGGCCTGGGTCACGGGCCGGGGTCACGGGCCTGAGTCACGGCGGTGGTCCGGATCGCCGGGGCGCCCGGTAGCATCCAGGTCCATGAAGGTCGTTGTGTTCAGCCACGACGCCGATGTGCGCGCTCAGATGCGGCTGGCCATCGAGCCCCGGCCGGCGCCCGACGTGCCAGAGGCGGAGATCATCGAGGTGGCCACCGCACCCGCCCTGTTCCGCCTGCTCGACGCGGGCGGCGCGGACGTGATGGTGCTGGACGGCGAGGCGCAGCCGGCCGGGGGCATGGGGATCTGCCGCCAGGCCAAGGACGAGATCTTCGAGTGCCCGCCGGTACTGCTGATCATCGGCCGCCGCGACGACGGCTGGCTGGCCGCCTGGTCACGGGCTGACGCCGTGGTCTCGCACCCGATCGATCCCGCCGCGCTGGATGAGGCGCTGGCTGGCCTGATGCGCGGGCGCGCGGCCGGCCAGGAGCTGGAGCCGCGCACCTGAGCAATGCGAGGCATCTCGCCTCGCCGCCACCCGCAGCCGGAGGGCCGTCATGCAGACGCAGGCCGCGACCGCCAGGCCGCACCGGAGGACCTGGCCAGCGCTGATCGGCGCGCTGGTCCGAGGAGAATCGCTCGCTCCGGCCGACGCCGAATGGGCCATGAACGAGATCATGGAAGGCGCGGCCACGCCCGCCCAGATCGCGGGCTTCGGCGTCGCGCTGCGGATCAAAGGCGAGACCGCCGGCGAGGTCGGCGGCATGGCCCGGGCCATGCTCAGCCACGCCACCCCGATCGAGGTGCCCGGCCGCGTCGCCGACCTCGTGGGGACCGGCGGCGACGGCGCCCGCACCGTGAACATCTCGACCATGGGCACGATCGTCGCCGCGGCGGCCGGGGCCCGCATGGTCAAGCACGGCAACCGCGCCGCGAGCTCCGCCTGCGGTGCTGCCGACGTGCTGGAGGCGCTGGGCGTGGTCATCGACCTGCCGCCCGCCGCCAGCGCCCAGATCGCCGAGGAGATCGGGATCGCGTTCCTGTTCGCGCCGCTGTATCACCCGGCGCTGCGGCACGCGGCCGTGCCGCGCCGGGAGCTGGGCGTGCCCACCGTGTTCAACTTCCTCGGCCCGGTGGCGAACCCGGCTCGCCCGCAGGCCCAGGCGGTGGGCGTGGCCGACCCCCGGATGGGCGAGGTCCTCGCCGGCGTGCTCGCCGAGCGCGGCTGCTCGGCCCTGGTCTTCCACGGTCACGACGGCCTGGACGAGCTGACCACCACCACGACCTCCACGGTCTGGGTGGCCGCCGCGTCCGGCCTCTCGCACACCGTGTTCGATCCGGCCGAGCTCGGGCTCAGCCGCGCCGCCCCCGCCGACCTGCGCGGCGGGGATCCGGAGCATAACGCGGCGGTGGCCAGGTCGGTCCTCAACGGCGACGAGGGCCCGGTACGGGACATAGTGCTGCTCAACGCGGCCGCGGCGCTC
>DASZAD010000104.1:0-3694 GCA_035945415.1 Streptosporangiaceae bacterium
TGGCGGTGCTCAGCCAGCTCGCCCGCACCGGCGAGGTCAAGCCCGAGGTCCTGGACCAGGCCATCGAGAAGTACCGGCTCGACGCCGCGGTGAGCGAGGTGCTCGGCGCGAAGTCCTAACCGGCCGCGTCGCCTGGATGGAGCCGGGTTGTGCCGATTCCCGCGGGGTGCTCGCGCTGGCCGACAACGGCTTCCTGTTCCTCGGTAAGGCAGAGATGCCGCTCAACCACAGCGATCGCTTCGAGCCGGTGGATCTGCGCAAACGGCTGTTCCGCAAGCTGCCTGCCGCGGTGACCGGCATCCCTCCCCGGTCGGCCTGGTCCGACTACAACGACTTCGCGCCACACGCCACCGCTGACCTCTCGCGCGCGCTGACCAGCTGTCTGGCCACCTCGGCCAGCTTGACGTTCCCCTGGTTGGAGATCCGGCGCAGCTCGGCGAAGGCCGCCTCGGCCGAGCAGGACCGCTCCGCTATGAGGATTCCGGTGGCCTGGTCGATGACGCTGCGCGCCCGCAAGCTGGCCCGCAGCTCGCGCACCCCGTTCACCAGCTCCTCGTTGCGCTCGGCATCCCGCAGCACGGAGCCCGTCTGCCGGGCGATGAGCGCCAGGTCACGCTCGTCGAAGGCGTACGGCCAGGTGGCATAGAACCCGAAGGTCGCTCGCAGATCTCCGGCCGTGATCGGCTCGATGACCACCGATCTGATGCCGAACCCGGTGGCCGAGGCACCGAAGGCCCGCCACTTCCCCGGCCGCAGGGTGTCCTGGATGATGACCGGGCGGCCGTGGACGGCCACCTGCCGCTCCGGGTCCTCCGACGCGGAGCGCGGCAGATCCCGCAGCGCCGCGAGATCCACGTGCGACAGCGACGACCGGACCGGCCGGCCGCCATCCCAGACGGTGAACGCAGCCCCGGCGCAGCCGGGCAGCAGGTGTACGGCCAGCGAGGTGAGCTGATGCAGCAGGTGCTCGGCGGACGGCTCCTCGTCCCGGCCCAGCGCTACCAGGCCAAACGCGACGCCGATGGGTGTCGCCACATAGTGATGTGTTTCGATTCCCATAACCCTGGAAGTAAGCTGGTGTTGATTGGGTTGATTGGGATGTCCCAACGGACATCAAGCTCTCGTTTGGATGCTACATACAGATGTCGAGGCCCACCACCCAAGCCCTTGACCTGCAGGCTTTCAGTCGCGACCTGGACGCGCTGAACGGCCGCGTCAGTCAGCTCCGCATGTCCAGCGTGTCCGCCGGCGACAGCCGGGGCGACGCTCTGGACGCAGCGCTGCTGGAGCTGGAGATGGCCGAGGAGGAGCTGCGGGCGTGCCGCGACGAGCTGGAGATCAGCAGCCAGCAGATCACCAGGCAATTGGGTCGCCACGAGCGCGAACGCCAGCTCCTGCGGCAGGTGTTCAGGCACGCGCCGTTCGGGCTGTTCGTTCTCGACGCGCACGGCGCGATCCGCCAGGCCAACCCGAGGGCCGCGGCCATGGCGGGGACGCCGCTTGAGTTCATGGCGGGCAAGCCCATGCCGGTCTTCATCGATATGGCCGCCCGGGCTACCTTCCGCAGCCATCTGGCCTCGGTGCTCCGCAGTGGCCGCGAGTCCATGATCCGCACGCAGCTGGCCGGACGTGCCCACCCGGTGGACGCCTGGATCGGTTTGTCCCGGCTGACCGGCCCGGACAGCAGCCAGCCGCTGGCCATGGCCGCCGCCTGGGCGGGCAAGATGACCGTGGAGATCGGCCCGGCCCCGTACCCGAAGGCGGCCCAGGTCGCCGCCATGGTGGACGGATCGCTGCGGCTGGAGGTCATGGGCCGGATGACCCGGCTGCTGCTGAGCGAAAGCGATGCCTCCCGGCTGATCCCGGCGGCCGCCCAGTCACTGACCGCGGACTTCGCCGACTGGGCCGTCATCGACATGCTGCGCGACGGCCGGGCCGAACGCCGGGCCGTGGCTGGCCCGCGTGGCCCGCTCACCACGGCGGACCCGGACTGCCGGGTGGTCAAGGACGTGCTCAAGTCCGGCGGTCCGGTCCTGCTCGATCCCATCGAGGATGAGGACGCGTTCGGTCACACCGTGTCGGGAACGCCCATCCTGGCGGCTGCCCGGGCAGGATCCCTGGTCAGCGTCGCCCTGCCCGCCGACGGCCAGGTGTCCGGCGTGCTGACCGTGATCCGGCGGGCCGGCCGCCGCGGTTTCTCGATGGCGGACGCCGGGCTGTTCGCCGAGATCGGCGCGCACATCGGTCTCACCTTGAGCAACCGTGGTCTGGTTGACGATCTGCTCTGACCCGGAGCCTGTTTGACGATCTGCTCTGACTCGCCCACAATGAGGCTGGGCACTGCTCTGCTCTAGGCACAGCGCCCGTGGCGCAACGGCGCGCCCAGTGGTCCGGCAGCGTGGCTACGTCTGATTCTTCCTTGTCAGAAAGCAGTCATGAGCGGAACAGGCCAGCCGGAAGGTCCGAACTTCTCTCCTCACGGCCCTTACTCCGCAGTGCCGTCAGGGACCGTGTCATCCGCGGCGTCATCAACCGCGGTGCTGCCGTCGTCTCTCGTGGCCCGGCCTTCTCGCCTGCTGCTATCACTCGTAATGCTGGCACCCGTAACGCTGGCACCCGTAACGCTGGCACCCGGCAGGGCGACGCCCTCGCCCCCGGGCAAGGGGAGGACGTCAGGTCGACACGGGTGAGCTGGACACCGCCGGGACCGGCTGCCCGGCGGCGCGGCACCGTACGGGCCCCCGCCAAGGTCCATGCCCGTACGGTGCCGCATTTATGGGGCCGCATTTATGGGGCCGCATTTTATGCCCGCCAGGAGCTTATGGACCGGCTCCGTCTGTCAGCGCCGCTTCCTGCCTGGGTTGGGTCTTTACCGGGGGCGTGACAGGCTAGCTGGGTGGAGACAACGACCCGCGAACCGGCGCTCGACGAGGTGCGGGCCGAGACCGTGCGGCGCCTGGAGCGCGCCACCGGGACGCTCGGCACCGCCGCGATGGCGGCCATGGACGCCAGGCTGCCCTGGTTCGCGGCCATGTCCGCGGAGAACAGATCCTGGCTCGGGCTGGTGGCCCAGGCCGGCATCGCCGCTTTCGTCGACTGGGTCAAGCACCCGGAGCGGATCAGGCCGGCGATCGCCGGCGAGGTGTTCGGCACCGCGCCGCGCGAGCTGGCCCGGGCGGTCAGCCTGCAGCAGGCGGTCGAGATGGTGCGGGTCATCATCGACGTGGTGGAGGCCAGGGTGGACACGCTGGCCGCGCCCGGCGGGCAGGCCGACCTGCGCGAGGCCGTGCTCCGCTACACCCGGGAGATCGCCTTCGGCGCCGCCCAGGTCTACGCGCGCACCGCGGAGGCGCGCGGCGCCTGGGACGCCCGGCTGGAGGCGCTGGTCGTGGACGCCCTGGTCCACGGCGAGGACGAGGAGGGCCTGCGCTCCTGGGCGTCGGCGCTGAGCTGGAAGTCCTCCCCGGTGGCGGTGGTGGCCGGGCGGGCCAACGGTGATGAGGCCGAGCTGCTGATCGAGGACCTGCGGGTGATCGCCCGGCGGGCCCGGGTCGACCTGCTGGCCGGCTTGCACGGCGAGCGGCTGATCGTGGTGGTCGGCGGCGCGCCCGACCCGCTGGCCGCCGCGGCGCAGCTGGCCGGCCGGTTCGCCCCCGGGCCGATCGTCGTCGGCGCGGCGGTCCCCGATCTGCAG
>DASZAD010000105.1:0-9558 GCA_035945415.1 Streptosporangiaceae bacterium
AGGACTGCTGGAGACGCTATGACTGCTGCGCGCCCAGACCCTGCGCGCACAACGTCCGGCAACGATCAGGCAGACCCCGTAGGGGAGCTGCCGGGTGGCGATCGCCGGCCAGTCGGGCTGAGTCCAGGCCCGCAGGACGGCCCATGCGCCGCGGTAACCGGGACGCGCCGGCGGGCAGGATCAGCCTGATGGCCGGGCCGAAGATGGGTCAGCCGGGCAGGCTCGCCGACGTTCCCCGCGCGGGGTCCATCCAGGATCATCTGCGACGGCTGGCGAGTCCAGCCGCATTCCCGGTGCGGGCTGAGGGCACGGTTCCCTGGTGGGCGGTTCTCTCCGCCGGCCTAGCGCCGGTACTGCTCATCGGAGCCTGGCTTGCCGCCGATGCGGTCCAGCCAGCTTCCTACAGCCCGGTCCGGCAGACCATCAGCGTGCTGGCCGGGGACGCAGGAACCGACCGGTGGATCATGACAGGGACCCTCTTCCTGGTGGGCGGCTGCTATCTCATGACCGCAGCCGGCCTGGCCGGCGTCCGGGCGCCTGCCCGCACCCTGCTGGCCGTCTCCGGTCTGTCCACCATCGGCATCGCCGCATCACCGGAACCCGCGAGCGGCCCGACTCCACAGCACCTCGCGTGGGCCGTCCTCGGTGCGGTCACCATCGCGGTCTGGCCCGCTCTCGCCGCCCGGCGCCTGCCACCGCGACCCCTGGTCCTGAGCGGCTACGGCTCGGCCGCCGTGACCGTGATCTTCGCGGCCCTGCTCGGCTGGCTCTTCATCGAAACTCAAGGCGGCGGGGAGCTGGGCCTGGCTGAGCGGCTGACCACATCGGCCCAGGCCTGCTGGCCGTTCGTCGTCGCCCTCGCTCTGCGGCGCGACACGTCCGGGCTCGGCGGCAAGAACCGCCCGGCGGGCGGCTAGCTGTTCTGCCCGCGCCGTCGCGGCCCTGCCTGGTCCGGCAGCCGCGACGGTCTCTGGGAGTGGCGCTGGCTCCCCAGGTATACTGTCCGCGAGCGCTTGCTCAAGCAGCCTGAACGAGTTCCCGATCAGGTCTGGACCCTACGCCGGTCTCGAGATCGCCTCGCTGCATTTCCTCAGGACGAGGCGGAACGATGACCGTAGCTGTGGCGACAGCAAAATACGACGGCACCGGGGCCTTCCCGGCAGCGGAACCTGCTCCGCAGGCCCCACGGCAGCGGGCTATGCAGGTCGCGGTAACCATGGTGCTTGTAGCGGGCCCCTTCGTAGGGCTGGTAATTGCCTTGTGGCTGCTGTGGGGCCGCGGCGTCGGGCTGGCTGACGTGGGGCTGGCGGTGTTCCTGTACCTGCTGACCGGGTTCGGGGTGACCGTGGGTTTTCACCGGTGCCTCACGCACCGGAGCTTCACTGCCCGGCCGGCGTTGCGAGTCGTACTCGCGATCGCTGGGTCGATGAGCTTCCAGGGCGATGTCATCGCCTGGACCGCTACACACAGGCGTCACCATGCATTCACCGACCGCCCCGGCGACCCGCATTCGCCCTACCGGTACGGGACCGGGCCGGGCGGCCAGTTGCGCGGTCTCGTGCATGCCCATGTCGGGTGGCTGTTCGGCGGCGACCCGACACAGACATCGCATCAGCGCTACGCGCCCGACCTGCTGGCTGACCGGTCGATGCGGAGGGTGTCGAGTGCCTTTCCGGCGCTGTGCGTCGCCTCGCTGGCGATCCCGTGTGCCGCCGGCTGGGCGCTCAGCGCGGGCAGCGCCCGTGCCGCACTGCTGGCCCTGCTCTGGGGCGGGCTGGTCCGCATCTTCCTGCTGCAGCATGTCACCTGGAGCGTGAACTCGCTGTGCCACCTGTTCGGCAACCGGCCCTTTACCACGCGCCGGCACGACCGGGCCACCAACCTGTGGCCGCTCGCCGTGCTGTCATTGGGTGAGAGCTGGCACAACACGCACCACTCGGATCCGGCTTGCGCACGGCACGGAGTCGACCGCGGTCAGCTTGACCTGTCTGCCGGGTTGATCCGGGCGTTCGAGCGGGCGGGCTGGGTCAGCGGGGTGCGGTGGCCCAGCCCTGCCCGGCTCGAGCGGTGCAGGCGCCAGCCCATGGATGCTCCCGGCCAGGTCTCCGGCCGCCGCACTGCGCATCTTGGCGCTGGAAGATGACCTGGCCGCCGAGCGCGCCCTGACCGCCAGCCTGCACGAACGGCTCGGCCGCGAGCGGGGCCGCAGCTAATCCGGGCCGGTACCGGGGCCCTGTGCGCCGCCGGCGGCCCGGCGGGCCCCGGGTTTGCCGGTCCCCGGTGCGCCAGGCGGGCGGCCGTCGGCCATTTCCCGCAGGCGGGCCAGTTCTGCCTGCAGCTGCCGGGTTTCCTCCTGCAGTTGCAGGACCCGGCGGATGCCGGCCAGGTTCAGGCCGTCGGCGGTCAGCGCGCAGATCTCGGCCAGCCGGTCGATGTCGCTGCGGGAGTACCGGCGGGTGCCGCCCGCGCTGCGGGCGGGGTCCAGGAGCCCTTCCCGCTCGTAGATCCGCAGTGTCTGCGGGTGCAGCCCGGCCAGCTCAGCGGCGACCGAGATGCTGAACAGGGCGCGGTCCGGGTCCGTCCACCCCGGGTTCACCACGGCTGATACCGGTCCCAGGCAAGGTAGCGCAGGGCCAGCCCGGCCAGGATCGCCAGCCTGAGCTCCTCCTCGTCCCGGCCGGCGGGCGCCGCGGCGCCGCGCGGGCCTTCCACCCGGACCGGGCCGGCCCGCAGCGGCGGTCCGGGCGTCCCCAGCGGGGGCGTCCCGCCGGCCGGGCGCGTCATCCGGGGCGGCGGGGCGGCGGCCGGGGGCTGATGGTGCCCGAGCGCCTGGTCGTAGGCGGCGCGGCGGGCCGGGTCGCTGAGCACGTGCCAGGCCCCGGCCAGGGAGCGGAACCGGACCGGTGCGGCGGCGTCGCCCGGCCGGGAGTCGGGGTGCTCGGCCCTGGCGCGGCGCCGCCATGCCTGCGCGATCTCATCCCGGGATGCCTCGCGGGGCACTCCCAGGAGCTGGTACAGATCCGGGCCGGACCCGCCCGGGCCCGCAGCGGCCATGACCATCACCGTCCCTTCGCACGGTCAGCCGCACGCTGCCTGTCCTCCAGTATGGCGCAGGAGAAAATCTCAGTCGAGTCTTGTCGGGTAATTCTCTAGGGTGGTATATAGATGCCGTGAGCGTGGCATGACCACTGACACTGATGAAGGAGGCATCCGATCATGCTCATGCGTACCGACCCGTTCCGCGAACTGGACCGGCTCACCCAGCAGGTGCTCGGCACCGCCGCCCGGCCCGCTGCGATGCCGATGGACGCCTACCGGCAGGGCGACAGCTTCTACATCCACTTCGACCTGCCCGGCATCGACGCCGGCTCGATCAGCCTGACCGTCGAGCAGAACGTGCTGACCGTCCGCGCCGAGCGCGTCCCGGTCAAGGCCGACGGGGCCGAGATGATCGTCGCCGAGCGGCCTTACGGCACCTTCACCCGGCAGGTCTTCCTCGGCGAGACCCTGGACGCCGACAAGATCGCCGCCGACTACGCGGCAGGCGTGCTGACCCTGATCATCCCGGTCCACGAGTCGGCCAAGCCCCGCAACATCCACGTCACCAGCAGCGACCAGAAGCAGGCCGTCACCGCCTAGTTCCCCGGCAGTGGCATCCCCGGCATGGGCCCCCGGCATGGGCCCCCCGGCACCGGATGGCCCATGCCGCCGGGGATCTCCCCCCGGCGGTTCCCTACGCCGGACCCGGCCTGGGCGCTTCCTCTGGCGGTTACGCGGCCGGGGGGGCGGCACGCTCTTCTCCAGCGCGCGACCCGGGGTGCCGGTGGCAGCCACCGGGTCCTCCCAGGTCCGCTGCTCACGCTGACGCTGCCCGGTGCGCAGGCACGCGGGACGTGTTGCGCTGCTGGCCGCGATGATCACGCTGGTGGCTGCCGGACCTCGCTCTCCGGGCGGGCCGCCGGTCATGGACAGCGAACTCTCCGCGAGCCTTCCAGCGTGCGGTCGGCGGCACACTATGGTTGCTTTCCGTGACTGATCGATGGTGGGTGGTCTCTTTAACTGGGGCATGCGAGCCCGTGAGTGGCTTGGCGTCTCTTGCTCGTTCAACCAGCCGGGCGGTTAGATAACCGCGACTCGTCCAAGGCGTCGAGGACCAGGCGCAGAGCTGCCGCGAACCTGGGGAGCTGCTCGGTCGCGGTCGTGTGCAGGATGCCCATGTCAATCGACCAGTAGCCATGAACAATCCGATTCCGCAGGCGGGCCGGCTGCTGCCAGGCGACCTGGGGAAACTGGCTCTTGATCTCCTCGGAGAGCTGGCCCGCCGCCTCGCCCAGGACCGTGAAGTTCCACAGCAGGGCATCCCGGCGCTGCCGGTCTGCTTCCAGGTCACTGGCCGTGAAGCCCTTGGTGAGTGTTGTGCCTGCTCGGCCGCCTCGATCATCTCGGTCAGCAGGAGGACGTCACGCCGCATACAGGGGCCGTGCCTCGGCGAGAACCGATGACCGCAACAGCGGGTGCAGCGCCCGCAACGACACCAGGTCAACCGGGCGGCCGAAGAGATCCGCCAGCTCATCCGCGAACTGCTCGATCTCCCAGCCGAGCCGACGCCCTGGCCGGAGGGTATAGAGGACATCAATATCGCTGTCCGGCCGCTCGGTGCCGCGGGCCCGGGAGCCGAACACCCTCAGCTCGGCGATCCCGTACCTGTCGCACAGCTCAGCCAGGCGGGCCTGGTCGACCTCGATGCCCGGGACGATCAGCACAAGAACAGGCTATCTGAGAAGCCGGCTCCCAGCCCGCGCGCTGGGCTACTCCCCGGTCATGGACTACCGAGCCGGCCAGCTCGGCATCCGGGCACACACAGGCGGAGCATTACGCCCGCTACCGCTAGGACCTCCCCTACGCCTCACCCGGCTGGCAGGCCCGCCACGCCACCTTGCGCAACACCATCGAAGGCCTCAACGGGTTCCTGAAAGACCCCGCCCATCAGGCACTCGCCCAGCCCGGCCGCCGCCTGGCTCGACGCCAACCACGGCACCAGCCCCGGCATCTGGCTGGTCATCTGGAAGAAAGCCAGCGGCCGGCCTCGCTCGCCTACGACGCCATCGTCCAGGAGGCCCTCGCCTACGGCTGGATCGACAGCCGTCCCCCCAGCATCGACGACCAGCGCTCCGCCCGCTTGCTCACGCCCCGCAGGCCGGCCAGCAACTGGTCCGCCCGCAACAAGGCCCGCATCGAGCAGCTCACCGCCGCCGGCCGCATGCATGCCGCGGGCCTCGCCGCCGTCACCGCCGTCACCGCCAACGGCACCTGGACCGCCCTGGACGAAACCGAGACGCTCGCCGAACCCGTCGGCCTCGCCGCGGCCCTGGACGCGACCCCCGGCGCCCGTCGACACTGGGATGCCTTTCCGCGGTCAGCGCGGCGGGCCATCCTCGAATGGATCACCAACGCCAAACCAGCACCACCCGCGAGGCCCGCATCCAGCGCACCGCCGACGACGCCGCCCGCAACATCCGCGCCAACCAGTGGCGGCCGCCGCCATCCCACCGTCGATAACCGGCCGGGCCGGCTGCCAGCGCAGCCCGATCGCTGGCAGCTCAACGAACCCGAGCCAGGGGTCGGCGGCCACTCGCTGCTCCGGCCAGGGCACCCACGAGTCCACCAGTCCTTGCTGCTCACGCCGAAAGGCGACGATGACCACAGTCCACTCGCCGGGCAGCCCGGCCGGCAGTGCCACCTCGCGCCCGTCGAGGTCACGCGCTGCCAGCCGCGGAAACCACGCCCCGGTCATGTCCTGACGGTATGCCGGACCGGCTCGTGGCCTCGCGCGGCCGGACCTCGGCCCGGTCACCACCTGCGCTCCAGGACGAGCTGGTGCACGTCGAGGTACCCGGACCGGAAGCCGGCTTCGGAGTAGGCCAGGTACAGGTTCCACATGCGCTGGAAGACCGGGCCGAACCCGAGCTGTGAGACCTCGTCGGCGGCGCCGAGGAACTGCCTGCGCCATTCGGCGAGGGTGCGGGCGTAGTGCAGGCCCATCGGGTAGTCCGCGGTGACATGCAGGCTGGTGTGCTCGCGCAGGGTGTCGGTGATCGCCTGCAGGGAGGGGATCTGCCCGCCCGGGAAAATGTATTTGTGGATCCAGGTGTGGCCGCCGCGGGTGGCCAGCATCCGGTCATGCGGCATGGTGATCGCCTGCAGCCCGGCCCGCCCCCTGGGGGTGAGCAGCCGGTCGAGGATGGAGAAGTAGGCGGGCCAGTACCGTTCGCCGACGGCCTCGATCATCTCGACGGACAGAATCACGTCGTAGCGGCCGGTGGCCTGCCGGTAGTCGCGCAGCTGGATGTCGACCCGGTCGGCAACCCCAGCGGCCGCGGCCCGCCGCCGGGCGGTGGCGTACTGGGAGGGCGAGATGGTCAGCGTGGTCACCCGGGCGCCGCGGGCCGCGGCCCGGATTGCCAGGGCGCCCCAGCCGGTGCCGATTTCCAGCACCGTGGTGCCGGGCCCGGTCCCGGTGCGGTCCAGCAGTGTGTCGATCTTGCGGCGCTGCGCGGCGGCGAGCGTGTCCCCGGGCGCGAACAGCGCGCTCGAATAGGTCATCGACGGGTCGAGGAACAGCGCGAACAGCTCGTCGGACAGGTCGTAGTGCCGCTGGATATTGCGCCGGGCACCGTCGATGGTGGCCTCCTCGGCGGCCGGCTCGGCCGGGACGTACCAGCGGCGCAGCGCCTGCAGCGGCCGGGGCACCAGCCCGGTTAGGTGCTCGGCGAACACGGTGAGCAGGCCGGCCAAGTCCGGGGAGTCCCAGTCGGCGGCCATGTAGCCCTCGGCCAGCCCGGCCGTGCCGCCGCCCAGGCGCCGGTAGAAGCGGTCCTGGTCGCGGATCACTAGAACCGGGGATCCTGGGCCGCCAGCACCGTACAGCCTGCCGCCCGGGGCCTGGACCTGGATGGGCAGGCGGGTGGCCGCCCAGCTCAGGAACGCCCGTGCCACCGCGGCACGGGCCGGGGCCACCGGGCCACGCGGAACGGCCGGGGCTGTCGGCTGGGCGCCTTGCGCAGGCGGCACCGCCTGGCCGTCTGGCGAGGGGGGTAGTGCGGAGGTGGTCGCTGTTGTCATTGGACGGCTTCCTGTGCGTTTTGGGCGGGCCGGGGAAAGATCGGCAGGCGCCGGGCTGCGAGCCGGATGCCCTGCCAGCGGATGAGCGCGCTGACCTGAGCGGTGACCCACGGGGAGCGCAGCGCGCAGCCGAGCAGGCGCCATGGGGTGTAGGTGCGGCGCGTGCCGGTCACGCTGGCGGCCAGCACTGTCTGGCCGTCAAGGTGCAGGGTGACGCTCAGCCGCAGGGTGCCGGCCGGCTCGGGCAGGTGCAGCCGGTACCGCCCGGCGACCGGCAGGAACGGTGAGACGTAGAAGTCCTTACCGGCCTCCGCGCGGCCGCGGGCATCCGGGTGCAGCAGGTAGGCGTGCCGCTGGCCGTAGGTGTTGTGGACCTCGGCGATGACTGCGGCCAGGGTGCCGTCGGCGTAGTGGCACCAGTACACCGTCAGCGGGTTGAACACATAGCCCAGGACCCTTGCGTGGGCGAGCATGAGCACCCGGCCACCGGCCAGGCTGATGCCCTGGCGTGCCAGGTAGGCGTCCACGTTGACGCGCAGCGAACCGCCCGCGCCGCCGAGGTGATCGCGGGACCGGAACCGGGCGAGGGGGCGCAGTGGAGGTGGGACCTGCGGCAGGTCGTCAACGTCAACGAGCCACAGGTAGCTGTGGTAGCGGAACGTGCGCCGGATCGGGCGGGCCCGGACGTGGGTGATCTGGCTTGGGTACAGCGCCGCCGTCACCAGTCCACCCCCAAGGCCCGTGCCGCCTCGATGCCGGACCGGCAGCCGTCCTCGTGGAACCCCCAGCCGTGGTAGGCGCCCGCGTAGGCGAGCACCAGCGTGTTCAGCCCGGGAAGGCGCCGCTGGGCCGCTACGGACTGCTGGTCGTAGACGGGGTGGCCATAGGTCATGCGCGCCAGCACTCGGTCCGGCCGGACCCGGTCGAATGGGTTGAGGGTGACCAGGTAGTCCGCTGGCTCATGCAGTCCTTGCAGACGGTTCAGGTGGTAGCTGACGTGCACGTTCGCAGCCGTGGCCGAGCAGTCGCGCAGCAGGTAGTTCCACGACGCCCGGGCTGCCTTGGCCCGGGGGAGCAGGGCGCCGTCGGTGTGCAGGACCACCTGGCTGGAGGTGTATCGGAATGCCCCGAGGACTTCTTTCTCGGCCGCGGTGGGCGCATCAAGCAGATGCAGCGCCTCATCTGGGTGGGTGGCGATCACGGCCCTGGTGAAGTGGCGGGTGCCGCCGCCGTCATCGTAGATATCCACGCCGCCAGTCACCCGGCGGATGGCCCGTACCGGCACCCCGGCGGCGACGGTGGTGAGCTGCTTGGCGATCCGATCGACGTAGGAGCGTGAACCTCCGGTAACGGTGCGCCACCCGGGGGAGCGGGCGACCCGCAGCATCCCGTGATGGTCGAGGAACTCGAACAGGTACCGGGCCGGGTAGACCAGCGCCTCCGCCGGTGGGCAGGACCAGACCGCGGCCACCAGCGGGATGACGAGATGGGTGACGAAGTAGCGCCGGTAGCCGCCCTGGCGCAGGAACTCGCCCAGTGAGAGCGGTTTGGGACCGGGGGAGGCCAGCAGCCTGCGTGCGTCCCGGTAAAATCCCGGGACGGCGGCCAGCGCGGCCAGGTACTCCGGCCGGGCGACCGAGCCCATCGCCGGGAACAGCCCGAGCGGGCCGCGGGAGCCGGCGTACTCCAAGCCACATCCTTCGCAGCGCACTGACATGCTCATCTCGGCGTCCTTGGTGGCGACACCAAGCTCACCGAACAGGCGGATCAGGTTGGGATAGGTGCGCGTGTTGTGCACCAGGAACCCGCTGTCCAGGGCCAGCAAACGGCCATCGCCAGCGGGGATGTCGTGGGTGTGCGCGTGCCCGCCGAGGCGGTCCTGCCCCTCATACAAGGTCACGTCATAGGCGCGCTGGAGAAGGTAGGCCGCGGTCAGCCCGGCCACGCCGGCGCCGACGACGGCTGCTCGCGGCCGGTCGGGCCGGTGCCCGCCCGGTTGGCCCTGGATCGTCAAGGTTCCACCCCGTTCTGTGCTCCTGGCGGCCGTGGCCGCGGGCTAGTCCTGCGTGCACGGACGGGCCTCCGCCCCGCCCGGGCACACCCGCGGCGACCGGTGTCCGGGCCGCTGTGACGCGGAGGCGCTCGTGCCGTAGAAAACAATACTAAAATACACTAAGATTCCAACCAGGCAGCAATCCCGGGAGGGCGAATGGACCTGCGCGAGGCCGCTGGGGCCCTCGGCGTGCACTACCAGACCGCTTATGGCTGGGTGCGCCAGGGTGTCCTGCCGGCCCGCAAAGTTGGCCGCGGCTACGCCGTCAGCGACGCTGACGTGGCTGCGCTCGCCGCCCAGCGCCGGCTCGGCACCGAGCCCGCCCGGCCCATACGCGTTCGTGATTGGGCGGCCCAGTCGCAGGCCCTGTATGCGGCGATCGC
>DASZAD010000106.1:0-2594 GCA_035945415.1 Streptosporangiaceae bacterium
AGCGTCACCACCGGCCAGGCGGCGCTGGACTGGCCGGTGCCGGACGTGGTGCTGCTCGATCTCGGGCTCCCCGACATCGACGGCATCGAGGTCTGCCGCCGGCTCCGCCAGGCCTGCGACGCGGCCATCATCGTGGTCACCGCGCGCGGCGAGGAATCCGACCGGGTGCTGGCCCTGGACGAGGGGGCCGACGACTACCTGATCAAGCCGTTCGGCCTGCAGGAGCTGCTGGCCCGGATCCGGGCCGTGCTGCGCCGCAGCCGCCAGCCCGCGGGGCAGGTGATGCAGCACGGAGCGCTCACCGTGGACCTGCGCACGCACAAGGTCCGCGTGTCCGGGCAGCAGATCGCGGTGACCCCGAAGGAGTTCGCGATCCTGGAGTGCCTGGCCAGCGACCCCGGACGGGTGGTCAGCCGCCACGAGATGCTCGAGCGGGCCTGGGACGAGCACTGGTACGGCCCGACCAAGGTACTGGACGTGCACATGGCGGCCCTGCGGCGCAAGCTGGGCGACCCGGGCATCATCGAGACCGTTTACGGCCACGGCTTCCGGCTCGCCGACCCGGACGGTCAACCATGACCCGGCGGATCCTGTTCATGCTGCTGGCGTTCACCGCCATCGTGCTGGTCGGCGCGGTGGTCCCGCTGACCCTCAACGCGACCTCGCACGACCGGGTCTCGTTCAGCCAGGCCGCGGCGGGCACGGCCCGCACCGACGCGGTCTCGGCCCAGGCCGAGCTCATCCTGGCCGCCCAGCGCGCCGGGCCGAACCACATCAGAGCTTCGGCCAAGGCGACCGCGCAGGCCACATTCTCCCTGCTCACGATGGTCAAGGAGGCACGGCAGGCCGGTGACAGCCTGCTCGTGCTGGCCAGGAGCGGTCACCACGAGATCGATGCGGCCTTCCCGGCCGGTAACTGGAATCAGCTCGTCACCGAAGCCAGCGAGCAGGCCCAGCCCGCCATCCTGGCCAGCCAGCCGGTCCAGCCGGTGACGGAGATGGCGGGATCGTACGTGATCGCGGCGATGCCCGTCGTCGGGCAGGGCCCGCTGGCCGACACGGTGGTCGGTACGGTGCTCCTGGCCAGGTCCACCAAGTCGCTGAACCACGAGATCGTCGCCCTGTGGGTCATCCTCGGGTCGGTCGCCGCGGTGGCGATGATCGCCGCGGCGCTGGTGGCGTTCGGCCTGGCCCGCTGGGTGAGCCGGCCGCTGAAGGGCCTGGACGCCGCGGCCCGCAGGCTGGCCGACGGCGATCTCGCCATCCGGGCCAAGGTCGGGTCGGGACCGCCGGAGCTGCGCCGCCTGGGCACCACGTTCAACACGATGGCCGGACGGCTCGAGGCGCTGGTACACGGGAACCGGGCGGTCATCGCGGACGTGTCGCACCAGCTGCGCACCCCGCTGGCCGCGCTGCGGCTGCGGCTGGACCTGCTCGCCGCGGACACCTCGCACTCCGACCCGGAGACCGGCCACGAGCTGGCCGGGGCGCTGGACGAGCTGGCCCGGCTGTCCCGGCTGGTCGACGGCCTGCTGACCGTGGCCCGCGCGGAGAACGTGGTGCCGGTGCCGGTGGCGGTGGACGTGGCCGAGGTGACCCGGGAGCGGGTCGTGGCCTGGCATCCGGTGGCCGACGACCGGAGCATCGTCCTGATCGCCACGACGGCGGGCAGCGGCAGCGGGCTGGGCAGCGCGCTCGGCGTGGGGCGTTCGGCGGGCGGGCCGGTGCTGGCCTGGATCGGCGAGGGGCACCTGGAGCAGATCCTGGACAACCTGATCGCCAACGCCCTGGACGCGCTGCACCCGGGTAATCTGGTCCGGCTCACCACGTCCGCCACCGCGGCCGGGGTGCGGATCACGGTCGCCGACAACGGCCCGGGCATGAGCGCCGAGGACCGCGAGCGGGCCCTCCTGCGGTTCACCACCTCCAGCCCGAACGGCACCGGGCTCGGCCTGGCCATCGTGCACCGGCTGGCCATCTCCAACGGCGGCACCACGCGCCTGGACGAGACGCCCGGCGGCGGCCTGACCGTCACGCTTGACTTCCCCGGCGTCCCGGCGCCTAACGGCGGTGCCTCTGGCACCGGCACTTCCGGCACTTCCGGCACTTCGGTCCAGGACGTTATCAGCCTGTAGGAAAGCACCAAGACGCCCGTCAGGAACGGCGGCTGTATGTCTG
This sequence comes from Streptosporangiaceae bacterium, assembly GCA_035945415.1. Taxonomy (GTDB): domain Bacteria; phylum Actinomycetota; class Actinomycetes; order Streptosporangiales; family Streptosporangiaceae; genus PALSA-505. The sequence goes on from DASZAD010000106.1 coordinate 2,179, forward strand.
GCAGGCCAGGAATGCCATCAAATTCGGGTTCCGATTCGGCAACGAGCAGGCCGGATCGACGCGTGTCCCCTTCCCAGGCGAGACAACCGGGCATAGCCTGCGGGACAACCCAGGACGAATGCGAGGCCAGGCGCTGGTAGTGCCTGGCCCAGTGGAGGTAAGCGTGAAACACAGCGCATGGGCCACGGCGGCGCTGGCCGTGTCGGCGACGCTGGTCATCGCCGCGTGCGGCAGTAGCCATAGCTCGGCCTCGTCGAGCGCCAGTAGCAGCTCATCCAGCACGTCGACCAGCTCGGCGGCTGCGGGCGGGACCAAGTTCCTCGGCTGCATGGTCACCGTCACCGGCGGGATCAACGACCGGTCGTTCAACGCCTCATCGTGGCAGGGCATGCAGGCGGCCGCGGCGGCCGACCCCA
>DASZAD010000107.1:0-25810 GCA_035945415.1 Streptosporangiaceae bacterium
TGGAGTGGGCCAGGTAGTCCTGCCCATCGGCCTCGTCAAGGGCGACGAACTTACCGGCCAGGTGTGTGCCGGCCGGGAACTTCCCGCAATTGCCGGCGAAGACCTCGATGTCGATCGATGCGGTCAGGCCGGAGTTGTGTAGCTGCACCTGGTGCACATCGCTTCCGGCCACGCCCAGGATGTCGATCTTCACGTTCCACAGGTCGTTTCCAGCGGTTTCCCACACGGCGAGCAGGTTGTCGACGTTGAGCGAGTCCGGCAGGTAGTTGAAGTAGTCGCCGCTGGCCACCTGGTGGGTGGCGATCGTGCCGGTCTCGTCCCATGCGGTGAACGAGTTGTTGACCGTGGTCCAGTTGACGTCGGTGGACCGCTTCACCTGGATCCGGTACCGGTAGCCGGGGAAGGAGGGGCCCTGGATGGCCACGGTCTCGGCGAACGGGCAGGGACGGCCCAGTCCGTCGGGATCGGCCGGCGCGCTGCCGCCGAGGAGCGCGAACGCCGCCAGGGAGGTGGTCAGGCCAGTGACCGGGCTGATGTTTATCACCGGGATCCCTCCGATCAGGCCGATGAGCGGCGTGACCGTTCCGGGCGGCACGGCGACGCCGGGGCCGGCCTGGACGTGGGTGTCGAGGGAGTTTCCCCAGGTGGGAAGCGCATCGGGATCCGAAGTCGACGGCGGGACGTTCCACGAAAGGACCGCCCGGATGCGTAGCTCCTTTGGCTCCTGGCAGGGCTGGCGCTGGTGGGTCAAGTCCACGGGGAGGATGGCGGCGTAGCACAGGCCGTCCTCGGGCAGCGGGCTGATGTCGTGGACGGCCACGCCGGCTGTGCCCAGGTAGGTCCAGCCGCAGCTGTCGTCCCACCCGGACGCCCAGAAGGCGACGTACTCGGTGCTGCCCAGCTGGCACAGACTGCCGTTGTAGCCGTAGGGAAGCTTGACCCGGAAGCTGGCGACCAGACGGTCCACGTGGTTGTCGAGGCCGACGCACTCCAGCTGCTCGTAGCTCACGTCAGCGTCGGTCTCGTTCAGGGCGCTGGCCGCTTCCACCCAGCTCAGGCCTAGAGCCTCCCAGGCCGCGATCTTCTGGGTGATGGTCTCCTGGTCCAGCTTGGCCGAGGTGGCGGCCTGCGCCAGCTCGCTGAAGCCGAACCGGTGGGCAGGCACCTCGGTTTCGGTTTCCGGGGCGTACCGCCGGGCCAGCGCAGCGGTATCGAGACCCTCCGGGGGCGGCCCGGGTAGCGGGATATGGCCGGCGTAGGCGAACGGCGGCGGAAGCTTGACGGGATGCTTGATCTCGGCGCTGATATCCGCCAGGGCCTCAAGGACGAATGGCGGCCTCGGCTTGATCTGGATGGTGCACTGGGTCACGTCCCCCCATACTGGGACGAAATCGGGTCCCGTGGGAATGACCGACCACGACAGGATGGCCCGGACCGCCGGGAGGACCGGCGACCAGCAGGGCTGCCGTTCCGGCTGGAGCTGCACGGTAGCGGAGTAGCTCAGCGGGAAGACCGGCGTGTCGAAGCAGTCGAGCGCCTCGGGCAGATCGTGCACCTCGACCGTGGCCAGCCCGGCATCGACCCATCCGGAGCCGTAGTCGAGGAAGAACCGGATGAACTCCAGCGACCCGGCCTGGCACAGGCCGCCGCCGTAACCGCTTTGCTGCTTGATGGAGATGGTCGCCTCGAGCAGATTGAGATCAGGGTTATAGCTGATACAGTCGATCTCCTCGTAGGTCGTGTCACCCGCGATCTCCGTAACGACCGGGAAGCCGGATTCCTGGGCCGTGCCGAAGTAGTTCGGATTGGTAATCAGCAGGGACTTGAACGTTCCGCGTTCGGCTGGGACCACGTGCGCTTTGGCGCCCGCTGTCTTGCCGGTTTCCGTGGCCATGATGACGCTCCTTGTGAATGCCGGAAATGACCCAATCGTCACCATTACGGAGCACTACAAGGCGCGGCTGATACGTCGGAATTGCCGGAATTAAGGAGTCGCCCACTCCGTGACGAAGCGGTCGTCACCAACTACGCATTCCAGGCGGACCGGCGCCCGCGCGGGCGCCGGGAGTGAGAAGTAGCCTACCTCGTCGGCATGCGCGAGCGCTTGCGGGCCATCGGGGGTGATCAGCGTGATCTGACCCGGTCCCGGGGGGATCAGCTGCCCTACGATCCCCGATTCGTCGATCTCCACGGTCACGCTGAACCGCTCACCGTTAAAGGTGAGCGTGCGCGAGCTGTCGCCGCGTACGAGGGCAGGATTGATGTCTGAGCTGGCGTCGAGGAGCAGGAGCTCCAGCTCAGCATCTACTGCTCGCCAGGCAAACGCCTCCTCAGCGGCGCGGATGATGCTTTCATCAACTGGCGGCTCGTTTAGTGCAGCGCGTAGCTCGCGCAGCAGTTCGTCATCTGTCCATCCGGACGAGCTCATGGCGGTCATCGCCTTCCCGTTCTTCAGCAAACAGAATTGCTGCCGCGTACGCACGCATGGCACTGGTGTCTTTGAGCCGGTCCAGGCAGCGACGTAGCGAAGGACCGATACTGCCGATCTTCATGCCGAGCAGCTCGCTGATCTCCGCGTAGGACATCGGCGGGTCCGCGGTGCGCAGCCGCAACAGCCGCTGGTCCTTTTCGTCCAGCTCGGCGAGGCCGTCCCGGAGGGCCTGGCGAAGCTCGGCGCGAAGGAGGCCGGCGTCGAGACTGGCCATGGTGGATACCTCGATCCGTTCATCACAGTGCGGATCCACCGGCTGTTCCCATCTTCCGCGCTGCAGGTGACGGGTGCACGCACGCCGGGTGGTTACCGTCAGCCAGCCTGGTAGCGCCTCCGGCTCGCGCAGGTTCGCCAGGTGTTCCACGAGCCGCAGCCAGACCGTCTGGCTGACATCCTGCGCATCCGCGGGCGCAAGCTTGTACGTCCGGATCACCGCCATCACCAGGGGCGCATACTGATGCACCAGCTCCGTCCACGCTGCCTCATCGCCGTCGGCGCTCGCCCGGACCAGCCAACCGACCCTGGAGGTGCTCCCCATACGCACCATCCTCCTCCTGAGCGGCGGATATGGCGCGGCGACATGTTCCCGTGTTCGCCCGTAAATACAGAATGCGGGGCGTGGGCGGTGATACGCCATCGGGCGAACGATCATGCTCAGATACCCGGAAGGATCTCTATCGCCCTCCCGAACTCAGGCAGCGGACTGCCCTCCGCGAGCAGGTCACGCAGTGCGGTGCGTGGCGACTGCCCGCTGGTCTGACACAACTGGACCAGCTTGCCGACGATCTGCGGGGCCACGAACGAGGTACCGTTCCATGCCGCCCAGGGCGGCTTGCCGTGAAATTCGGCGAGCGGCACAGGAGGTGCCGACGAGGGGGAGGCATAGAACGGCGACTCGGTTCCCTCCACGAAGGTCGAGCTGATGCCTTGTCCGATCGTGGAGCACATGACCCAGAACCCTCGGCTGGACCACCTCGCGGGCGTCATGTCAGAGGTGAGGGCGGCCACGGACACGACGCTGCGGAACGCCGCTGGCCAGCACGGCCTGGTATCGCCGTAGTTGCCGGCGGCCGCAACGACGAGGACCTCCTGGCCGTGCTCGCGCTCCCACTCCCAGATGAGCTCCAGAGCGCGATGGATGGCAAGCGGCGGATAGTCGTCCTGCGTCTGGCAGCCGAGAGAGAGATTGATGATCTGGTTGCCGTCCTTGACCGCGCGGATCATCGCGCACGCTATGCGCACCTCGCTGCCGATGCCATCGCTGTCCAGGGCGCGATAGACGGTGATGTCGGCATGCGGGGCCAGTTGCTGGACGATGCCGGTGACAAACGTGCCGTGGCCGGCGTCGAGACTGAGATACTTCTCCCGCTCCTCGACCTCCGCCGCGGAGTTCCCTAGAGGGAACTCGTGCAGGTCATCGGGCTGGCTCTGGGACGAGACCGTATCACGCCGTTGCTCCGAGATACCGGTGTCGATAATCGCCACCCTCGGCCCTCCACCGGGGGACGTGGACAGGGCGCGGGCCTGCACGGGTCGTGGCCCGCCCGTGCTCTTGACCACGGCCGCATTCGTGCCGGCGGCGGTCAACGCGGCCGATGTGCCCCGGCTTCGCAGGGTCTTGGCCAGGTCGGCTCGTTGCCCGGGCCCCATATGGTCCGGGCCTTCCTGGTGGGTCAGCCTCAGCACCTGCTTGTGCAGCTCCTCGCAGCCTCGCTCCGCGCAGTCCTGCCGTTCTGCTCGCAAGCCCAGTGCGTCGAGGCGGCTCCGGTCCCTTTCCGCTGAGTCTCTGGTGATCAGCAGCTCACCTCGCACCACCAAGGGGTCGAAACCCTCATCGGCCGGCAGGTAATCGAATTGTGTGACGTCAGTTCCGCGCCGTCGCTCCTGGAGGAGCCGGAGTATCTGGTGCCTCATAACGGGCTCGTAGCGGAGCTGTGCCAGCCCGTCAGCCTGACGTTGTACCTCTGCTGCCAGTTGTTTCCACGCAGCGGTCTCAGACGGGGTGGACTGACCGCGGGATGGATCATCGGTATTGCGCTCGCCAGATGGCATTGATGTCACCCATCCTTTTCACATGACGCCGAACGCGGGCACGCCTCGAGGGGCTGAGCGGCAGGAGCCTTCCCTGCCTAACACAGACCCACGGCGAGAGCTAGTGATACGCGCGCGCCAGGCCTATACCGATGTGGCAGCTAACCCGCGCCGATTCCGCCCGGTAGCCGAGGCGCTGGTCGCTGAGACGAGACAGGCACGTCAGCCGGAAGCGCTGGCCCTCGCGCTCCGAGCGCTGGCGTGGGCCGAACGGGCGCGGCTGAACGACCGGTCAGCCATCCGGCTGCTCGACGAGGCGTGCCGGATCGCGCGCCGCCATCCCATGCCGGAAACGCTGGCGGACGTGCTGATGAGCCGGGCAGCGGTCAGCCAGGAGCTGGGCCGGCTGACGGCCGCACGCCGGGACCTGGATGCCGCCGCGGCGCTGGTCACGGGCCCACGGTCGGCTGAGCTTGAGTTCAGCCGGGCCGTTCTGTGGCAGAACAGCGGGCGGCTTCCCGATGCCGCGGCCAGCTATCAGCGGCTCCTGACCGATCCTGGGGTCGGCCCGCTGCGCAAGGCCAAGTGCGCCAACAACCTCGCCCTGATCGAGGCCGAGCAGGGGCGCTACGCCTCGGCCCTCCGCCGCCTCAGCCAGACGCCGGGAGCCGCCGAGATCGGCCCGGCACTCGTCGCGAGCATCATCGAGACTCGCGCGTGGGTCACGATCAAATCCGGCCGGTACGTGGAAGGCATCGGCATCTTCGAAGAGGCGGCGGAGGCCTTCAGGGACGCCTCCCTGCCGCACGGCGAGCTCTACATCGAGTACGCGGATGCGCTGATGGAGCTGCGGCTGCTGCCCGAGGCGGGGAAAGCGGCCCGCCGCGCGGTCCAGGAGTTTTCCGATGCGGGGATCCCGCTGATGGCGGCCGAGGCCCAGCTGCGGGTGGCGCAGCTCGACCTGCTGGCCAGCGATGACCTGGCGGCGGTCGCGGCGGCCGACGCGGCCACCGTGGCCTTCCAGCGCCAGACCCGGGCCCCCTGGCGAGCCCGGGCCGTCATCATCGCGGCGGAGGCCCGGCTGAACAGCGGTAAGGTCACCGATGCCGACCTGCGCCAGACGAGCGCGGCGGCCCGGCTGCTGGCCGCCCGGGGAATCACCTCGGCGGCGGTGCAGGGCTTCCTCGTCGCTGGCCGGCTGGCCTCGGCCCTGGACCGGCGGCGCCAGGCCATCGCGGCGTTCACCCGGGCGGCTGGGCTGGCTCGCAGAGCGGCCGTGCTGGTCAGGCTGAGGGGCCAGCTCGCCTCCGCTCATGCCGCCCGCCTGGGGCGCCGCGACCATGAGGCCCTGGTCCATTGCCGGCGCGGGCTGAGTGACCTCGCCCGTCACCGGGGCCGCCTTCCGTCGGTCGAGCTGCGGGCCCTGGCCTCTGATCACGGCACGGAACTGGGCCTCATCGGCATGGACGTGATCGTCGGTGACGGATCACCGGCCCGCGTGCTGAACTGGATGGAGCGAAGCCGGGCTGCCGCCCTGCTGGCCGTCGAACCCCCCTCGTTCGGGGAGATCCGGACTGATCTTGCTTCCCTGCGCGCCATCCAAACCGGACAGCACGAGGCCGGCGACGGCGGGGTAGCCGCGGCCACCCGCATGCGTCCCGAGCCTTCCGTCGAGCAGGCGGCGATCGAGGAGCGGATCCGGCGGGCTACCTGGCAGGCCGGCCCGGTGGCGGAGGCGCCGGTCACTCCGGTCACGGCGGGCGCGCTGCGCGACCGCCTTGACGGGCGGGTGCTCATCATGTACGGACGGCGGCGTGACGATCTGGTAGCCGTCGTCATCGAACCGCGGCGCAGCGGGGTGATCCCCCTCGGCTCGCTGCGGCCGGTCAGGGAGCAGTTGCGCGCCTTCTTGTTCGCGCTACGCCGCCTGGTCCAGGCCCGTCCGGCCGGAGAGCTCGCCGCCGCCCGGGCCAGCGCGGATCTGCGCATCCGCCGGCTCACCGAGCTTCTCGTGGCTCCGCTGGGCGTGAGCACCGGCGCCGAGCTTGTCGTCATCCCGCTGCCAGGCCTCGACGGTATTCCCTGGGCGGCTCTGCACAGCGGCCCGGTCGGCCTGGCTCCGTCCGCTACCTTCTGGGCGCGCACCGCCGACGGCGTGAGTGCCGGACGGGCAGGTCACGCCGCCAGGCGGCCGGTGGTCCTGGTGGCCGGGCCTGAGCTGCCCGGGGCCATCGAGGAGGTGGAGTCGCTGGCCCGGCTGTACCCGTCGGCGCAGCGGATCACGCCACCCGACAGCACCGCCGATGTGGTCGCCAGGGCCCTCGAGGACGCGGATCTCGCGCACCTTGCCTGCCATGGCGTGCTGCGAGCGGACAATCCCATGTTCTCTTCGCTGATCCTGAGCGACGGCCCCATGACCGTCCAGGAACTGTACGCGCGGGCGCTGGCGCCGCCCCGGCTCATCCTGGCCTCCTGCGAGTCAGGGACTCAGGCCAGCTACGCGGGCCACGAGGTGCTCGGCCTCGTCGGCGCGCTCCTGGCCCGGGGAACCCTCGGCGTCCTGGCCAGTGCCGCCGTGGTACCCGACGTCCCGGCGGTCGGCCTCATGATCGCCGTGCACCGCCGCCTGGCCCACGGGTCCACCCTGGCCCGCACACTTCACGCGGCCAGGGAGTCCCAGGACATCGAGGAGCCGGGCAGCTTCGTCAACTGGTGCACCTTCAACGCCCACGGGGCAGCCTGAGCTTCGCCACGGACCGGACGCCATGATCACGATCACCATCGACCACCAGCATCCGGGGGCGGTGGTGCCCCATGATTTCGCCGGGCTGAGCTTTGAACGCGGCGCGCTCAATCCCGGTAACGCGGGTGTGACCGGTTACCTCTTCAGCCCGGCGCATAAGTCCCTGGTCACGCTGTTCCGGAACATGGGGCTGCACAATCTGCGGATCGGCGGGGGCTCGATAGACGACATGATTCCGGCGGGCACGGGCAGCGATGGCTTCACCGGAATCGACAACCTCTTTGCCTTCGCCGCGGCGACCGAGGCTAACGTCATCTACTCGCTGCGGCTGCTCAACCCCGGCTCGAATCCGATACCGCACCTGCGGTCGGTCGACGCCAGGATCGCCGGGCATATCTGGCAGCACTACCAGAAGAACCTGGCCAGCTTCGCCATCGGTAACGAGCCGGACTGGCATTCCTATCACACCTATCCCGGGCATCCGCTGGACCCGAGGATCTACGAGACGGTGCCGGGGGTGCCGGGCAGCGCGTACCCGTCCTACCTGGCCGACTGGCGGAGCTTCGCCAGCGCGGTCGGGGACGAAGCGCCGCAGGCCCCGCTGTCCGGGCCGGAGACCGGAGCGTACAGCACGAAGACATTTACCCCCAGCCCGCGAAGCGGAGTGTCGTGGACCCAGAGGTTCGCACGCGATGAGCAGAGCTCGGGCCGGATAGCGGGCCTCACGCAGCACTACTACGTGGGGGGTGACCCCAGGGGCACGAGCGCCGCGCAGGCGATCGCCAACATGCTGTCCGCCGTCTGGGTGAACGCCACCGTGGCCGGGACCCAGCCGGCCGGAACCGTGTACACGCCCTATCCGTGGCTGCATGCGAACATCGTCGCTCCGGCGGCCGCCAGTGGCCTGTCGTGCCGGCTCACCGAGTCGAACGACTACCTCGGCGGTGTCCCGGGTGCGAGCAACGCATTCGCCTCGGCGCTCTGGGCGCTGGATTACCTGCACTGGTGGGCGGCCCGCGGGGCTGCAGGGGTGAACTTCCACAACAAGCAGTGGTACTACACCGGCACGATCGTGCCCGATCCCAAGGGCGGCGGCTACGCGATCAGCCCGAAGGGCTATGGCATCAAAGCGTTCTCCCTCGCCTCGGCGGGCCGGGTCAAACCGGTGACGATTCAATCGGTGACGATTCAGAACCAGCAGAGCATCGACCTGACCGCCTACTGCGTCGGCACAGCGAGCGAGGACTACCTCACGATCATCAACAAGACACATGGTGCGGGAGCGGCGAACGCGGCCGTCACGATCACCCCGCCCGGCCCCACGCCGCGGGGTGCGGCGATGATGACCCTGGCCAGCGTGCCGCCCGGACACGCCGGCAGCGGCCAGGCCACGCTGGGCGGTGACACCATCACCGGCGACACCCCCTGGAACGGCACCTGGACCACCTTGCCGGTCAACCCGCAGACGGGCATCAGCCTGACGGCCGGGGCCAGCTCCGCCGTCATTGTCAGGATCAGCACCTGACACCTCCGCGATCTCCGGGGCCGTACCATGCGAGACATGAATGTCGTGTTCGTCGAGCCGTTCTTCCCGGCCAGCCAGCGTCAGTTCGCCCGGGCGCTGGCCGAGGCGGGTGCTACTGTGACCGGCATCGGCGAATCGCCCGTCGAGATGCTGGACGACCAGCTCAAGGGGTGGTTGCACCACTACGAGCAGGTGTCGTCGGTCACCGACGTCGACGCGATGATCCAGAAGGTCCGATGGGTGCAGGACAAGCTCTGGGTGGACCGGCTCGAAGCGACGATCGAAGCGCACACACTGCCCGCCGCGCAGGTCAGGGAGGCGTGTTCGATCCCGGGCACCTCGGTGCGTACGACCTGGCTGTGCCGGGACAAGCCGTCGATGAAGCAGGCGCTGCGGGAGGCGGGGGTGCCCACCGCCGCGTCCGCCGCGGCTGACAGCGCCGCCGAGGTGCACGCGTTCGCCGAGTGGGTGGGCTTCCCGCTGATCCTCAAGCCGCGCAGCGGCGCGGGGGCGGCGGACACCACGCGAGTGGACAGCCCGGCGGAGCTGGAGCACGCCCTGGGCGTCTTCGGCGGCCGGGGCGTGGGGTCGATCGCCGTGGAGGAGTTCATCGAGGGCCACGAGGGGTTCTACGACACGATCACGACCGGTGGCCGGGTGGCGATGGACTTCGTGTCGCACTACTACCCGAACGTGCTGGATGCGATGCGCACCCGGTGGATCTCGCCGCAGTTCGTCTCCACCAACCGGATGGACACCGTGCCGGAGTACGGGGAGCTGCGGGATCTGGGCGGCCGGGTCATCTCCGCGCTCGGGATCGAGACGTCAGCGACGCACATGGAATGGTTCTTCGGACCCAAGGGACTGAAGTTCTCCGAGATCGGCTGCCGGCCGCCGGGCGTGGGGGCCTGGGACCTCTACTCGGCCGGCAACGACATCGACATCTACCGCGAGTGGGCGAACGCGATCATCAGCGGCGGCACCAGCGGGACGCCGTCCCGGCGGTACGCCAGCGGGATCGTGGCGCTGCGCCCCGACCACGACGGTCAGATCTCCGGGTACAGCGGTGTGGGCGAGTTGCAGCAGCAGTACGGCGAGTGGGTGCTCGATGCTCACCTGCCGCCGCCGGGCACGCCGACCCAGCCGGTGGAAGCCGGCTACATGGCCAACGCGTACGTGCGGATGCGCCATCCCGACTACGACGCGCTGCGCGAGATGCTCGACGCCGTGGGCCGCACGCTGCACGTCCACGCCTCATGAGGATCACCCTGCTGGGGCCGCAACGCAGGCCCACGGTGGACGGCGTGGTCCGGTCGCTGGGCCTGGCCGGACTCAAGGGGCCGCTGGCCACGATCACCGCCGGGTGGCAGGAGCGCGAGGCCGACGACGCCGAGCTGACCGCCAGGGTCGGCGGCCGTGCGGTCAACCTCGGGCTTTATCAGCGCTGGCTGGACGTGCAGGACCGGGATCCGCGGTACGCGGCGGGCGAGCACGCGCTCCAGGGAGTGCTGGCCGGCCTGCAGGACAGCTACCTGCTACGGCTGGACTACGCGCTGCAGGCGGTCTACGCGCTGCAGCGCCGCAACGGCCACGGCGACCCGCTGCGGGCCGGCGCGGTCACCGAGGCCGTGGCGGCGGTCCGCGAGCTCGACGCCGCGCACCGCAGGCACGTCAACCAGGTGCGCGGAGAGTTCTTCGAGAGGCTGCGGCCCCACGACAGGCCGGTGATCGCCGGGCATCGTACGGTTGTCGAAGGCCTGCTGAACGAAGCTGCCGCGCTGGTCATCGCCGGCGGTCACGTGGGCGTGCTCACCGACACCCTGCACCTGTTCAACATCGCCGCGGCCCTGCGCTCCGCGCCGGGACAGCCGCCGGTGATCGCCTGGTCGGCGGGCGCCATGGCGCTGACCGACCAGATCGTCCTGTTCCACGACCGGGCTCCGCAAGGGCCCGGCCACCCCGAGGTGTACGGCAGCGGGCTGAGCCTGCTGCGCCAAGTGGTGCTGCTGCCGCACGCCCGTGCCAGGCTGCTGCTCGACGACACGGCCCGGATGGGCGTCTTCGCCCAGCGGTTCGCGCCGGCCCGCTGCGTCTTGCTCGAATCCGGGACCAGGCTGGATATCGGTGCCGGCGAGGACTGGCCGCCGGGCGCCCGTATCCTCACCCCCGACGGCCGGGTGACCTCGCTGGAGGCAGCGTGACCATCGCGGCGACCGGTCCGGCCGCTGGCCGCAAGCTGGCCATCAACCGGCTGCTAGATCGCCGGCCGCTGCAGCCCGTCACGATCGACCGCTTCCTGGCCCGGCACGAGGTGCCGATCGTCGAGGGCGACCGCTGCACGTTCCTGTACCGGGGCGAGGCCGACGAGGTGTTCGTGGCGCACCGGACGTTCGGCCTGCCCGACCACCTGCCGCTGCGGCGGCTGCGCGGCACCGACCTGTGGTACGCCGTGCTGGAGCTGCCCGACGGCTCACGGATCGAGTACCAGATCGAGGTGGTGCGCGGAGACCACCGCGAGCGGATGAACGACCCGCTGAACCCGCGCCTCGCCCACAGCCCCGTAGGCAGCTCCTCGGTCTGCTCCGTGCGTGGTTATGAGATACCGGACTGGATCCATCCCGATCCGGACGCGCGGCCCGGAGCGCTGACCGACCTGGTGGTGCCGAGCCGCGCCCTGCGCCGCGACTGCCGGGTCACGCTCTACCTGCCGGCCCTGTTCCGCCGCAACGCCCGCTACCCGCTGCTGATCGTCCACGACGGCGGCGACTACCTCGGGTACGCGGCGGCCAAGACCGTGCTGGACAACCTGATTCACCGGCTGGATGTGGCCGAGACCATCGTGGCGTTCGTGTACCCGGGCGACCGGCTGACCGAGTACTCCAACTCGGCGGCGCACGCCCGCTACCTGACCGCCGAGCTGCTCCCCCGCCTGGAGGCGGAGTTCCCGCTGGCCGGCACCCCGTCGGCCCGGTGCCTGATGGGCGCCAGCTTCGGGGCCGTCGCCTCGCTGGCCACCGCCTGGCGCTACCCGGGGGTCTACGGCTCGCTGCTGCTGCAGTCCGGCTCGTTCGTCTTCACCGACATCGGCCACGACCACGGCGGCGGGCCGGCGTTCGACCCGGTGGTGCGGTTCATGAACCGCTACCGCGCCGCGCCGCGCCGGGTCGCCGACCGGGTGTTCATGAGCTGTGGCGTCTACGAGCCGCTGATCGTGCCCAACCGGTCCATGGTCCCGGTCTTCGAGGCCGCGGGCATGACCGTCCGCTACGTCGAGGCGCGGGACGGGCACAGCTGGGAAAACTGGCGCGACCGCCTCCGGGAGGCCCTGTCCTGGATCTTCCCCGGCCCACAGAAGTTCTTCTATGAATAGATTCATTGACTGCCGTGCTTCCGGAGGAGTCCTCTCATGAGTGACGACGGGAAGGTCGCGGAGCGGTGGTACTCGGGGCGCGTCCAGCGCGAGATCACCGTCACGAGGTGGGGCACGTTCGGCGCGCCTGTGCTGGTTTTCCCGTCGGCCGGCGGCGACGCCGGGGAGGCTGAGCGCTACGGCCTGGTCGGCGCGTGCGAACAGTTGCTCGCCGACGGGCGGGTCAAGCTGTACTCGGTGGACAGCGTGGCCGGGCAGGCGATGGTCAGCAAGGCCGGCCCGGTGGAGCATCGCATGTGGCTGCTCAACCAGTTCCACGATTGCATCCGGCAGGAGGTCGTGCCGGCCATCCACGCGGATCTGGGCGGCCGGGCCATGGACATCATCACCGCCGGCGCGTCGATCGGCGCGTTCAACGCGGTGGCCGTGCTGTGCCGCTACCCGGATGTGTTCGGCGCGGCCATCGGGATGAGCGGCAGCTACCGGATCGAGCGCTTCTACGACGACGCGTGGAGTCAGGACCTGTACTTCTCGGCGCCGCTACAGTTCCTGCCGGGGCTGGACGGCCCGCAGCTGGACCAGCTCAGGCGCCGGTTCGCGGTGCTCGCCTCCGGTGAGGGCGAGTGGGAGGACATCGGCGAGTCCTGGCGGATGGCCGACGCGCTGGGGGCCAAGGGGATCCCGAACCGGGTGGACAGCTGGGGCCCGCAGTGGCGGCACGACTGGCCCACGTGGCGCAGCATGCTGCCGCAGTACCTGCGTGAACTGACCTAGGAGATGGACACCGGATCGCTCCTGCTGGCGGCGGACGACCTGCTGGCCATCCCGTCGACCTGTGACCGGCCCGGCGATCTGGCCCGCGCGCTGGACCTGGTCCTCGGTCTCACCGCCCCCGGATGCACCGTGGAACGGTTCGAGTCGGGCGGCAAGCCGAGCGCGCTCGTCTACCACGGGCCAAACCGGCCGCACTTCCGGGTGATCCTCAACGCTCATCTTGACGTGGTGCCGGGCGAGCCGGAGCAGTTCCGGCCGCGCCGCGACGGGACCCGCCTGTACGCGCGGGGTGCCCAGGACATGAAGATCTCGGCGCTGGTAGAAGCTCAGGTGTTCAGCGAGCTGGCCGGCCAGCTGTCCTACCCGCTCGGGCTGCAACTGGTCACCGACGAGGAAACCGGCGGCCGGGATGGCACGCGGCACCAGATCGAGCGGGGCGTCAGCGGCGATTTCGTCATCATCGGCGAGCACAGCGGCCTGGACATCGTGACCGAGTCCAAGGGCATCGTCGCCGCCACCCTGCGGGCGGCCGGCCGGGCGGCCCATGGTGCCTACCCCTGGCTGGGTGACAACGCTCTGGTCAAGCTGATCCGCAGCGTGGAGCGGGTGCTGGCCGCCTATCCGGTCCCCGCCGCCGAAGCCTGGCGGACCACGGTGAACCTGGCCCGGCTCCAGACTCCCAACACCGCCCGCAACCAGGTCCCGGCGGCGGCGGACGCGTGGCTCGACATCAGGTTCCCGCCCCAGGACACCGACCTGAACGGCAAGACCGCCGAGCAGCTCGCGGCCTACCTGGCGGGCTTCTGCGAGCCGGGTGTCACGCCGGTGGTGGAGCACGCCGACCCGCCGCACTATGCCGACCCCGGCCGCCCGGAGGTGCGCCGCCTGCAGCAGGCAGCGCGAGACCAGGGCTACCGCGGCAGCTTGCTGCGCAAGCACGGTGCCGGCGACGCGCGGTTCTACTACCAGCAGGGCGTGGCGGCCGTCGCTTTCGGCGTGGGCGGCGATGGCCAGCACGGCCCGGCCGAATACGCCGACGTCACCACCATCGCGCCGTACCGCCAGGCGTTGCGGGAGTTCCTCACCAGCCTGGACGGCGACGGTCCTCCATCAGCCGGGTGATCCGTAGTCCGGCCTGCGGCCCGCCGGACGGCGCCCTGGTCATCTCCAACGGCCCGCCTGAGTCAGTAGATGCCGCTGCCGCTGGTCTGGGTGGCGAAGTCGGTGTGGTCGCAGTTCACGGTGTTGTTCTTCGCCGCCGTGCATTCGCCGGAGTTGGCGGTGCCGGTGTTGTCGGCGTACTGGTCGTCGCTGTAGGTGATCGAGGCCAGGCCGGTGACCGGGCTGGCGGCCACGCCGAAGTCGTCATAGAGGTCACGATTGTCGTTGCCGTTGGTCGTGCAGGAGACTCCGCCCTGGCAGACCCCTCCGTGATGGACCACCGGGGTGGCCGCGGTCTGCCTCCAGGTCCCGCCGCCCAGGACGTTCAGGTTCTGGGCGAAGAACACCGACCACGGTTCGTTCTGGCAGTTGTACCTGCCGGTCTGGCCGCAGGTCTGGTAATTCGCCCCGGCCGGGGTGCCGTAGAAGACCAGGTCCACCTTCCCGGCGGCGCCGGCCGCCAGCCAGGGGTAGATCGCGGTCGTGGCGGCCGATCCGGAGTTGACCCTCCCCGGTGCGCTCCACTGCTGGCCCTGGTCGATGGAGTGGGCCAGGTACACGTTGTGGTCGTTGGACCAGGTGGCGTACACGTTGCCGGCCGCGTCCACGGCCACGGCGGGGAAGTTGTTGTCGAAGCCGGTCGTGGCGCTGTGTGACTGGAAGATGATGTAGTCGGTGAAGCTGAGCGTGGTCACCCCGCCGCCGGTGGAGGGGACCCCGACCGCCATGTAGACGGTGTTGAGCGCCTGGCAGCTCTCGACCGCAGTCGGGCTGGGCGGGCAGCCGGCGAAGATCTGGTACACGTTGCCGGTGGCAGGATCCACGGCGATGTTGCCGATCTCGTTGTCGGCCACCGTGCCGAGGTAGATGTCGGTCTGCGCGGGGTTGATGGCGTCATAGGTCTGCACCGTGGTGGGCTGGCCGGCCACCACCTGGCCCTGGTTCACGATGATCTCATCCCCGGCCGAGACCGCGTGGTAGGACAGGTAGAAGCCGTTGGTCCCGGTGGCCGCGATCCACTCCCGGTCGTCCCCCGGCACCTTGGCCGAGGTGACGTCGTTCGTCCACGTGTGGCCTCCGTCCTGGGACAGGCTGACCGTGACGCTGCCGAGAGTCAGGCTGGCCACATACACGTTCCTGGTCCCGAGGCTGTTGACGGCGGGGGCCGTGGCCAGGTCGGTGTCACCGCCCCCCGGCGCGAACCCGGTGGTCCCGCCGGAGGTGGACGACTCCTCGTTCGGCTGCGGCAGCGAGTTGTAGGTGTGCCCGCCGTCCGTGGAGGACCAGGCGTCGGTACCCGAGCCCAGCCCGTTCTCGGACGAGATGTAGAAGTTGCCCGCCCCGTCCGCTCGTATCTGCGGCTCGGCCGCCTGGTTGTTCACCGACGTCGAGCCGGGCGGCGGCGGAGGCAGGACACCATGAACGAACGCCGGCCCGGTGGCCGCCGCGGCCGCGGGGACGACGAACGGCACCGACAAGGCGGCCGCACCCGCGACCGCCGTCACGGCGCGAACTAGCCCGAATCTCACAGCTTTGCTCCCTGCTCCAGTGGCGCCAGGCTGGTCCTGACACCGCTGACTGCCCCCTCTGCCCCCGATATCCGGATCAAAACTCGCGGCGTGCCGGCCGTAGGCCGGGCCGAGGACGCCGCCATAGGCTGGGACGATGACGACGAAGCCGGTACTGGATGGCACGGTCCTGAATGGCACCGTGGCGCTGGTGACCGGAGCGTCGAGCGGCATCGGCGCGGCCGCTGCCGCCGCGCTCGCCGCCCGGGGCGCGGCCGTGGCGCTGGCCGCCCGGCGTAAGGACAGGCTGGAGACGCTGGCCGCGGAGATCCGCGAGCAGGGCGGGACCGCGCTGGTGCTGGAGTGCGACATCACCGACCAGCCGCAGGCGGCCGGCGCCGTCGAACGAACCGTCGCCGAGCTGGGCCGCCTCGACACCCTCGTCAACAACGCCGGGGTGATGCTGCTCGGACCGGTGGCCGGCGCGCCGCTGTCGGAGTGGCAGCGGATGGTCGACCTCAACGTGCTCGGCCTGCTCTACTGCACGCACGCGGCGCTGCCCCATCTGCTCCGCGCCGCCGGGAACGGCCCGCGCCACGTCGCCGATCTGGTGAACCTCAGCTCGGTGGCGGGCCGGTTCGCCCGCCTCGGCAACGGCGTGTACAGCCTCACCAAGCATGGTGTCGGCGCGTTCAGCGAGTCCCTGCGCCAGGAGCTGGCCAGCCGCTACGTCCGCGTCAGCCTGATCGAGCCGGGCGCCACGGCCACGGAACTGGCCAGCCACAACCGGCCCGAGATCCTGCAGGGCATCCGGTCCCAGTTCGGCCAGCGGATGGAGGCCACCGACATCGCCGACGCGATCACCTACATCGTGACCAGGCCCAGGCACGTCGCGGCCAACGAGATCCTGATCCGCCCCACCGAGCAGGAACGCTAAAACGCAGGAGGCCGCATCCCGCCCCGCGTTTCAAGATCGATGGGGACTTTCTATTAATCCTTGGCATAAAAGTCCCCATCGATCTTGGGCCGATCCGGCAGCCATCGCCCTGTGAGCACAGTATCGGCTGAGATCCGGCTTTGAGACGGCCCGATCTGGGAGGCTATGGCCATGCTGAGCCGGATCGAAGCGGCGGCGGCCCGGCGGCGGGTGACCCGGCGGGCGGTGAATCCCGGCGCGCGCCCGCAGCCCGAGATGAGGATGGGCAGCGACCGGCTGCCCCAGATCGAGCACATCGTCATCCTGATGATGGAAAACCACTCCTACGACAACTACCTGGGGATGCTCCGGGGCCGGGGGGACGGGCTGGCGCTCGACGATCAGGGCAGGCCCACGGCGGTGAACCTGGCCGGTGACGGGACCGTGGTCCGGATGCGCCCGGCGGAAGGCACCCGGCAGAAGAAGTACGTGCCCACCCAGAGCTGGAACGCCAGCCACATCCAGTGGGACGGCGGGACCTGCGAGGGGTTCGTGCGCAGCGTGGAGCAGACGCAGCCGGGCCGGGACGCTCGCGTGCCCATGACCTACTGGGATCAAGACAGCCTGCCGTTCTACTACGGCCTGGCCCGGACCTTCCCGCTGGCCACCCGGTGGTTTTCCTCCTGCCTGGGGCCCACGTTCCCGAACCGGAGGTTCCTCATCGCCGGCACCGCGAACGGGCTCATTGACGACCTGCCGTTCGGCATGGTCGACTACCCCGCCGCCGGGACGATCTTCGACCTGTTGTCCGCCCACGGCATCAGCTGGGCCAACTACCATCACCTGTCCCCGGTCCAGGTCCGCTGGCGGCGGCTGTCCCACGCCTGGGGACTGAACTTCCTTCGCGTGCTCGGCGGCGTGCTCGCCGCGATCTTCCCGCAGCTCATTCCGGCCGTGCAAAGCAAGCTGCAGGCCACGGCCGATCTGTACCCGCTGGGGTTCCTGCGGTCGGTCAACCACCTGCGCCCGATGAGCGAGTTCTGGCAGGCGGCCCGGGCCGGCAAGCTGCCCTCGGTGAGCGTCGTCGATCCCGATTTCGGCCGCTGCTCAGAAGAGAACCCGCAGGACATCCAAGCGGGCGAAGGGTTCGCGGCCAGGGTCATCAACGCCGTCATGCGGGGCCGCGGCTGGCCCAAGACGTTGCTGATCTGGCTGTACGACGAGCACGGCGGCTACTACGACCACGTCCAGCCGCCCGAGGCGCCTGAGCCGGACGACGTGCCCGGCAGCAGCCCGATGAAGCGCTTCTTCCTGCTGGGGCTGCTGCTCCGGCTGACCGGCTACGCCAAGCAGATCGAAGCCATCGACAACGGCCCGCCGGCGTACGACCGGCTCGGCTTCCGGGTGCCCGCGGTGGTCGTCTCGCCGTACGCCAGGCCCGGATACGTGACGAGCACGACCTACGACCACACCTCGGTCCTCAAGCTGATCGAGCGCAAGTGGAACCTGCCGCCTCTCACCCGGCGCGACGCGGCCGCGAACGACTTCGTCGATGACGTGCTGGACCTCGACGGCCCACCCCGTTTCCTGATACCCCCGCTCCTGCCCCAGCCGGCCCGGCCGTGGCGGGGATGACGAAAGGACATCCACAATGACCGAGCAACCCGCGCAGAACGCGCAGCAGCCGCCACCGGAACCAACCGCGGTCCAACTAGCGCTGGACGCGGGCTGGACGATGGCGGTGCTGTACGGGAACATCCCGTCTCCGCTTGACAACACGCTTCCTGAGCTGCTGACGGTGGCCCAGCTCCCGCCCCAGCCACGCCGGGAGCTTGAACGCGGCCGGCTGGAACACTTGCTGCAGCGCCTGGGCGGCCAACCGGAGCTGCAGGGATTGAACCTGCCTGCCGATGTCCCCGACAAGGAGGCGGGCGACCCGGCGTTCGAGGCACTGAACCTGGACACCCTTACGGTGCTGGCGTCCGCTCGGCCAGAGATTCAGCGGGCCTACGAGCTGGGTTCCGCGCTGCGTGAGACGGTGAACCCGCCAGCGGATCCGCACGATCTCGAAGCAGTGGAGCGGGCCTTGGTCACGCAGCTCACGCGTCCGCGGATTGCCAAGCTCCAGGAATGGCTGAAGACCCTGTCCGCTCACTTCCCCCAGCACGCCGCGGCCGTGGTGGCGACGTCGCTCGGGCGCTGGAGCGAACTGGCAGCCGTCACGATAGAAGCCGGCCAGCCCCAGCTCAAGCAGGGTGGTAAGGCTGACGTCGCCTCGGCTATGCGCGACTACCTGCGCCCGCAAGGCGATCTGTGGCGGATGGTCCTGACCGGCGAGCGTTCGACCGCCGGGCTGCTCAGCCCGGAGGGGTACGTGGAGGCTACCGCGGCAGCGCTGCACCGGTCGTGGGTGATCATCCGCCGGGTCATCGTGCATTACTGGCCGGTGCTCTCCATCATCGCTGCCGCGCTGAGCGGCATCCTGTACCTGGCGATCGCCAACCTGCACGGTGCCGCCCAGGTCTGGACGAACATCGCCGCCATTGGCGGATCACTGGGCATCTCCGTCCAGACCATCAAGTCACGGACCGCCCTCCTGGTGGCCGAAGCCGAGCGGCCCGTCTTCGCCATGGCGGAAGAGGACGTCATGGCCTGGGCCATCACGACGCTGCCTCAATTCGGGCTCAACCCCCAGGGCATCCGGCATCTCCGCCGGGCGGGAATCGCGCCGCCGAGCAAGACCCTGGGTCGTATCTGAGCGCACGCCCATTGCGAGGGCGGGCGGGCCGGGTAGATCATGGAGGGAATGTCAGCCGAGACGTGCTGTGCGGGGGAGCCGTCCTACCCCGGGAGCGCACCATGCGCATCGAGTCAGACGGGCACAGCGCGGGAAACCCGCGCCTCTACGAACTGATCGAGCACGCGCCGAAGACGGGCACGAGCCCCACCGTCTGGGCCTGGCCCGAGCTGATCGACTACCTCAAGATCGCCGGGCAGCCGGTGGCCGGGCCATGGCCGCCACACCAGGAGCCACGACCCGACCCAGAAGAGGACTCGCTTCCGGTGGCCGTGCCCGACCCCGAGGGATGAGGCGGGGGGACCTCGATGTACCCGGCACGGTTCCGCTACGAGGCGCCGGCCTCACTCGCCGAGGCGATCGGGCTGCTGCGCGAAGCGGGCGACGAGGCGAAGGTGCTGGCCGGCGGCCAGAGCCTGGTCCCGCTGATGAAGCTGCGGTTCGCCACGCCGGAGTTGCTCGTCGATATCAATAACGTCCCGGGGCTGGACTACCACCGGGAGGACCCCGACGGCACTCTGCACGTCGGCGCCCTGTGCCGGCACGTGAGCCTGGAGCGTTCGGCCCTGCTCAAAGCCAAGCACCCGGCGATGGCCGCCGCCGCCCCGCTGATCGCCGACCCCATCGTCCGCAACCGCGGCACGCTCGTCGGCTCGCTCTGCCACGCGGACCCGCAGGGCGACTGGGCCTCGGTGGTCCTGGCCCTCGGCGGCTCCGTGATCGCGCAGGGTCCCGGCGGCCGGCGCGCCATCGCCATGGCGGACTTCGTCGCCGGCCCCTTCGAGACCGCGCTGGAGCCGGACGAGATCGCCGTGGAGGCGGTCATCCCGGCCCGCCGCGGCAGGCCGGCTGGGGGTTACCTGAAGCTGGAGCGGCGAGTCGGCGACTTCGCCACCGTCGGGGTCGCGGTCGCGCTGGAAATGTCCGGTGGCACCGTGATCCGGGCCGGGATCGCACTGACCGGAGTGGGCGGGTCCACGATCGCGGCCACCGGGGCACAGCAGGCGCTCACCGGGCAGCCGCTGACCAGCGAGGCCATCGAGGGAGCCGCGGACCTGGCCGCGGCGGCGGCCCAGCCCAGGACCGACCACCGCGGCAGTGCGGAGTACAAGCGGCATATGGTGCGCACGTTCGTGACCCGCCTCCTGACCCGGGCCGGGTCTGGGGGCGGGCCGGGAGCGGACGAGCCGGCGGAGAGGGCGGCCTGAGATGACAATCGTGTCCGACGACGTCAGCGACGCGGCGGCCGGCGGCATCCCCACACGGCGGATCCGGTTCACCATCAACGGCGTGAAGAAGGTCGCCGAGGTCGAGCCCCGCCTGCTGCTGTCCCACCTGATCCGCCGGGGGCTGGGGCTGACCGGGACGCACATGGGCTGCGACACGACGAACTGCGGCGCGTGCACGGTGCTGGTGGACGGGCAGGCGGTGAAGTCCTGCACGATGCTGGCCGTCCAGGCGGACGGGCACGAGATCTCCACCGTCGAGGGCCTGGCCACGGCCAGCGAGCTGCACCCGTTGCAGGAAGGCTTCAAGCAGGAGCACGGGCTGCAGTGCGGGTTCTGCACCCCAGGGATGATGATGGCGGCCAAGGCACTGCTCGACACCAACCCCGACCCGACCGAGGAGGACGTGCGCTGGGCGCTGTCCGGCAACCTCTGCCGCTGCACCGGCTATCAGAACATCGTCAAGTCGGTGCTGTGGGCGGCGGCCAAGCTCCGGGCCCAGGAGAGCTAAGCGAGCTGGAGGCAACCATGTCAGCGCTTGACGAGATCAAGATCGGCGGGCTGGGCGCGAGCCGCAAGCGCGTGGAGGACGACCGCTTCATCCGGGGCAGGGGCAACTACCTCGATGACATCGTGCTGCCCGGCATGCTGCACATGGAGATCCTGCGCAGCCCGCTGGCCCACGCCCGGATCAAGTCGATCGACGCCAGCCGGGCCTGGCAGATACCCGGGGTCCGCCTGGTCCTGACCGGGGAGATGATGGCCACCCGCAACCTGGCCTGGATGCCCACCCTGTCCTACGACACCCAGGCGGTGCTGGCCACCGACAAGGTGCGCTTCCAGGGCCAGGAGGTGGCCTGCGTCATCGCGGACGACCCGTACATCGCCAAGGACGCGTGCGAGGCGATCGACGTCGACTACGAGCCGCTGCCCGCGATCGTCAGCCCGGAGCAGGCGGTGGCCGAGGGCGCCCCGGTCATCCGCGACGACAAGGAGAACCAGGGCGACAACGTCATCTACCGGTGGGAGATCGGCGACGCCGCGGCCACCGAGCGCGCGTTCGCGCAGGCCGACAAGATCTCCCGGCTCCGCCTGCACTACCCGCGCTCGCACCCCTCCCCCATCGAGTGCTGCGGGTCGGTCGCGGACTTCAACCGGGCCACGTCCAAGCTGACCGTGTACATGACCACGCAGGCGCCGCACATCATCCGCGCGGCCGTCGCGCTGGTGGCCGAGCTGCCGGAGCACATGATCAGGATCGTCTCCCCGGACATCGGCGGCGGCTTCGGCAACAAGGTCCCGGTCTATCCGGGGTACGTCTGCTCGATCCTGGCCTCGATCCTGCTGGAGCGGCCGGTGAAGTGGATCGAGGACAAGACCGGCAACCTGATCTCCACGGGGTTCGCGCGCGACATCTACCTGGACGGCGAGCTGGCGCTGCGCTCCGACGGCAAGATCCTGGCCGTCCGGATGCGCGTGGACGCCGACCACGGCGCGTTCTTCTCCGACGCCCAGCCGAGCAAGTTCAAGATCGGCCTGCTGCACTCCACGTTCGCCTGCTACGACATCCCGGCCGGGCACCTCACGGCCCGGGGCACCTACAGCAACAAGGCCCCGGGCGGCGTCGCCTACCGGTGCTCGTTCCGTGTTACCGAGGCGATGTTCTTCCAGGAGCGGATGGTCCACGCGGCAGCGGTCGACCTGGGCATGGACCCGGCCGAGTTCCGGCGGATCAACCTGGTGCACGACGAGAAGTTCCCGCACCGGACGACGTTCGGCTTCCTGCTCGACTCGGGCCAGTACGCCAAGTGCCTGGAGGTGGGCCTCAAAGCCGTGGGCTACCAGGACTTCCGGCGGCAGCAGGAGGAGGCCAGGGCCGGGGGCAGGCTGCTCGGCATCGGCATCTCCACGATGACCGAGCCGCTGGGCGCCGGCAACAGCCGGGAGTACGACATCCTCGGCATCAAGATGTTCGACTCGGCCGAGCTCAAGGTGCACATGACCGGCAAGGCCATCCTGCGCACCGGCGCGCGCGGGCAGGGCCAGGGGCACGAGACCACCTGGGCGCAGATCGTCAGCCACGAGCTCGGCCTTCCCGCCGAGGACGTGGTGGTGGAAGAGGGCGACACCGACACCGCGCCGTTCGGCATGGGAACCTACGCCTCCCGCAGCACCCCGGTCGCGGGCGCGGCCGTCGCGATGGTCGCCCGCAAGATCCGGGCCAAGGCCCGCAGGCTGGCCGCGCACCTGCTGGAGGTGTCGGAGGAAGACGTCGAATGGGAGCTGGGCCGGTTCTACGTGCGCAGCGCGCCGGACCGGGGCGTGACCATCCAGGAGTGCGCGATGGCCGCCTACAGCAACATGCCGGACGGCATGGAGCCGGGCCTGGAGAACACCGCCTACTACGACCCGCCCAACCTCACCTGGCCGTTCGCCGTCTACATCGTCACGGTCGAGGTGGACCCGGCCACGGGGGTCTGGGACGTGCTCAACGTGGTCGCGGTGGACGACTGCGGCGTGCGGATCAACCCCATGATCGTCGAAGGACAGATCATGGGCGGACTGACCGAGGCCTACGCGATGTCGAGCATGCAGTTCATCACCTTCGACGCGGAGGGCAACTGCGTGGGCTCGAACTACATGGACTACCTGCTCCCCACGGCGTGGGAGACCCCCGGGTTCGAGCTGCACAGCGACGTGGTCACCCCCAGCCCGCACCACCCGATCGGGGCGAAGGGCATCGGCGAGTGCGCGGCGGTGGGCGGCCCGGCGGCCTTCGTCAACGCGGTGCACGACGCCCTGGCCAGCACGGGTGTCCGCAACATCGACATGCCGCTGCTGCCGGACCGGGTGTGGGAGGCGCTGACCTACCGCCGCGACGTCTCCGGCGCGCCGCCGGTGCGTACGGATTGAGCATGAACGACTGGGATATCCTGCGCCAGGCCGCCGAGATGGAGCGGCGCGGGGAGGCGTTTGCGCTGGCCACCGTGGTCTGGCGGCAGGGCCCTTCGTCCAGCCAGCAGGGAGCGCGGGCGATCGTCACGGCCGGCGGGGAGTTGCACGGCTGGATCGGCGGGGCCTGCGCGGAGCCCGCGGTCGTGCGCGAGGCCCAGCGGGTGATCGCCTCGGGCATCCCGCGGCTGCTGCTGCTCGGCACGCCCGCGCAGTTCGGCGAAGCCGTGCCGGACGGGATGACCGTGGTTCCCATCTCCTGCCAGAGCGAGGGCGCGCTCGAGGTCTCCGTCGAGCCGGTGGTCCCCGCGCCGCACCTGGTCATCGTGGGCCGCTCCCCGATGGCGCACACCCTGGCCGGGCTGGCCGGCGCCCTGGGCTGGCGCACCAGGCTGGTGGACGGCCCGGACTTCACATCGGCCGACGCGGATGAGCGATCCCTGGTCGTGGTGGCGACCCAGGGTCACGGCGATGAGGAGGCCGTCGAGCAGGCGGCCGCCGCCCGCCCCGCCTACCTGGGGCTGGTCGGCTCTACGCGGCGCGGCGCCGCGGTTCTCGGCTACCTGGCCGAGCGGGGCGTGCCCCGCGCCGAGCTGGACCGGGTGCGGGTCCCGGCTGGCCTGGACCTGGGCCACACCACCCACCGGGAGATCGCTGTGGCGATCCTGGCGGAGCTGGTGCAGCTCCGCGCGTCCGGGGCGCTGGCGAAGGCGGTCCCGGCGGTCAGCGCCGCCGGCGAGCAAGCCGAGGCCATCCGGGAGGCGGCTGAGGGAACCGAGGCCACCGACCCGGTCTGCGGGATGACCGTCCCGGCCACGGCCGCCAGCTACCCGCTGACCCGGGACGGCGTGACCTACTACTTCTGCCGCTCCGGCTGTCGCCGGGAGTTCGAGAAGGATCCGGCGGCGTATCTGACCAGGGAAACCCAATGCTGATCAAGAACGATTTCCAGGTGGCGGCGCAGCCGGCGAAGGTCTGGCTGTTCTTCGAGGACATCCCCCGGGTGGCCGCCTGCCTGCCGGGCACCGAGCTGACCGAGGACCTCGGCGACGACAAGTACGCCGGCCGGGTGACCGTCCGGATGGGCCCGGTCAAGCTCCAGTTCGCCGGGACCGCCCAGATCACCGAGCGGGACGAGGCGGCGCGGCGCGTGGTGGTCCAGGCGACTGGCGCCGAGGAGAAGGGCCGCGGCCAGGCCAGCATGATCGTCACCGCCGTCCTGACCGCCGCCGGCCGGGGGACGAAGGTCGACGTCAACCAGGACCTCCAGCTTTCCGGAGCCGCCGCGCAGTACGGACGGGGCATGATCTCCGACGTCAGCGCGGTGCTGATGCGCGACTTCGCCGTCAATCTGGCGAACGCGATCGAGGCGGCCGACCGTGGTGAGGTCGACCGTGGAGAGACGGTCGCGGCCGGGGCCGCGGCCAGCCCGGCGAGCGGCCTCACCCTGGGCCTGCGGGCGGCGCTGATGGCGTTGCGCCGGGTGTTCCGCAGGTTCTTCGTCCCTTACCGGACCAGCCCGAGCTGAGGAGGACGAGCCATGGTGCTGTGGTGGATCGGCAACGTGATCCTGCTGGTGGTCGTGCTTCCGGTCGTCATCTACCTGCTCAACCGGGTGCTCGCCGCCCTGGAGCGGATCCGGGCGGCGACCGGTGACATCCTGGCGGGCGGGGTGGCCCTGGTGGGTGAGCTGGACGGGGTGCCCGAGGCGCTGGCCACGACCGACGCCACGATCGCCGAGGTGTCGGCCGGCGCGGTGCGGTACGCCGGGTCCGTGGCGAAGCTTCTCGGCTGAGGAAGGAGAACGATTATGCCGGCAGCCGCCTGGATGACCGTGATCGTCGCGGCGCTGATCATCGCGATCACCGCCGTCGGCCTGCTGCGGGTCGTCTTCCACCTGCGGGCGATCCGGGCCACGCTCGCCTCCACCACCGGCGGAGTGCAGGCCGTCGCCCGGCTGACCAGCACGGTGCCGAGCCGGCTGACCTCGGTCAACGAGAGCCTGAAACCGGTCAAGGACTTCTGCGAGACGGTCTGACGCCGTAAAGGAGCTGATCATGGAATCACGGGTTCTCGCCGCCGGGACGTCCACCACCGGCTGGGTGATCGGCTACACGATCGGCGTCGTGATCGTGCTGGTCGTCGTGGCGCTGGTCGTGTCCATCCTGCTGCTGGCCCGCTCCATCGGCGATGAGGCATCGAAGATCAACGACGCGCTGACCGAGGCCGTGCATAACACCGCGCCGCTGGCGGCGCTGCGCACGACGATCCAATACGCCACGGTCATCATCGGCGGCCTGCAACGCGGCCGCGGCC
>DASZAD010000108.1:0-8116 GCA_035945415.1 Streptosporangiaceae bacterium
CATGTCGCGCGCGCGGACGGCCTTCTGGGCCGCGGTCGGCGCGAACGGTTTGGAGCTGACCGCCGCGTGCACCATGTGGCCGGCCGCCGCGTGGCCCGTCTTGGCCAGGGCGTAGTGCGTGCTTCCGACCGCTCCAGGCGCCAGGGACGCGTTGCCTGGTGCCGATGAGGCCAGGAACAACCCGGCGATCATCAGCGGGACGGAACCTACCGCGAGCACCGCGTACCAGCGCCGAGCAGCCCATTTCCTGAATGAAGCCATGCAAACATTCCTTTCTGGGGAGATAAATGCCCGGCGAGCGCGGATCGCAGTGTCACCCCCTGAGGTCCCCCGGCACCGCCGCGACCGAAATCAGACTTACGCTACGTCCCGGCGGAGCCGGGGGATATCACCCGAATCAGTGATGCGGCCGATCACTTGGAGTGGCGCCTAGCGGCCGCGTTGTCACTGTCCGCTACGTCACAGCCCTGGCCCGGTCAGCAGCCGGGCGGCGAGTTCGGTGCGGGACCTGACCCCCAGCTTCAGGAAGATGTGCCTGATGTGAGTCTGCACGGTGTTCTGCGTGACGAACATCGTCGCGGCGATCTCCCGGTTCGTCTGACCCTGGGCGATCAGGCCGGCCACCCGGCGCTCAGTGCCGGTAAGGGCGTCGGAAATCGAGCGGGCCGAGATCCTGGACAGTTCTCGCCGTGCCTTTTCCGCCCAGAGCAGGGCGCCCAGCCGCTCGAATATGTCCAATGCCTTGGACAGTGACTCGGTGGCCGCGGATTTGTATTTCGCCCGCCGCTCGACCATTCCTTTGACGAGCAGGGTGCGCCCCAGCTCGAATGGCATCGGCAGCTGGTCGTGCTCGTCCAGCGCTTCCTTGCAGGCGGTCTGCGCGCCCTCGTAGTCGCCGTCGGCGCTGGCGAGCAGGGCGCGGCAGCGGGCCGCGGTCGCGAGCGCCCAGACGCGGCCGCGCGCTTTCCCCTCGACCTGAAGCCGCTGGACATGAGAGCGGGCCAGGTCCGTCTCGCCGAGCGCGGCCAGGGCCTCGATCTCGTCGGGGAGGAACCGGACCACGCCGGGCTCGCCCAGCCCCTGCTCGGCGACCGCCCCGGCCAGAGGTTCCAGGTGACCATGAGCCGCCTGATGGTCCTCAAGCGACAGTTCGATGAACCCGAGCACCGACAGCGCGCAGGTCATGATCGGCACGTTGCCGGTGCGCTTGGCCAGGGTGAGCGCCTCGACGGCATGCTCACGGGCCTGGTCCACCTGGCCCAGGTGCGCCTCGACGAGGGCCAGGGCGTACAGCGGCCCAGCCAGTATGGCCTGCTGCTGGTTCTCGCTGGCTCCCTTGCACCCCTCCAGGGCGTACGCCTGTGCGGCGGCCCAGTTCCCGGCCCAGCATTCGAGCTCGCTGAAGTGGTACAGCAGGAAGGGGAGCGACGCCTCGTCGCCGCGGTCCACGGCTCGCCGGTAACAGGCGACGAGCCGCCGCCGGGCCTCGTCCAGCCGGTCGGACCACTTCAGGACGGCGGCCCGGGCGAGCGGCGGGTCGAACAGCATCAGGCGCTCGGCCGGCTCCTCCGGCCTGGAGGCGTGCAGGATCTCCGCCCGGCGTAGCAGGCTGGCGCGGCCGTGATGGCCGAGCAAGACCTCGAAGACGGCCAGCCGGGCCAGGGAGTGTGCCACCAGGCGGGGCCTGCCCGTGCGTTCGGCCGACCGTAGCGACGCCCGGGCCCACCGAGAGGCCTCGAGGAGTTTGCCGTCCACCAGCCGGGCCATCGCGATCTCCTGCTCCGCCTGGGCCCGCAGTGCCGCGTCGTCCGGCGCCTCCTGTATGGCCTGGCCGAATACCCGCTCGGCCAGCGTCCACCCGCTCTGATGGGAGTGGATGGTGGCCAGCCGGAGCAGCAGCCACGCCCGCGCGCGACCGGCTGGTGCCTCGCCTTGCGCCGGGGCCTCGCCTTGCGCCGGGGCCTCGTCTCGCGGCGGGGCTTCAGCGCGCGCCGGGCAGCCGGCCAGGGCGGATTCGATCAGCTCGCGGCTCCTCGTCAGCTCCCCTGACCGGAAGTGATGGTCTGCCGCTTCGGCCATCCGGTCGCGGCGGCGGTCGGCCCGGTCGTCCGGGGTCAGCCGCACGGCCTGCTCGGCCAGGACCGCGGCAGCGTCGGGCGCGCCCCGGCCGGCGGCCAGCCGCGCCGCCTCGTCCAGGACGCGCGCGGCCGCTTCGTCCGGTCCGTCGGCGGCCAGCGCCAGGTGCCAGGCGCGCTTCTCGGCGTCACGGGCGCAGCGAGCCAGCCGGCGATGAACGTCACGACGTTCGGCCAGGTTCATCCCGGCGTACAGGACTGGACCGAGCAGCGGGTGGGTGAAGCGGAGACCGCCGTCATCGCGCTCGATGATGCCGTCGTCGACGGCCTGGTCGATGGCCAGCCAGGACTCCTGGTTGCTGTGGGCGGCGCGGATCACGTCCTCACGGGTGTCGGGTGCGGCAGCCAGCAGCCTGCCGACCCGCAGCGAATCGGCGGCCAGGCCGCGCAGCCGGGGATGGATCAGGGCGACCAGGCTGTCTGGAACCGGGATGGGCTCGTGGGCCGGGCAGGCGTCGCCGCGCGCCAGCAGCGCCCGGGCGCACTCCAGGGCGTACAGCGGGTTGCCGCCGGCGGTGTCGTGCAACCGCCGCAGCAGCGGCCGCGGGAAGCTGACATTCAGGCGGGAGCGCAGGATGCCGGTGACGGCGTTCGGGCTGAGCGGGCCGAGTTCGATCCGGGCCAGGCGGGCCGGAGGCAGGTCCCGGTCCATCGCGAGGGGGACAGCCTCGGTACCCGCGGTACCCGAGCCCAGCGTCATCACCATCGTCACCGGCTCGTGCTCCAGGCGTCGCAGGCAGAAGCTGAGCACCGCGGCGGACGAACCGTCCAGCCACTGCGCGTCGTCCACCGCCAGCACGAGGCGGCCATCGCGGGTGAGGATCCGCAGCACGTCGAGTACCCCTCGGGCCAGTACCCGCTGGTCCGGCACCCGCTGGTCCGGCACCCGCTGGTCCCGCACGGGGGGGCGCCGCTCGCCGGCTTCTGGTTTCCGGCCCGCAGGCCCCCGGCGGAGGCCGCGCAGCAGCGTGACCTCCAGAGCCTGCCGCCTGGCTTCGGGCAGGGCCGGCAGGATTTCCCCGATCACGTCACTGAAGAGATCATCCAGGGCAGAGAAGGCCAGCCGGGTCTCGGCGGCGGCAGGACGGCAGGACAGCACGCGGCCGGAGCGGCGGGCGACCCGGACGACATGGTTCCACGCCACGGTCTTGCCGATTCCGGTATCACCGGTGATGACGACGGCGCACGGCGCATCGGGGTTCCGAGCGAGGAAGTCAGAGATCTCGGCGAGTTCGGACTCCCTCCCGATCGGTCCCGGTCCGCATGCCGGATCGGGAGACATGCCTAACCTGAGAGAGCGCGGACTAGAACGGACCAACCGGACATAGCGGCCCCCCTCCAGAGCCTCGGCCGGGTTAACGACTTCAAGACGAAGAGGGCGCAAGCACGATGTAGATACATCGCCCGGGCGTAGCGGGGGGTGCCCTGACCTGCTCTCTTCGTCCCAGCGCGATGATCTCCACCGCTTCTTAATGAAACAGTAAACCTGTGCGAACGCCTAGACAATGGTGCTGGCACATACGCCAGCGGAAGCCCGGCCGGAGCGTGACCTGTGCCTTTGGCCGAGACACAGCCTAGAAGGCTCCGCGTCCGCTGGGGTGCCCATCCCGGTGGGGGCGTCGTAGCCCTTCTTCGCGCGCGCTGCACTGTATCAACGCTCTAGTCGGTTCTTCGCTCTGCCCGAGAACTTTGCTCCAGGGGTTTCGCCGGCAGCCGATAGACGCGGCGGGCGTTCTCCGACGCGATCAGGTGTGCCACCCGCTCCGCGTCCGCCTGCGACCAGGCCCCGTCGGCCACGAAGGCGCTGGTCACCTGGGCCAGGTCCCGGCGGAAGCCGGCCGCGGCCAGGTAGTGCAGCTCCGGCAGGCCGAACGCGTCTGAGGAGTACAGCATCTTGGTGAACGGGGTGAGCTCCAGCGCTTCGGCGAGCACCGCCGCCGAGCGCGCGCCGACGTGGTTGAGCGCCTCGCCGACGTCCATGTACACGTGCGGGAACACGCTGGCCAGATGGCCCGCCTGACGGTGGTATGGGTAGCAGTGCAGCAGCATGACGGGCACGCCGGCCGGCCGGGTGGCGAGCAGGAAATCGTGCAGCAGCGACGGGTCGGCCCGGTGCAGCCGCACGTCCGGGTCGCCGAACCCCGTGTGGAACTGGAGCGGCAGCCCGGTGTCCACGCCGGTCCAGATCAGTTGCCGGAGCAGCACCGGGTCCTCCAGCCGGGTCGCCACCCCGACGTCCAGCGCCCGCAGCCAGCGCCCGGCCGCGTCCCTGACGGCGGCGGCGCTCGGACGGCCCGGATCGAAGTCCAGTCCGTAGCGGTAGGCGACTATGGACTTCACCCCGGCCGCGCTCGCGGTCGCGGTCCATAGCGCTTCGGCGAACAGGGCTGCGAAGGTCCCGGCGCCGGCGCCGCCGCGAGCCACCTGCTCGGCCACGGCCTCCAGCCGGACGATCTCGTAGGCCGGCGCTCCGCTGGCTTGCGCGAGCTGGTCCGGGGTGAGCAGTCTTTGGGCCTGGTAGCCGGTGTCTACCAGCCACGCCTTCACGCCCGCGGCGCGCAGCATCCGGCGGGTGACCCGATCCGGGCCGAGCTCAGCGCGGCGCTCCAGATACTGGGCAGCGGGCGCGGATGGCTCCAGCTCGAGCAGCGGCGCGCACCAGCGCCGCACCGCGAACCCGAGCTGGCTGTTGAACCTGGACGTGCCGGGCGGCGGCGGCCCGGAGGCTTCGGTGAGCAGCGCCTCGACCTGCCGGTCATCGAGCGGCCCGCTGACCACGCCGTGGCAGTGGTGATCGATCAGGGGGGGATCGACCAGCGTGAGCTGTCCGGCGGCCGGCAGGGCGGCGCTGCGCGTACTCACCAGCGCCAGCGGGTCTGTGCGGCGACTTCGGCCGGGTTGGCCGACGTGAACATCTCGGACTCGGCGTCGCGGACGGCCAGGAACGCGCGGAACAGCGGGTCACCCATGGCCTCCCGCAGCCTCTCCTCACCAGCCAGGCAACCGGCCGCCTCGGACAGCGACTGCGGTAGCCGCCGGATGCCGCGGCGGTCGAGTTCAGCGGCCGTGAGGCTGGCCGGATCCAGGGGCATCTCCTCGGGGAGCCTGGCCCGGTCGTGGAGGCCGGCCAGCCCGGCGGCGATCAGCGACCCCGTCAACAGATACGGGTTGGCGGCCAGGTCGAAGCACTTGACCTCGAGGTTCGCCCGGGTGTCCTGCTCGCCGTCGGACCCGGTGACCAGGCGCAGCGCCGCCTCCCGATTCTCCCTGCCCCAGCACTGGAACGCCCCGGCCCAGTGCGAGGGGACCAGCCGCAGGTAGCTGGCCACGCTGGGCGCGCCGACCGCGGAGAGCGCGGGTAGCCCGCCCAGGATGCCGGCCGCGAACGCCTCGCCGTCGGGGCGCAGACCATACGGCCCCGGACCGTCGGCCAGCAGGTTCTGCCCGTCCCGCCACAGGCTGAGGTGCACGTGCCCGCCGTTGCCCACCGACCCGGCGACCACCGATGGAGCGAACGAGGCCTGGAAGCCGTGGGCGGCCGAGACGGCGCGGATGGTCTGCCGGACCAGCACGCTGTCATCGGCGGCGGCCACCGGATCGGCGGCCGCGATCGAGATCTCGAGTTGCCCCGCGGCGTACTCGGGGTGGAACTGCTCGACCACCACGCCCTGCTCCTCCAAGGCCTCGACCACCTCGCGGGCGTAGCCGGACAACTCGATCACCCGGGTCATGCCGTAGGCCGGGCCGTGACAGGCCGGGACGAAGTTCCCATCCTCCTCGGTGCCGACGGCCCACTCGACCTCGATGCTCATCCGCAGCTCCAGCCCGCGTCGCCGGGCCACGGCGGCCATCCGGCGGGCGAACGAGCGCTGGCAGCCGACGTAGCGGCGGCCGTCCTGGGTGTAGCGGTCCACCGGGGCCCAGGCCCAGCCCGGCTGCCCGGCCAGGACGGTGATCCGGTCCAGATCCGGGACCAGCCGCAGGTCCCCGACCGGGCCGCCGATGTGCTCGCTGGTGGTGATGTCGTCGTTCACCAGGAATACGTCGAAGACCGGCGACATGCCGATGCCCCAGCCGGCCGCGCGCTCAAGGCGTCCCGCCGGCACGCACTTGACCCGGGTGATGCCAGCATTGTCGACCCAGCACAGTGCCACCATGGTGACACCGGCGGCACGCAGCCGCTCGGCCACCGGACCTGCGCGCCGGGTCCGCTCGGCCCGCTCCTGCCCCGTCAGTCCCGGCAGTTCGGTGCTGGCCAGTTCGGTACCGGACATCTACCGCCTCCTCACAGTTCATCCAGCACGGGTCATCCAGCACGGGTCATCCGGTCACGGGTGCTCCCCGCCGAAGACGACCCGCCCGCCGGCCACCGTCATGATCACAGATGTGCTGCCGATCTCGGCGGCAGGGATCGCGTAGAGATCCTGGTCCAGCACCACCAGGTCGGCCCGCAGGCCGGGCAGCAGCCTGCCGGTCTCGTGCTCCTGGTGGTTCACGTAGGCGACCCCGGTGGTGAACGCGGCGAGCGCGGCGTCCAGCGTGATGGCCTGATCGGGCAGGAACGGCGTCTCACACTCCGGCGTGCCCGGCCTGCCCAGCCGGCTCGACAGCACCCGGTTCACCGCCACGTGGATCTCCTGCAACGGGTCCGCGCTGGAGACCGGCCAGTCGCTGCCGAACGCGATTCGCGCCCCGGACCGCGCCAGCGAGCCGATCTGGTACTGCCAGCTGGCCCGTTCGGCGCCCACGAAGGGTACAGTCAGCTCGTCCATCTCCGGCTCGTGACAGGCCCACAGCGGCTGGAAGTTGGCCACCGCCCCGATCTCGGCGAAACGGCCCACATCCCGCGGCCGGATGAACTGCACGTGCGCCACGTGGTGCCGGCTACTGTCGCGCTGCTGCGGCGGAAGATCCGCGAGCACGTCCAGGGCGGCGGTGACCGCCCGGTCGCCGATCGCGTGGAAGTGCAACTGGAAGCCTTCGGCGGCCAGCCGCCGGGTCGCCTCGGCCAGCAGGTCCGGCTGGATGAACAGGTCGCCGCGGTGGCCGGTGTGGTTCCCGTCGCGGTCGAGATAGGACGAGCCCATCGCGGCGGTGAACGTCTCGCACACCCCGTCGAGCATCAGCTTGACCGTGGTGGCGCGGAACGGCCCCGCTCCGGCTTGTTCCCGCCGCCCCAGCAGGTCATCGACCTGGCCGAGGTCCCGCTGGCGGTCCCACCACAGCGAGCCGACCACGCGGGCGGTGAGCAGGCCGCCGGCGGCCGCGCGCCGGTAAGCCTCGAAGCTGTCGGGGATGCCGATCGCGCCCGCCGCTCCCACACAGGCGTCCTGGTAGCTGGTGATGCCCATCGAGTGCAGGTATGCCTGCCCGGCCAGCAGCCCCGCGGTGAGCTCGTCCGGGGACGGGGACGGGATGCGGGCCGTGACCAGCTGGAGAGCGCCGTCGTGCAGCGTCCCCGACGGCCGGCCCGCCTCGTCGCGCTCGATCCGGCCGCCCTGCGGATCCGGTGTGCCGGGGCCGATGCCGGCCACGGCCAGCGCTGCCGTGTTCACCCAGCCGCTGTGGTGGCCGCGGTCGGACAGGAAAGCGGGCCGTCCGCCGGTCACCCGATCCAGGTCGGCCGCGGCCGGGCTGCCGCCCGGGAAGAGCTCTCTGGACCAGCCGCCGCCGAGCACCCAGGCGCTGGGGTCTCGTTTCGTCGCGGGCGGCAGGCCCGCCGCGTATCCGGCGATACGGTCCAGGCACTCCTGCCGGGAGCGCAGCCCGAGCAGGTTGCAGCGCAGGCTCTCCAGGCCGCCGCTGACCGGGTGGACGTGGGCGTCACCGAAGGCGGGCAACGTGAGCCGCCCGCGAAGGTCGATCACCCGGGTAGCCGGACCAGCCAGGGCGCGTATCTCTTCGTCACTGCCCACGGCCGCGATCACGCTGTCCGCCACGGCGACGGCCTGGGCAAAACCGGACGGATGGGCCGGCGTGCG
>DASZAD010000109.1:0-7465 GCA_035945415.1 Streptosporangiaceae bacterium
GGCCGTCAGGCCTGACCGCCGCGTAACGGCGCGCCCGCACCTTCCCCCACCCGCACCGGAGTCGCCGAGGCGAGCAGGCGACCCTCCGCGTAGCGCAACGCCGCCGGGGGCAGCCGCCCGGGCCTGCCGCTGAGCAGGACGTGCACCTCGCCCAGAGACGGCGGCCGCGCGATGCCGTCGGACTGGCCGGTCACAGCGGCGCCCCGGCGCAGCGCCTGGGCGGCCACGGCCTGCGCGGAGCCGTATAGTACGGCGTCCGGGAGGGCCGCGCCGATCGGGCCGGCGGCCAGCTCGTACTCGGTACAGCCGAGGACGACGGCGCGAGTCTGGCTGGGCGTCAGGTTCGCCGCGGCCGCCACCGCGGCGGCCACGCCCGCCTCGTCCCCCGCGTGGACCGCATCCGCCAGGCCGGGGCAGGCCACTTCGGTGACGGGCACCGACGCGGCGAACTCGGCGATCAGCCCGAGCTGGTAGGCGCTGCCAGTGGTGGCCGCGGTGGCCCAGATCGCGACCGGACCGCCGGAGGCGGCGGCCGGTTTGATCGCCGGCACGGTGCCAACCACCGGAATCCGCGGCTCGAACTCGTCGCGCAGCAGGTGCAGCGCGTGGACCGAGCCGGTGTTGCAGGAAAACACCAGGACGTCGGGATCATAGGCCGCGGCGGCGCGGGCGCAGGCCAGGCTGCGGCGCGCGATGTCATCGGGCGGGCGGGCTCCCCAGGGCATCCCGTCCGGATCCATCGCGAGGATCAGGTCAGCATCGGGGTGCGATCGGCGCAACGCGGCCGCCGCCGCCAGCAGCCCCAGGCCGGAGTTGATCAGCGCGATGCGCATGACGCCTCACTTTAGCGGTGCGTCACAGCGGGTGCACCACGTCGCCGCGGTGCACCGCCGGGCCGGCGGGAGAGCTCACAGTGCCACCAAGGACACCGGTTGCCGCGAGATAAACTGCCTGAACCGGTCAATCCGGACCGCCGTAGACCTTGCCCGTGGCGCCTTCGTCGCGAATCCGCCAGGCAGCTGCGGGCTCGCGGGCCGTGTCCCGCCCGATGCCGAGGGAGAGAGAGCCGCGTGACCGACCCCGCCGGCCACGATGGCCAGGCCGTCTCGTCCGGGCCTCGGGCCGTTGCCGAGCCCCGCGCCGCCGCCCAGTCCCGCGCGCTGGCCGAGCCTCGCGCCGCCACCGAGTCCCGCGCGCTGGCCGGGCATCACGTCGCCGTGGACCGGCTGCGGCGCGCCTACGCGGCGATACCGCCCGGCGTGCCGGTCCGGCTGGCCAAGCGCACCTCGAACCTGTTCCGGTTCCGCGAGCCCCGTGGCGGGGGCGCGGCCCGCCCCGGCCGGGATCGCGGTCAACGATCAGCGCGGCAGGTGACCGGCCAGCTTGACGTGTCCTCGTTCGGGAAAGTGCTCAACGTCGACCCGCAAGCCGGTACCGCGGTCGCCGGGGGGATGACCACCTACGAGGACCTGGCCGACGCCACGCTGCGGCACGGGCTGATGCCGCTGGTGGTGCCGGAGCTCAAGACGATCACGCTGGGCGGCGCGGTCACCGGCCTCGGCGTCGAGTCCACCTCGCTGCGCAACGGGCTGCCGCACGAGTCCGTCACCGAGATGGAGATCCTGACCGGTGACGGCCGCGTGATCACCGCGACGGCGGACAACGAGCACAGCGCCCTGTTCCGCGGGTTCCCCAACTCCTACGGCACTCTCGGCTACGCCCTGAGCCTGACCATCGAGCTGGAGCCGGTCAGGCCGTTCGTGCACCTGAGACACTTCCGGTTCGGCCGCGCGGAGGAATGCCTGGAGGCGATCGCCCAGGTCGCGGCCGAGGGGAGCTACCAGGGTTATCGCGGCGACTTCGTGGACGGCACGGTGTTCGGCCCCGGCGAGGTCTACCTGACGATCGGGACGTTCACCGACACTGCTCCGTGGCTCAGCGACTACACCGGCCAGCGCGTCTACTACCAGTCGATCCGTGGGCCGCGCGAGGACTTCCTGACTGTTCGCGACTACCTGTGGCGGTGGGACACCGACTGGTTCTGGTGCTCCCGGGCGTTCGGCGTGCAGCACCCCGTCGTCCGACGGCTCTGGCCGCGGCGGTACCGGCGTTCGGATGTGTACCGCAAGCTGGTGGCGTTCGACCGGTCGTACGGGCTGTCTGACGCGTTCGCTGGCGGACGCGGTCTGCCGCCGCGCGAGGCCGTCATCCAGGACGTGGAGATCCCGCTGGAGGGCACCGCGGAGTTTCTCGCGTTCTTCGCCGAACGGGTGGGCATGTCCCCGGTCTGGCTGTGCCCGCTCCGGCTGCGCAGCGACCGGCCGTGGCCCCTGTACCCGATGCGGCCCGGCCAGGTCTACGTGAACGTGGGCTTCTGGGGCACGGCGCCGCTGCCGCCGGGCCAGGCCGACGGATACCACAACCGGCTGATCGAGCGGAAGGTAGCCGGGCTGGGCGGGCACAAAGGCCTGTATTCCACCTCGTTCTACCCCGAGGAAGAATTCTGGCAGCACTACAACGGGCCGGCCTACGCCGCGCTGAAGCGCGAGTACGACCCCGGAGGCCGGCTGGCCGGGCTGTACGAGAAGTGCGCGGGCAGCCAGCCGCGAACGCCCGGACGTTAGGCCGTGTCTCGTAGATCTTGGTGGATGCGGGCGCCGATCCGCGCCGCTGAAGATCCACGAGACACGGTCTGGGCCGGGGTACGGCCTGATGCAGGGCGGCAAACCGACGATGGGAGGAGGGCAGGCATGGCGCTTGCCAATGTGTTCGAGCGGGTGGCGGGGCCGGATGCCCCGGTGGAGTTCCGTGCCTTCGACGGGAGCAGCGCGGGCAGCCCGGACGCGCCGGTGCGGATCATGGTCCGCTCGCCCGTGGCCGTGTCCTATCTGGCCCAGGCGCCCGGCGCCCTCGGCCTCGCCCGCGCTTACGTCTCGGGGCACGTTGACGTCGAGGGCGACATGTACACCGCGCTCGCGCGGATGGCCAGCGTACAGGCCACATCCATAGATCTTCCCGAACGTATCCGGCTACTCAACTCGCTGGGCGGACCCAAGCTGCTCTGGCCCCGGGTACCCCCGCCACCGCAGGAGGTCCGGGTCAACCGGCGCTGGCTGACCGGCAAGCTGCACTCGCGGGATCGTGACGCCAGCGCGATCTCGCACCACTACGACGTGTCCAACAAGTTCTACGAGTGGGTGCTCGGACCGTCCATGGCCTACACCTGCGCCTGCTACCCGCGCGAGGACGCCTCGCTCGAGGAGGCCCAGGCGTACAAGTTCGACCTGGTCGCGCGCAAGATCGGGCTGCGACCGGGCATGCGGCTGCTCGACGTGGGCTGCGGCTGGGGCGGGATGGTCATGCACGCGGCCAGGGAGTACGGAGTACGGGCGCTGGGCGTGACGCTGTCCGCGCAGCAGGCCGAGTGGGCGCGCGACGCCATCGAGGCGGCGGGGCTGTCCGGCCTGGCCGAGGTGCGGCACCTGGACTACCGCGACGTGCCCGAGACAGGCTTCGACGCGATCAGCTCGATCGGGCTCACCGAGCACATCGGGCGCTCCCAGCTCCCGGGATACTTCTCGTTCCTGCACGGCAAGCTCAGGCCGGGCGGCCGGCTGCTCAACCACTGCATCACCCGGCCGGACAAGCGCGAGCCAGGCCGGGTGATCGGCGGGTTCATCAACCGGTACGTGTTCCCCGACGGCGAGCTGGAGGGTCCGGGATACCTGATCTCGCTGATGCATGACACCGGCTTCGAGGTGCGGCACGAGGAGAACCTGCGCGAGCACTACGCGAAGACCCTGACCGCGTGGTGCGCGAACCTGGACGCCCGCTATGACGAGGCGGTGGCCGAGGTCGGCGAAGGCACCGCCCGGGTCTGGCGGCTCTACATGGCAGGCTCCCGGCTCGGCTTCGAACGCAACCAGATCCAGCTCCACCAGGTGCTGTGTGTCCGGCTCACCCCCGACGGCCTGTCCGGCATGCCGCTGCGCCCGGACTGGGAGCCGCGGGCCGCCGTTCCCAGTCACTGAGCGTTCCAGTCACTGAGCGTTCGGGGTGTAACAGGCTCGGGAGCGCCGGCGTTTCGCCGGTTGAAGGTCTCTTCCCCGCACGGGCCCGACGCACCCCAGGCCGGGCCCGTGACTTCTGTGGTGCCAGGCCGCGGTGCGGTGACGCTCAGGGAAGCCCGGCCCGCCGGGGCCGTCGGCATCGCGGATCGCGCTGCGAAGGAGCAGTCCATGGCGCCGCAGCAGGGCGGCAACCGCGATGCCGAGCTTGAGCGGCTCCGGCAGCGGTATCCGCGGTGGCGCATCTGGCGCGGCCACACCACCGGCGATTATTGGGCGATGCCGCCCCGCGGTCACCCCGTCGCCCGCGACCTCATCAGCGCCTCTGACGCCGACGACCTCGCTCGCCGTCTGGCCGAGGCGGAAAAACGGCGATTACCTGTGATTCCGGCACTGCCCGTTCGGACGCCCCGCCGTTATGTACCTAGACACGGCGCGGGATGGCAGGCACACATCGAGGACCTGGCCGCGCACCTGGCGGGCCGCCCAGCCGCGGATTGGCGGACGCGGTGGGCCGAGCTGGCCCCGGCGTATCAGGACCAGCAGCGTCGTCTGCGGTGATCCCGCACAACCGGCCCGAGCATCCACTCACCACAGCCGCGTATCCACGCCGCGCGATTCATCCGGGATGATAGGAGGATGCAGCGCCGCGAGATTGTCATCCTCGGCTCGACCGGCTCCATCGGCACCCAGGCCGCCGACGTCATCCGGCGGAATCCCGGCCGGTTCCGTGTGGCCGGGGTAGCGGCGGGCGGCGGCCACCCGGAGCTGCTCGCGGCCCAGGTGATCGAGCTGGGCGCCGACGTCGTCGCGGTTGCCGACGAGCGCGCCGCGCCCGGCGTCGAGCTGGCTCTGCGTGCGGCGGGCAGGCGGCTTCCCAAGGTGCTGGCCGGCCCGGACGCGATGACCGAGATGGCGGCCTGGCCGTGCGACACCGTGCTGAATGCGATCACCGGGGCGGCCGGTCTGCGGGCCACGCTCGCCGCCCTGGACGCCGGGAGGACGCTGGCCCTGGCGAACAAGGAGTCGCTGATCATCGGTGGCACGCTGGTCGCGGACCGGGCGGCGCCCGGGCAGATCGTCCCGGTGGATTCCGAGCACTCGGCGATCGCGCAGTGCCTGCGCGGTGGCCGGGCCGATGAGGTGCGGAGGCTGGTGCTGACCGCGAGCGGCGGGCCGTTCCGCGGCCGGAGCCGGGCCGAGCTGGCCGGCGTCACCCCGGAGCAGGCGCTGGCCCACCCCACCTGGCGGATGGGCCCGGTCATCACGATCAACTCCGCCACGCTGGTGAACAAGGGGCTGGAGCTGATCGAGGCGCACCTGCTGTTCGGCGCGCCGTTCAGCCAGATCGAAGTGGTCGTGCACCCGCAGTCGGTGGTGCACTCCA
The DNA here is from genome assembly GCA_035945415.1 of Streptosporangiaceae bacterium. Lineage (GTDB taxonomy): Bacteria > Actinomycetota > Actinomycetes > Streptosporangiales > Streptosporangiaceae > PALSA-505. The sequence goes on from DASZAD010000109.1 coordinate 5,455, forward strand.
TGGTCGAGTTCACCGACGGCTCCACCCTGGCCCAGGCCAGCCCGCCGGACATGCGCATACCGATCGCCCTGGCTCTGGCCTGGCCGGACCGGGTGGCCGGCGCGGCCCCGGCGGTGGACTGGACGTCCGCGCACAGCTGGACGTTCGAGCCGCTGGACGAGACGGCCTTCCCGGCCGTGGCGCTGGCCCGGGAGGCGGGCCTGGCCGGCGGCACCTGCCCGGCCGTCTACAACGCGGCCAACGAGGAGTGCGTGGCGGCGTTCCTGGCCGGGGCGGTCTCGTTCACCGGGATCGTGGACACCGTGGTCCGGGTAATCTCGGAGCATGACGGCGGTAGCCGGGCTGGCCAGGGGCTGGTCAGCCTGGAAGACGTGCTAGCGGCGGATCGCTGGGCACGCGTCCGCGCGAGGGAGTTGACGGGCCGCCGGGAGGGAACCGCCGGATGAGCGTGCTGCTTGGCTGGGTCATCTTCATCGTGGCGCTGTCGGTGTCCGTGGTGCTGCATGAGTTCGGCCACTTCGCCACGGCGAAGAAGTTCGGCATGAAGGCCACCCAGTTCTTCATGGGCTTCGGCCCCACGCTCTGGTCGCGGACCAGGGGAGAGACCGAGTACGGCATCAAGGCCATCCCGGCGGGCGGCTTCGTCAAGATCATCGGCATGACCTCGATGGACGAGGTGGACCCGGCCGACGAGCCCAGGTCCTTCCGCCAGCACCCGGCCTGGCAGCGGCTGATCGTCCTGGCGGCCGGCTCGACCATGCACTTCGTCCTGGCCCTGGTCCTGTTGTTCGCCCTTCCGCTGGCCATCGGGATAGAGAACGACAACACCACCACGATCGGCGCCGTGGTCTCCTGTGTGCCGGCGTCGAACACCGCCGCCTGCTCCAAGGGCGAGCCGCCGTCACCGGCCAAGCTCATCGGCCTGCGCCCGGGCGACAAGATCGTCGCCTTCGGAGGCACGCAGGTGAACAGCTGGACCCAGTTCGAGGCGGCCATCCGCGGCCACCGCCCGGACAGCCGGGTCTCCGTGACCATCCAGCGGGACGGCCGCACGTTCACCCGGTCCGTCACGCTGGCGAAGACGCGCATCAGCGGCAAGGAGGACCCGTTCCTCGGCATCGCCGCGACCGCCGTCTTCCAGCGGGCCAGCCCGCTGCGCGGGGTCACCTACGCGGGGTCCATGTTCAGCCAGGCGGTGACCGGCACCGTCCAGGTGATCGGGACCCTGCCCAGCGCGTTCTCGCACCTGTTCGCCAAGAACCGGGCGAGCACGGCGGGCGGCCAGGTCACCAGCGTCATCGGGGTCGGCGAGATCACCGGGCAGGTGGTGGCGGCCAAGATCGGCTGGCAGTCCAAGGCGTCTCTGGTCCTGCTGATCATTATCTCGGTGAACATCTTCGTCGGCCTGCTCAACCTGCTGCCGCTGCTGCCGCTCGACGGCGGCCATATCGCGGTCGTGCTCTATGAGCGGCTGCGGGCCTGGTTCGCCCGCCTGCGGGGAAGGGCCGATCCCGGGCTGGTGGACATGACTAAGCTGGTCCCCGTCAGCCTCAGCGTGTTCGCCGTCCTGGTGGGCTTCGCGCTGATCTTGATCATGGCTGACATCGTGAATCCGGTAAGCATCCTCCAGTAAGGTGACCCGTCATCGTGACTGTTGATCTTGGCATGCCGCAGCCTCCGTCCGCCCCGCTCGCGGTCCGCCGGAAGTCCCGCCAGATCATGGTGGGCAAAGGCTCGCACGCTGTCCCGGTCGGCGGCGGCGCCCCGGTTTCCGTGCAGTCGATGACCACCACCGTGACCGCTGACGTGAATGCCACGCTGCAGCAGATCGCGGAGCTGACCGCGACCGGCTGCCAGATCGTGCGGGTGGCCGTGCCGTCGCAGGACGACGCCGACGCGCTGCCGGAGATCGCCCGCAAGTCGCAGATCCCGGTGATCGCCGACATCCACTTCCAGCCCAAGTACGTGTTCGCCGCCATCGACGCCGGCTGCGCGGCGGTGCGGGTCAATC
>DASZAD010000110.1:0-2760 GCA_035945415.1 Streptosporangiaceae bacterium
CCGGGCCGCGGCCCCCGCAGTGACCCGGAAGCCCGGCGGGGACCTGGATGCCCGGCGTGACCTGGCCACCCGGCGGGTCAGCCGCCCGGCGGGTCAGCAGCCGCCGGGCGGGTCAGCAGCCGCCGGGCGGGTCAGCAGCTGCCGGGCGGGTCAGCAGCTGCCGGGCGGGTCAGCAGCTGCCGGGCGGGTCAGCAGCCGCCGGGCGGGCCAGGGACTCCGGCGCCGGCAGCGGGCTGGTCTACGACGCCGTAGGCACCATTACGCAGGACGGTGCCGAAGTGCACCACGTACCAGCGACCGCGCCAGGAGATCAGAGACGCGATTCCGATCGAGCGGATCTGGCCGCGCTGCCGGTAGACGATCCGCGCGCCAGGGAGATGCCAGTAGCCCACGGAGTTGTAGCAGGCTCCGGGGTCGATCCAGGCCGCCAGCGACGACGGCGCGATCACCTGGACCAAGGTTGCGGGCGCGCGGCCGAGGAAACGGTGCGCGGCGGCGACGTCCAGCCTGAAATCGCCGAACAGCCGGCTGTGCCAGTCGGCGGCCGGATCACTGATGGCCTTCACCTGGGTGTAGGCGGTCAGCGGGAAGAACGAGTGGAGGGCGAGCAGCGGCCGGCCGGTCGCTATCGCGGCCCACAGGTCGGTCATCTCGGCGTTGAAGACGGCCGTGTGCGCGCTCGGCAACGTCCTGGTCTGGTGCAGGCTCGCGGGTGGTAGCGGCACCGCGATCCAGGACGGCGACGAAGACGGGCCCGGCGTGGCCGGGCTGGACGACTCCGGCGTGGCCGGGGTGCTCGCGACCGGGTGGCGGGTGCTGGCCGCCGCGCCGGGAGAGCCGGCCGAGCCCCCGCACCCCGCCGCCAGCACGCTCACCGCCGCGATCAGCGCCCGGGCCAGCCGCCTCCGGAGCCCGGCAGAGAAGTCGGTGCTCATCTACCGCCTTCCTCCCGGCGCTTTCTCGCGGCACTGGGCCACCGCCCGCCGCCGCTGTGGCAAGCCGCCGGGGCAAGCCGTCAGGGCCGGACCCGGTCAGCGTACCGGGCGATAGGCTCCGGCCCGCGGGGTTCGCCTGTTCCTTTACCGGCCGCCGCGCCGGGCACAATACGCCCGCATTACCTGAGGTCTCTACGCTGGATTGCATGACTGCTCCTGATGCCGGACTTCCGGCGAGCCTCGGAGCCCCTGCGATCAGGGCGCTGACGGCTGCCGGATATACCAGGCTCAGTCAACTCGCGAATGTGCCAGCAACCGAGTTGAAGAAGTTGCACGGTATCGGGCCGAAGGCTTTGCGGCTGCTCCAGGAAGCGCTCGAGCAGCACGGCCTGTCCCTGAGCTAGGCAACCCTGTCCAGGCAGCGGCTTGTGTCGCTCCGATCACGCATTGCCGCTTTTGTGTCAGTCGCCGGGTTCACGACGGCTGGAGTCCCCGGCTGGCTATTCAATACTGGAGGTGCATACGAGGATCAGAAGGAGCCAAGATCCCCGCCGTCCTCCCGGAACGACACCGGTGATCTACAGCGAGTCAATTTGACAAAATGGCGGGCTGCCCGCACGATCCAGGTATGGCAAAAACTACCGTGGTGACCATCACCGACGACATCGATGGTTCCGAAGGTGCCGAGACTGTCTCCTTCAGTTTCGCCGGGCAGGCCTATGAGATAGACCTGGCCGCAAAGAACAGGGAAAAGTTCCAGAAGGGCTTGCAGCCGTTCATAGACTCCGGGCGTCGTGTGGGCCGTCAGGCGGCCGTTCGTTCGACCCGCCGGACGTCTAGGAACAACTCAAGCGCCATCCGTGCCTGGGCGTCCGAGCAGGGCTTGCAGGTCAACGAGCGCGGCCGGATCCCGGCTGCCGTCGTGGCCAAGTACGAAGCCGCTCACTGATCGGGCAGGGGCTCCGGGGGCCGCGTACTTCTTTGGCGTGCCCTGAGCGGCCGCCAGGCAGCGCTGGACGTGTGACCCGCCCGCGCGGACTCGTTATGCAGCTGGCAATCTGCACCCGTCCCGCGGCTCGGCGGTCGTCTCTGTCCGGGATCTGGCCTCCGGATCTGGCGACCGGGCTTTAGCCCCTCCGCGACGCGGCACGCTTCTGCAGCGCGCCCTTCCGCTCGCACAATGCTCACGTTCGCATCGAGCGCGGCGGATGGGCGCGCCGTCGCGTGGGTGACTAAAGTGCCCTGAGGCCGACCCGGAGCGCGGTCGTAGCCACCCAATTGATCTGACAATGATCCGGTGGCCCGGGTGCCACACGCCGTCGCCCCCAGGCGGTCCGCTTTCTCGCCCGGCGCCTACGGCGGTCCGCTTTCTCGCCCGGATGGCCGCAAGTGTCCCTTTTCGACCTGCTTCGCCACTCGCGGGCGGATACCTCAGCCCGCGGTCTGAGATTCTCTGGCACACCAGGGCTTAACCGGTCTAACCGGCGTCAGGTCACGACAGGCCTTGAGATGCCCGCGGCGTCAGAGGAACGCATGATCCCGCATGCAGGAAGTGCGGCAGTCCCGGGTAGTCACCTGCCCGGGAACCGCCGCCGCCATCGGAGGGGAATGTTGGCCCGTCGCTCACGGGCGGTGGGGCGTTACGTGACGCCGAGGTCGAAATGGAGATCGCCGACGTGGAACGAGAGGTCGAAGCCGCCGAAATGGTGGATCACCAGTGCGGCCAGCACGACCAGGATGATCGCGACCAATAGCCAGAACAGCCAGACGAGGGCGTTCGGCACACTGCGAAACATACTCATAAACGATCAACTTCCCGTTCAAC
>DASZAD010000111.1:0-6292 GCA_035945415.1 Streptosporangiaceae bacterium
GAACGCGGTGGACGGGTTCACGGGGAGTCCAGGTAGGCGGCCGCGGCCGCGGCCCGCTCGCGCCACGGGCGCGGGTCGGTCTCCCAGGCAGCCAGCCGGGCCAGGTCGGCCGGCGGGCGCCTGACCGGCAGCTCGCCGTCCGCCTCGGCCAGCGGATCGGCGGTGACGTCGCCGGCCAGCAGGCTCATCGTGGCCAGCCCGCAGGCGTAGGGCAGATCAGGCAGGCTGGCGGCCAGCGCCACTCCCGCGGCCAGCCCGATCGAGCTCTCGACCGCGCTGGAGACCACCACCGGCAGCCCGCACGCCTGGGCCACGCGCAGCGCGGCGCGCACCCCGCCCAGCGGCGCCGCCTTGAGCACCACGATGTCGGCCGCGCCCGCGGCCCGCACCCGCACCGGGTCCCCGGCGCGCCGGATCGACTCGTCGGCGGCCAGCGGGATCTCGGTCAGCTCGCGCAGGCGGGCCATCTCGTCCAAGGTGGCGCAGGGCTGTTCGGCGTATTCGATCCCGTACGCGGCCAGGCGCCCGAGCACCCGGGCCGCGTGATCGACCCCCCAGGCGCCGTTGGCGTCCACCCGGATCCGGCCGGCCGGGCCGAGCGCGTCCCGCACCGCCGCCACCCGGGCCACGTCATCGTCGTCGGACTGCCCGGCCTCGGCCACCTTGACCTTGGCCGTCCGGCAGCCGGACCGGGCGACCAGCTCGCCCGCCTGAGCCGGGGCGACCGCAGGCACGGTCACGTTGACGGGGACACGCTGGCGGACCGGCTCGGGCCAGCCGGCCGTGGCCGCCTCGATCGCGCAAGCCAGCCACCGGGCGCACTCTCGCGGGCCGTACTCGGGGAACGGGGAGAACTCACCCCAGCCGGCCGGTCCTTCGATCAGCGCGCCCTGGCGCACGGTGATGCCGCGGAAGCGGGTGCGCATCGGGATCGCGAACGCCCGCAGGCCGGCCAGCAGATCGCCCAGCAGGTTGCCCGGCTCGGAACGGTGCTGGCCCGGCGGGACAGGATGCCGTCCCGGGAGATCCCCCCGGACCCCGCAGGAGGACGCGGGGCTCACGGCCGGCCAGGGAACCTGGCGAAGCCGGGCCTGGGCTTCTGCGTGAACGCGCCGCGGCCCTGCCAGCCGGCCACGTCCGCCACGTCTGACCTCCTTGGTGACCTCTGCTTAGCTCGCCGTCCGCCCGTCGTTAACCTTACGAGATGGTTACCCGCCCGCTGCATGCGGTCCTGCTGCCGCCCGACCGGATGCTCGGCCCGCTGGCCGCGGCGCTCGATGGCAGCGGCCCGGCGATCCTGCCCCTGGACCCCGCGCTGCCCGCCGGCCGGCTTCGCCGGCTGCTGGACGAGCTGGCGCCGGACGCCGTCCTGACCGGTGACGGCCTCGATCGGCTGGGCCGCTCAAGTCCGGGTCATTCACTGGGCGCCGGCGAAGACGTCGCGGTGGTGATCGCCACCTCCGGCTCGACCGGGGAGCCGAAGGGAGTGGAGCTGAGCGCGGCGGCGCTGCTGGGCTCGGCGCGGGCCAGCCTGCAGCGGATCGGGGCCGCCCCCGGTGACCGCTGGCTATGCTGCCTGCCGGTCAGCCACATCGCCGGTCTCCAGGTGCTGATCCGCTCGCTGGTGGCGGGCAGCACCCCGGTGGTGGCCGGCCGCCTCGGCCCCGGCGTCGCCGCCTCGGCGGACGGCGCGCACGTCTCGATGGTCCCCACCCAGTTGCACCGGCTGGTCGAGGCGGGGGCCAGCCTGTCCTCGTTCGGGATCATTCTCGTCGGCGGGGCAGGCGTGGCTCCCGCGCTGATCACCGGCGCGCGCGCGGCGGGAGGACGCGTCGTGACCACGTACGGGATGACCGAAACCTGCGGTGGGTGCGTCTATGACGGCGAGCCGCTGGACGGCGTGCGGGTGGCGGTTAGAACACCCACGGGCGGCGAGGGCGGCCTGGTCGCGATCTCCGGGCCAGTCTTGTTCTCCGGTTACCGCAGACAGCCCGGGCTGACCGCCGCGGTGCTCGACAACGGATGGTTCACCACCTCCGACCTCGGTTCGATCGACGCCTCCGGGCGGCTGGTGATCAGGGGGCGGGCCGATGACGTCATCAACACCGGCGGACAGAAGGTGGCCGGCGGGGAGGTGGCCGCCGTGCTTGAGGCCTGCGACTCGGTGCGACAGGCGGTGGTGGTCGGCCGCCCCGACCCCGAATGGGGCGAGCGGGTCACCGCGATCGTGGTTCCCGCCGACCCGGCCGCACCGCCGGACCTGGCGCTTGTGCGCGCCCACGTGCGGCGTTCGCTCCCGGCCGCCGCCGCTCCGCGCGAGATTGTGGTCGTGGACGAGATTCCCCTGCTACCGTCAGGAAAGCCCGATGTATGGGCGCTGCGGCACGACGGCCAGGAGACGGTGGACGTGCCGGGAACAATCGTGGCCTCGGAGCGTTACTACTAATGCCTGCGCTACGCGCCTGAGCGCGGCGGGCCCCGCAAACGCAGAGCGCCAGCCGGGCGCAGGGAAGAGCGCGTGCTTGATCGCGCGTCCCGTGGGAAGGAGGTGTCGCATGCCAGCGGCAGCAAGAGCCGCGTCGGCCGGGAGGGACGACGAGGCGACAATGACGCGAGTGGACACGCTTGTCCAGCGCGGGCGCGGGCAGGGGCACCTGTCGCTGCCCGAGCTGCGCACCGCGTTCGGTGAGGCCGGCATCTCCGCCGTCGAGGGGCGGTCCATCCTGCGTGAGCTGTCCGAGGCCGGGGTGCGGCTGGGCAACGAGGCTCCCGAGCCCGGGGCCACCCAGCCTGACGTCGAGGCTGTGGCGGACGCGCTCACCAGCGACGTCCCCGAGGCTGAGGCAGCCGCCGAGGACGACGCCGCGATCATCGCGGAGGCCGAGGCCATGGCGGCCAGCTCCCCTGGCGCTCTGGAGGCCGACCTCGACGACCAGACGCCCGCGATGGGCGACTCGGTGCACACCTACCTCAAGTCGATCGGCCGCACCAGCCTGCTGACCGCCGAGCAGGAAGTGGAGCTGGCCAAGCGGATCGAAGCCGGGCTGTACGCCGAGCACAAGCTGGAGACCGGGGACGACCTGGACGAGGCCGGCCGGCGGGATCTCACCGAGGTGGCCGAAGACGGCAGGCGGGCCAAGGCGCACATGCTGGAGGCCAACCTGCGGCTGGTCGTCTCGGTGGCCAAGAAGTACAGCGACCGCGGGCTCACCCTGCTCGACGTGGTGCAGGAGGGCAACCTCGGCCTGATCAGGGCAGTCGAGAAGTTCGACTACACCAAGGGCTACAAGTTCTCCACCTACGCCATGTGGTGGATCCGGCAGGCCATCCAGCGTGGCTTCGCGGACTCGGCCCGGACCATCCGGCTGCCGGTGCACGTGCTCGAGATGCTCAGCAAGCTGAGCCGGGTGGAGCGCGACATGCACCAGCGGCTCGGCCGGGAGCCGACGCCGGAGGAGCTCGCGGTGGAGCTGGACCGCACGCCGGACCAGATCGAGGAGCTGCTCCGCACCAGCAGGCAGCCGATCAGCCTGGACTCCACCATCGGCGAGGACGGCGAGACCAGCATCGGTGACCTGATCGAGGACGTGGACGCCCCCGAGGCGTCCGAGCTGGTGGACCGGCAGCTCATGGCCAGCCAACTCAGGAGCGCGCTCGGCTGCCTCACCCCGCGCGAGGCGACGATCATGTCGATGCGCTTCGGGCTGTACGACGGTAACCCGCACACCCTGGACGAGATCGGCCGCGCGCTGGGCCTGACCAGGGAGCGGATCCGCCAGCTCGAGAAGCAGTCGCTGTCCAAGCTGCGCCACCCCAGCCGGGCGCAGCCGCTGCTCGACTTCGCCAGCTGACATCGGCGGGGCCCAAGCCCTCCGGAATCCCGTGCCGCAGGCCGGGCCTGACCTCCCGCCAGGCCCGGCCTGTGGCCTTTAATCCGGAACCCGGCCTTGGAGCTGGTCCTGATCGCCCATCCCCGGTTACCAGGAACCGAGGATCACGAGGACACGTTCGCCCGTTGGGCGCGCCGTTCCCCCATTACTGCCGTCCTCGGATCTACTCTGATCCTTGAAAGCAGGCGAGAGTGAGGGTGCCATGACCGAGGATCTGGTCCAGCGGGCCAGGGCAGACTTTCAGCGAGCCAAGGCGCGGGCCGAGGAAACGGCGGCCGGGGTCAGGCAAGCGCAGGCCATCGACGCCGGCGCGCAGGCGGAGCTGGCGAGGATGCAGAGTGTCCTGGACTGGCTCGAGCAGCACCTCCCGCAAGAGCGCATCGCCGTGCCCGTCCCCGGGTCTATCCCCGGCCTGCCCGCTACCCGCGAGCCGGAGCCGGCGATGAACCTGAGCGACCGGGTTCGCATGGCGGTGGAGCAACTCGGAGGCTCCGCCAAGAACGAAGATATTCGCGAGCACCTGCTACGGCTGGGCCACGACTATGCCCCCTTGCAGATCCGGGGCTCCGCCAAATATCTGGCCACCAAGGGCAAGCTCGTCAGCGGAGGCTACGGCATCTGGCACCTTCCCCCACCGGTGCGGTCCGGCCACCACTCCCCGGACCCCGTGGCCGGTAACGCGGTGATGAACGGCACCCGATAGGTGCCATGACCTGAGCAGCCGGCGCAGACTTTCGTGGCGGGTGACCGGCCCGGATGCCGGATGTTAATTTCCTGCAACTTATAGCACCGCGATGTAATTTCGGGTGACACAAGACGTCTCATCGCACCGCGATGTACTTTGGTGTAACATAAAGACGCCTCGTTGGATGAGGCGCGATCAGGGGAGGGAGATCAGGGGAGGGATATGGGTGACGATGCCCAGGTTCGCGTAAACCCCGCTCCCCCGGTCCAACGTCTGATATAGCCTGCCTGAGGCTACAAGAGCCGACGGAAAAGGGGAGGGACCGTCAATGAGAAAACTGTTCATCACCGCGCCCACTGCGCTGGCACTGGCCGTGGGGCTGTCGCTGGCAGCCAGCGCCGCACAGGCCACCACGCCACCAGCCACCGTCACAGCGGTGACCGCGATTTCGCACCGGCCAGACGGCGGAGTCAACGGGTCCTGGGCGCAAGACAACTTCACCCGCACGGTCACAGTGCACCGGGGTGGCACAGTATCCCTGTCCAACTGCCCTGGCAGCACCACCGGCAAATGCTATTCCTGGACCTTCGTCATCACCGACAAGGGCACGTTCACCACAGAGCCGGCTGGCGGTCCTCCGATCTACAACGGCAGCGCTCCCCGTACGGGCACCCTGGACCTGCAGGTGACCGGGACCATGGCTGGCGGCACCGCGACCGGCGCGTTCTTCACCGACCAGCAGGCGGCTCCGTGCGCCGTCAGCGGGACAAAATGCGTGTCCACCAGCGTCCCTGCGACCGAAGATGACCACGATTCGTTGCCCTCCGGCGAGTCCACTACCACGAACTGGGTGGAGCAGTTCTTCCCCGCGGGCTCGGTGTTCAACTCGGCCGCCAATTCCGGCGGCCCAGACCTGGGCGACTGGTCGTGGACCTACACGCTGGCCTTCGGCAAGGACTCCCAGTGCCCGAATGACGCCTACCGCTGGGTGGACTCCGCACTCAACGGCGGCGGGTCGCTCAACACCGACGGGAACATCCTGGCCCCCAACAGCACGGACTGCACCTGACGGTAAACCGGAACGAGCCCGCATCCCCGGCCGGGGATGCGGGCTCGTCTTTGCGGATGGCCCTGTTCAGCTCGCGCCACCCCACACAGTCACGTGAAGCAGCTGTAGGTGAATTGCCGGGGCACCCCGCCACGGAGCCGGCGCCCGACGTGAGCCGGCAGCCGACGGCAAGCGAGCTGCCCCGGCCTCACCCTGGCCAGCCCGGCCAGGCGGATATGCCGTCCGTCACATCTACCCTGTGCAGGGCGGTAAGGTGCCGGCGTGGCCGTCACCATCGAAGTGCTCCCCGAGGTAACCGAAGAGGCCGTCAAGGCCTTCAGCCGGCTGGTGCCGCAGCTGTCGCGGTCCGCGCCTCCGCCCGGCCACGCGGCGCTCGACCAGCTGGTGCGCAGCCCGGCCATCACGGTGCTGATCGCCCGGGCCGAGCCGCCGCCGGGCGATCGGGGCCCGGGCGAGATCGTGGGCACGCTGACGCTGGCGATGTTCCCGATCCCCACCGGGCTGCGGGCCTGGATCGAGGACGTGGTGGTGGACGAGGCGGCCCGGGGCCGGGGAATCGGGGCGGCCCTCACGCTGGAGGCGCTCCGGCTGGCCCGCGAGCAGGGGGCGCGTACCGTGGATCTGACCTCCCGGCCGTCCCGTGAGGCG
>DASZAD010000112.1:0-2792 GCA_035945415.1 Streptosporangiaceae bacterium
GTAGGCGTCCAGCACCAGCCGCGGGTCGTGCTCCGCCTCGCCGAGCGCCCGCAGGCCGCCGATCAGCAGCAGGAACTGCCGGATCAGCGGTTCCTTCTCGACCGGGGTGAACCGCTCGGCCGTCTCCAGCATGGCGATCCCGGCGGTGTAGCGCGGATAGTCGCCGGCCAGCTGTTCCCCGTAAGGGCGGATGGTTTCGGCCTGGGTGATGATGTCCAGCGAGCGCCCGGCGTAGAGCTGCAGGTCCACGTGCGTGAACGGCTCCAGCCTGGCGCCGAACCGCGACTTCGTGCGCCGCACCCCTTTGCCCACCGCGCGGACGCGGCCGGTCTTGCGGGCCAGCAGGGTGATGATCCGGTCCGCCTCGCCCAGCTTCTGGGTGCGCAGCACGATGGCTTCGTCGCGGTACAGGCTCACCTGTCTATTTTCCCGCTTGCGGGGGGTCCTCGCGCCGAGGCGCGCCCCGGCGAGGGATCCGCGGCCGGGGAAAATACGATGGGCGTGTCATGAGTTCCCGGCCGACCGCGACCGAGGCGCTGGCCGAGAGCCCCGCGACCTCCGCCCTGATCCTGGACTTCGACGGCGTGCTCGCGCCGATTGTGGCGGATCCGGCGACGAGCGCGATGCCCGGCCGGGTCACCGCGGTCCTCGCCCGGCTGGCCGGGCCGCTGGGCTTGCTCGCGGTCATCTCGGGGCGCCCGGTCGACTTCCTCGCCGATCGTGTCCGCGTTCCGGGCGTGCGGTTGCTCGGCTCGTACGGAATGGAACAGATCCACGACGGGATACTCCAGATGGTTCCGGAGGTCAGCCCGTGGCTAGGCCCGGTCCGAGAAGCGGGCAGGACCCTGACCCGCCTGCTGGATGGCTCGCCCGGCCTCCGCGTCGAGGAGAAGTCAGTGTCGGTGGCGGTGCACTGGCGGCAGGCACCGGACCAGGCGGCCGCGGCGAGCGAGGTGCGCCGGGTCACGGCGCGGATCGCGGCCGAGACCGGCCTGCGGCTGGAGCCGGGGAAGCTGGTGGAGGAGCTGCGTCCCCCCGTCGCGGTGGACAAGGGCTCGGCCGTCTCCGCCCTGCTGGCCGGGGAGGAGAACCTGGCCACGGTCGCGTACGCCGGCGACGATCTGGGTGACATACCCGCGCTGCGAGCCGTGCGCGAGGCAGGCGGCTACGCCCTGGTGGTGGACCATGGCCCCGAGACCGACGCGCGGCTGCTCGCGCTGGCCGACCAGACCTACGCCGGAACGGATGAGTTCGCGTCCTGGCTGGCGGGCCTGGCCGACGCGATATACGCCTGACGGCGCACCCCGCGCAGGCGGCTCTCCCGCTCACTGACGGTCACCACCTGCTCCCCAGTACCGGCACAACGGTACCGGATTCCCGGATCAGGAAATGACACGGGACCTATTGACTCTGCCAGCGGCGACGGCAGAGTATGGCCTTCGGGGGTTTGACGGGGGTGGCATGAGCATTGATATCTACGGGGCCACTTGGGAGACCCGGTGGAGGTGCGCCCATGCTCCAGCCGAGTTGATCCTGGAGAGGGTAAGAATTCCCGGCTTGCCGCGGAACTCCTAGCCCGACGGCCGGCAATCCCGCCCATCACGCACATGGGCGCTTTCATGGCGCCTGGCTCCTAGCCTGCGCGCGGCCACTCATCAGCCGTCCGTGCACATACGATTTCCGATTTCCATCAGACACCGCTCAGCCCTGCCGCTTGCCGGGAGGGGAGCACGAAACAAGACGGAGGACCACCATGGCCCAATTCAAGCTCGGCAAGCAACCGAAGAAGGTTGACCAGCGCACGCTCGCACTGGCCCGGTACCTGACCCCGGCGGCTCCCCCCGCGCCGGCCTCCGTAGACTATGCCAGCTCCGTGACGGACTGGGGAATGCTGGGCAACGACACCGTAGGAGACTGCGCCTGGGCGGGCCAGGCGCACGCCGACATGCTCTGGGTGGCCAACGCGCAGCAGAAGCAACTGACCATCACCACGGCCCAGGTGATCCACGCCTACGAGGTTGTCACCGGCTACAACCCCAATGATCCCCAGACCGACCGGGGCACTGCCCTGCTGGACGCGCTCAACTACTGGCGCCACCACGGGATCGACCGGCAGAAGATCACCGCGTTCGTCGAGGTGGACCCCAAGAACACCGATCACGTGAAGGAGGCGCTCAGCCTGTTCGGCACGTTGTACGTGGGCGTGCAGCTGCCGGACTCGGTGCTGCCCGGCGGAGCCAGCTCGATCCCGCCGTGGACCGTGGCGCCGGACGGCACTCCCGCCAGCGAGCCGAACCCGAACAACGGCCACTGCGTGATCTACGGCGCCTATGACGCGAACGGACTCACTGCGGTGACCTGGGGGCAGACCGTGCCCGTCTCGTGGGCCTTCCACGCCGCCTACTGCGACGAGCTGTACGCCATGCTGTCGCCGCACTGGTTCAGCGGCGGCATCGACCCGCAGGGGATCGACATCGCCACGCTCACGGCAGACTTGCAGAACCTGGCGGGAGCAGGCGCTGCTCCCGCCGGGTGATCGCGCCCAGGACACGGCCTGGCTCGGCGGGCCAGCCCCGGCGGGCCCGGTTCACCGCGGACACCACCGCGCGCATCGAGGCGGTGACCGTGCTGCCGTCGACGCCGGCCCCCCACAGTGTCTGCCCGTCGATGGCACACTCCACGTAGGCGGCGGCCTGGGCGTCGCTGCCGGCCGACAACGCGTGCTCCGCGTAGTCGAGCACGCGGACCTCGATCCCGATCGAGGCCAGCGCGTCGCAGACCGCGGAGATCGG
>DASZAD010000113.1:0-10392 GCA_035945415.1 Streptosporangiaceae bacterium
CACCAGCTAACCCGCGCCAGCAACGCCGCCAGCCACCCCGAAACAAGCCCCGGCAACCCCGTACACCGAGATCATCGAGCCTCACAACAGAATGTCAGACCCAAATGTGAACATGGAAGCCGGTGAAGTGTGAATACCTCTGGGAGCCGGCGAGGGGAATCGAACCCCTGACCTGCGGTTTACAAGACCGCTGCTCTGCCGTCTGAGCTACACCGGCTTGGGGTAGCCGCCATCGTAGCCGACCGGCTCAGCCGTTGGGTGCGCTGCGCCGCCGGGCGGCTTCGTACAGGGCGACGCCGGCGGCGACGCTGGCGTTCAGCGACTCCGCGTCCGCGATCGGAATCCGGACCAGCAGGTCACAGCGTTCGGCTACGACGCGCGACAGGCCTTTGCCTTCCGAGCCTACGACCAGGACGAGCGGGCTGGTGGCGAGCTCCAGGTCCGCGACGTCCGTGCTGCCGTCGGCCGCCAGGCCCACCACGAACAAGCCGTTCTCCTGGTAAGCGGCCAGGGTCCGGGCCAGGTTGGACGCCTGCGCCACCGGGAGCCTGGCCAGCGTGCCCGCCGATGCCTTCCAAGCGCCCGCGCTCACCCCGGCGCTGCGCCGGGCCGGGATGACCACACCGTGCGCGCCGAACGCGGCCGCGCAACGAACGACGGCCCCCAGGTTTCTCGGATCGGTGACGCCGTCCAGCGCCACGATCAGCGGAGGATCGCCGGCCGCCGCGGCCCGGGCGGTGAGGTCGCCGGGGTGGGCGTACTGGTAGGGCCGCACCCGCAGGGCCAGCCCCTGGTGTACGGCGCCCTGGGTCAACCGGTCCAGCTCGGCGCGACCGATCTCGAGCACCGGGACGCCCGCGTCGGCGGCCAGCTTGACCGAAGCGTGGACCCGGTCGTCGGTCTCCGTCCGGTAGGCGACGTACAGGGTCGCTCCGGGCACGGCCGCCTGCAGCGCCTCGAGCACGGCGTTGCGTCCGACCACGATCTCGTGGCCGTCGGCGCGGCGGGTGCCAGTGTCGCGGCCGGTGTCGCCTGGCTGTCCGGCGGCCCGGCTGCCGCCGTCATCGGCGGGACGGCCCGCCTGGCGGGCGGCAGTGCGGCGTTGCGCCGGGTGGCCGGGGCGCAGGTGCGCGGGCGGGGTCGGGCCCTTGCCTTCGAGCCGGCGCTTGCCGTAGCCGCCGGTGCCCGGGCGCGGCTTTCCCTTCTTGGTGAATCCGCCGCGACCAGGCCTGCGGCCCGAGCCGCCATCGCCGCCGCTCATCGCTTGAGCTCCCAGCGCGGCCCTTCCAGAGTGTCTTCGACGAGCACCCCGGCGGCGCCCAGGTCATCCCGGATCGTGTCCGCCGCCTCGTAGTCCTGGCGCTCCCTGGCCGCCTGCCGCTGGTTGAGCGCGACCTGTACCAGCGCGCCGACCACGGCGCGGAGATCCTCGTCGCGGTCCGCCTCCGCCCACGGCGCGGCCAGCGGGTCGAGCCCGAGCACGCCGAGCATGCTCCGCAGCCGGCTCAGCGACTGGGCGACGCCGGCCTCGTCGCCGGCGGCCAGCGCGTTGTTGCCCGTCCTCAACTCCTGGTGCACCACGGCGAGGGCCTGCGGCACGCCGAGGTCGTCGTTCATCGCCGCCGTGAATTCGGCCGGGAGCTCAGCGGTTTCCTCCTGCGCGCCGGAAAGCTCGGCGGCCCGCAGGACGAACCCCTCCATCCGCCGGTAGGCGGCCACCGCCTCGGCCAGCGCCTCGGCGGAGTATTCCATCTGGGAGCGGTAGTGCGCCTGGCTCAGGTAATAGCGCAGCTCGACCGGGCGCACCCGTCTCAGCATCTCGGTGACGAGCAGGGAGTTGCCCAGCGATTTGCTCATCTTCTCGCCGGAAACACCCAGGATGCCGTTATGTACCCAGTAGCGGGCGAATCCGTATCCGGCCGCGCGCGCCTGGGCGATCTCGTTCTCGTGGTGGGGGAACAACAGATCGAGGCCGCCGCCGTGCAGGTCAAAGGAGTGGCCGAGATATTTCATGGCCATCGCGGAGCATTCCAGATGCCAGCCGGGCCGGCCCGGTCCCCACGGCGTCTCCCATGACGGCTCGCCCGGCTTCGCGGCCTTCCACAGCGCGAAGTCACGCGGGTCCCGCTTGCCGGCGCCGCTGGAAT
This sequence comes from Streptosporangiaceae bacterium, assembly GCA_035945415.1. Taxonomy (GTDB): domain Bacteria; phylum Actinomycetota; class Actinomycetes; order Streptosporangiales; family Streptosporangiaceae; genus PALSA-505. The sequence continues at coordinate 2,148 of DASZAD010000113.1, forward strand.
CGTCGGCCCCCCGCCTCTGGGCGAGCCGCTGGCCGGACAAGGCGCCGTAGTCCGGGTAGCTGCGGACGTCGAAGTAGACGTTGCCCTCAGCCGGATAGGCGTGGCCGCTGTCGATCAGCTCCCGCATGAGAACGATCATCTCGGGCACGTGACCGGTGGCCCGCGGCTCGACGTCTGGCGGCAAGCAGCCGAGCGCGTCGTAGCCGCGGTTGAACGCGCGGGCGTTCCGCTCGGCGATCGCCCACCAGGGCTCGCCGTCGCGGGCAGCCGTGTTCAGGATCTTGTCATCGATGTCAGTGACGTTGCGGCACAACGTGACCTGGTACCCGCTGGCCCGCAGCCACCGCACGAGGATGTCGAAATTGACGCCCGACCTCAGATGACCGATATGCGGCGGCGCCTGCACGGTGGCACCGCACAGATACAGCGACGCTTCACCAGGGACGAGCGAGATGAATTCGCGCACCGTCCTGGTGGCGGTGTCGTGCAGGCGCAGGGTCACGATGCAAAGGCTACGGGATTGCTAAGGCCACACTGTGCTGGTTTTGTCGCGGATGCGGCGGCGCGCGGTATTGCCCCAGGCGGGCAGGGGTCACCCGCACGATCCGCCGTGCGGAGGGACATCCCGATCTTGCTGAGCAAGATCGGGCGTGTCGTTCTTTCCCCTGGTCATGGGACGGCGTAGCCTTGGCTGGCAGCATGACGAACCTTCCTGCCCCGAGGAATGACCCTCCGGTGAATGGACATCACTCCCCGCCCGGCGAGAGCCGGGCCCCTGGTGCGGGTCGAGGTCCCGGCAAGAGCTGGGGCACGGACGCGAGCCGGACCCTCGGCCAGAACTGGGGGCCCGACCGGAACTGGGAATCGGACGAGAGCCGGGCCCACCGGCTCCGGCTGGCCGCGCTGATCGTAGTGATCATCGGCGTGCTGGCGCTGGCGGCGGCGGCCTTCGTCCTCTCCTACCCGGGCGTGCGCGACACGGCGCTCAGCGCCGGGGTGACCCCACGGCTGGCCCGGATCTATCCGATGATCTTCGATGGGGTGCTGGTGGTAGCCTTCGCGGCGGCGATCTCACTGCAGCCGGCGCGCTGGTGGTTGCGCCTCTACGCATGGCTGTCGGTGCTCGTCATCGTCGCTGCCGTCGCCGCCGCGGACTCGGTACACGCCATGGCGGTCCAGGTGCCGAAGCGCCCGATAGAAGCAACCGGCGCCATCGTCCCGTGGGTGGTGCTGCTGATCGGCCTCACGCTGCTGTACGCGATGGCCCGCCAGGCCTGGCCGCGCCGGAGGACCGTACAGGCTCAGGCAGGCGGTCCCGCACTTGAGAGGGCCGAGCCGCCGATGGCAAGGCTGGCGGCCCGGACGCCCGCCGCGCTACCGCCCGCACCAGAACCGCCCGCACCAGAACCGTCAGCGCCAGAGCCTGCCCAGCTCGCCGCCGAGCACGCCCCAGCGGTACAAAGCGCTCAGCCTGCCGAGGAAGCCGCCGCCCCCGTCGGCGCCACTGCCACCATCGGCACCGCCGAAACCGCCACCACTAGCGCCCCCGGCACTCCGGCCGGCGCCGGCGCCTCCGCAACCCCCGGCACCCCCGGCACCGCGGGTGACACCACCACCCCCGCCGCCGCTGGCACCCCCGCCGCCGCTGGCACTGCCGGCACCGCCTCCGGCGCGGGCGGCACCACCCAGCCCGTCGCCCCTACGGAGTACCAGGGTCCCCCGGGCAGGGTCACGCTGGAGGATCTGCTGACCCCGAGGGCTGAACCCCTGGCCGGGTCATACCCGCCGGCCGCGGAGCCGCTGCCGGCGCGGCACGCCACCGAGCGAGACGACCCCAGTGACGCGGACGCGGAGGCTGCCCCACACTTCCCCCGGCTGCGCAGCACTCCCACGCCGCCCGAGGAGCCCTGGATCGTGGAGACGAGCGACGAGTAAGCTCCGCGGCGCGCCAAACGGACGAATTGGGCGGGACGGCGTGGGCGGCACAGGCTAGGCCGGGAAGAGCAGCGCCACGGCGATGGCGGCCAGGCCCTCGCCGCGACCGGTGAGACCCAGGCCATCCGTCGTGGTGGCGGACAGGCTGACCCGGGCGCCGTTCAGCGCCTCGGTCAGGATCTTCTCGGCCTCGTCCCGGCGCGGCCCGATGCGCGGGCGATTCCCGATCACCTGTATGGACACGTTCCCGATCGTGAATCCGGCCACGGTGACGAGCCGCGCTATCTCGCGCAGCAACGCGGGGCCCGATGCGCCTGCCCATTCTGGCCGGTCAGTTCCGACATTGGCACCGAGATCACCAAGACCGGCCGCGGATAGCAGTGCATCGCAGGCGGCATGTGACGCCACGTCCCCGTCGGAATGACCGGTCAGCCCGATCTCACCCGGCCAGAGCAAGCCCGCCAGGTACAGCGGGCGACCCTCGGCGAATGGATGGACGTCAACCGCCACGCCCACTCTGGGCAGGGAGAAAGACGGATTCCCAGGCATCGGGCGGCACCTTACGGCGCGGTCAGCAGCCTAGAACCTCGTCGAGCAGCGCTTCGGCCTTGTCCTCGTTGGTCTTCTCGGCCAGCGCGAGTTCGCTCACCAGGATCTGCCTGGCCTTGGCTAGCATCCGCTTCTCGCCAGCCGACAGCCCGCGCTCCCGGTCCCGGCGCCACAGGTCCCTGACTACCTCAGCCACCTTGTTGACGTCGCCGGAGGCGAGCTTCTCCAGGTTCGCCTTGTATCGGCGCGACCAGTTGGTGGGTTCCTCGGTATGCGGCGCCCGGAGTACCTCGAACACTCGCTCGAGCCCCTCCTGGCCAACCACGTCCCTTACTCCGACGAGCTCGGCGTTGTCGGCCGGCACGCGCACGGTCAGATCACCCTTGTCAACCTTCAGGACAAGGTAGGTTCTCTCCTGGCCGTTGATCGAGCGGCTCTCTACGGCTTCGATGCGAGCGGCCCCATGATGGGGGTAGACGACCGTGTCGCCGACCTTGAATGACATGTGGCAAGTACCCCTTCCGCTGAATCCATGGTACCACGAGCAGAGCTGCGGATAAAGCATCTGACCTACTAAAAGAGCAGGTCAGGCACCTTATTAAGGCCAGGTAACGGGCCGCTTGAGGCCCTCTCGGCGTGTCGCCGGCCCCCTTTGCCTGAGGACCGCGACCCGCTGACGGGCGGGCGGAAAGCCACGGAACGCGGCTATAGACCGCTATGCGCGGTACGCGACGTATGCCAGGAACGCGCCCGCGATCGCCCGCCGGGATCGTCTGCCGCGACCGCCCCGCCACCGGCAACGGTCACCCAGGAAGCGCCACCCAGCACCGGCCATAGCTACCCAGAACACGCCCCCTGCCACCGGCAACGGTCGCCAGGAACACCCCGCCGCCGGCAACGGTCGCCAGGAACGCCCCCCGCCGCCGGCAACGGCCACCGGTGCCAGGAACGCCCCGCCACCGGCAGCGGTCGCCGGAATGCGCCATCCGGCACCGGCAACGGCGGTTTCGCTCCAAGCGGGCTGACCACAGTCGATTGCAGGCGGTCGCGGAGCAGGCCGGCCCGGGCGGAGGCTTCCTGGCACGGCCACGGCCCGGCTGGCACATACTGGAGGGAAGGCGGTCACGCGAGATGGGGTGCGCGTGGATTCAGGCAGCGATCCCGGGCGGGACGACTACGGCCTCCCCCGGGTGGACGTCGAGATCCCTGACGATGCGCGGGATCTCGATCGGGACGTGCAGGCCTACTACCGGGAGCTCAAAGCGGCTCGGCGCCGGCGCCGGGCCAGACGCCTGATCGGACCCCTCATCCGGCACGGCATGGTGATACCGCTGGTCGCCGGCTGTCTCGCCCTGTCCTTGCTGGCGGGCACCCTGCTCACCGTGTTCGGGGCGCGGCAGTTGCCGCGGCCGGCCGGGATGTCCACCGCCATGGCGCGGCAGCCATCCTCGACGGCCAAACCGTCCGGCGAGAGCCGGGGTACAGCCGGGCACCTGCCTGATGCCCAGGTCCTGGTGGACGGTAAGCCCCAGCCGCTGCTCGCGCTGGTCCCTGCCCTGCTGGCCTGGGTCCCGTCCACCTGCGGCTGCGCGACGACACTGAAGAAACTGGCCCGCCAGGCCGTCGCCACGCACGTGGCCATCTACTTCGTGGGCACCGACGGCGCCGAGGCCCAGCTGCCCGCGCTGGCCAGCCAGGCGGGCCAGCGCAGCACGCAGGTCGTGGATGACCCGGGCAACGTGCTGGCCAGCACCTATCACCTCTCCGGGCTGGCGGCGATATTCGCCCACAGCGACGGCACGGTCGGAAGCAGCGACATCCTGCGTAACCCGGTGCCCGGGCCCCAGACCGAGACCAGGCTGCGGGACCTCGAGCTGACCGCCGTCCCCTGACGTCGCCAGGTACCGCTCCCCGGCTGGACTCCCCGGCCGGACCCTACGGCCTAAACCGGGCCGGCGCCCGCGGTACTCACCCGGCCCGCTACGCTGATCGTCGTTCCGCGTCCGATGCCAGGAGCCGTCCGATGCGAGCCAAGGAGAAAGCCCAGTGAGCCGAAGCCGTCGGGGATCCGCGTCGGCTGGCCGCCTCGCCGCGGCGGCGGCCCTGACCGTCACGTCGGTCGGGCTGTTGCCGGCGATCGCCGCCTGCGACGCCGGCAACAACGCCCCGACCACCCAGTTCCATCCGCAGAGCGACGGCGTGGACACCATCGTGAACGGGATCTACATCAGAGACGCGTTCGTGCTCGGGCCGATACCCAACGGCCAGCTGCCCGCGGGCGCGAGCGCGGGGGTGTTTCTCGCCCTGGTCAACGAAGGCTCCCGGGACCGGCTGGTCAGCGTCACCGCCCCCGGCACGGCTTCGTCGGTCACGCTTCCGCCGGGCGGGATCGCGCTGCCCAGCAACGAGGCCGCCGACCTGACCGGCCCGACGCCGAAGATCGTGCTGGGGCCCCTCCTGCGCCCGCTGTCCGGCGGCGAGACGGCCAAGATCACCCTCAACTTCCAGAACGCGGGGAGCGTCACGCTCAGCCTTCCGGTGCTGCCGCGCTCGGGCGGCTACGCCACGTTCTCGCCTGCCCCCGCCCCCTCGACGGCCAGCGCGAGCCCGGCTGCCACCGGGCCAGCCCGGCACGGACACACCGCGTCGCCCTCACCCAGCCCATCCACGGGTACCGGGTAACCCAGGCAGCAGGCCGTGTCCGGTAGACCTTCTGCGACCTATCCGGCCGGCTCGAACTTGTAGCCGAGGCCGCGGACGGTGACGATGTGCCGCGGGCTGGCCGGATCCTTCTCGATCTTCGCGCGCAGCCGCTTCACGTGCACGTCGAGCGTCTTCGTGTCGCCCACGTAGTCGGCGCCCCACACCCGGTCGATGAGCTGCATCCTGGTGAGCACCCGGCCGGCGTTACGCAGCAGCACTTCGAGAAGCTCGAACTCCTTGAGCGGGAGCTGGATCTGCTCGCCACGCGCGGTCGCCACATGGCGGTCCACGTCCATCCGGACCGGACCGGACTCCAGGACCGAGGCAGGCTGCTCGTCCGTCTCGCCCCGGCGGCGCAGCACGGCCCGCATGCGCGCCACCAGCTCGCGGGACGAGAACGGCTTGGTGACGTAGTCGTCGGCGCCCAGTTCCAGCCCGACCACCTTGTCGATCTCGCTGTCCTTCGCGGTCAGCATGATCACTGGGACATTGGACCGTTCCCGCAGCGTCCGGCACACCTCGCTGCCGGGCAGCCCGGGCAGCATGAGGTCGAGCAGCACCAGATCCGCGCCGCTGCGGTCGAAGGACTCAAGCGCGTCCGGCCCGGTCGGGCACACCGCGACCTCAAATCCCTCTTTACGCAGCATGTAGGAGAGCGCATCGCTGAACGACTCCTCGTCTTCCACGACGAGCACGCGTGTCACTTCACAGCCTCCCTGGACGGTTGCTCTAGCGGCTGGCCCGCGTCGAGCGAATGACTGGCGGGCCTGCCCCGCCGCGTGCGCCGCAGCGGAAGCCGCAGCGTGAAGGTCGATCCCTCGCCCACCTTGCTCCAGACGCTCACCTTGCCGCGGTGCGCGGCGGTGACGTGCTTGACGATCGCCAGGCCCAGTCCGGTGCCGCCGGTGGCACGCGACCGGGCCGGGTCGACGCGGTAGAAGCGTTCGAAGATTCGCTCGCGGTCCCGCTCCGGGATTCCGATCCCCTGGTCGGCCACGCTGATCTCGACGGTATCTTCGCCCGCGCGCCGGGTGGTAAGCAGCACCCGGGTGTGCTCCGGGCTGTAGTCCACCGCGTTCTCCAGCAGGTTGCGCAGAGCGGTGACCAGCAGGTCCTCATCACCCAGCACGACCAGGCCGTGATCGATGTCCGCCACCAGCTCGATGCCGCGGGCGCCCGCCTTCATCCGGCACCGGTCCAGGGCCTCGGCCACCACGGCGTCCACGTCGACCGGGTGTGGATATGGCACCGGCTCGGCCGCCTGGATCCTGGACAGCGTGATCAGGTCCCTGACCAGGTTGGTGAGCCGGGCAGCCTCGTAACGCATGCGGCCGGCGAAGCGGCGTACCGCTTCCGCGTCGTCCGCGGCGTCTTCCACGATCTCGGCCAGCAGGGCGAGGGCGCCGACCGGCGTCTTCAGCTCGTGGCTGACGTTGGCCACGAAGTCGCGCCTGACTTCCTCCACCCGCCGGCTCTCGGTCTGGTCCTCGGCCAGCACCAGCACCAGGCCACCGGTCCCGGTCGGGCCGAGCGGCGCGCCCAGCGGCGCCACCCGGACCGCGAAACTGGTGGTCCGGCCGTCGTGGCGGTGACCGGACACCTCGATCTCGCCCTCGCGGATCTCGCCGTCCCTGCGCACCTGGCGGGCCAGGGCCAGCAGCTCGCCGACGACCAGGGTGTCTCCCTTGACCAGCCCGAACGCCCGGGCGGCCGAGCTGGCGCGCAACACCCGGTCTTCGCTGTCGAGAACGACCGCAGACGACGAGAGGACAGCGAGAACCGATGCGATTCCCGCCGGTAGCCGGGTCGGGGGTGACTTCGTCGTCCGCACGTCATCCAGGCCTTCTGTAGTGCGGGACTTCATCGCAGAGGCGGCTCCTGTCGCGAGGCCGCCGGTCAGAGGCTTGTCGGCGACCACCCTCAACACCCACGCTTAGATCGTATGCGCCGCTGCTCAGGAGGCCAGACCGGCGGATATCCCCACCTGTGTGTTCCCAGAATATTCATACAGCCGCCAACCGATGGTCATACCGGTTTTCCCCGCCCGACAAGGCCGGGAACCTCTCAGCGTTCCCTGACTCAGCGTCCCTGATTTCGCACCGCCTCCGCCGCGGCCATCGCCGCCCGCGGGTCGAGGTACCTGCCACCAGGCACGATGGGCCTGAAGGCTTCGTCCAGCTCGTACCGCAGCGGGATCCCGGTAGGGATGTTCAGGCCGGAGATGTCGGCGTCGCTGATGCCGTCCAGGTGCTTGACCAGCGCGCGCAGCGAGTTGCCGTGCGCCACCACCAGGACGTCGTGGCCGGCCAGCAGATCCGGGACGATCACGTCGTACCAGTACGGCATCAGCCGGGCCAGCACGTCCTTCAGGCACTCGGTCCGCGGCCGCAGCTCCGGCGGCAAGGCGGCGTACCTGGGGTCCGCCGCCTGGGAGAGCGGGTCATCGTCGTCCAGCGGAGGTGGCGGCACGTCGTAGGAGCGCCGCCAGAGCATGAACTGCTCGTCACCGAACTCCTTCCTGGTCTGCGCCTTGTCCTTGCCCTGCAGCGCGCCGTAGTGGCGCTCGTTCAGCCGCCAGGACCTGCGCACCGGCAGCCACAGCAGGCCGGCCGCCTCGAGCGCGATGTCCGCGGTCTGGATGGCGCGGGTGAGCACGGAGGTGTGCACGATGTCCGGGTACAGCCCGGCCTCGCGCAGCAGCTCGCCAGCCCGGGCCGCCTCGTCCTTCCCCCGGCCGGACAGCCCGACGTCCACCCACCCGGTGAACAGCCCCTGGGAGTTCCAGACGCTCTCGCCGTGGCGGAGAAGTAGCAGGGTTCGCATAGCTGCGAGCGTAGCGGGCGGTTCGTCCGGTCCACTCGATGCCACTCGACGCCGGCCAGGTGCGGGAAGAGGATATGACGCGGCGAGGTTCCCTAGACGGAGGTGCATGCCAGGTGCCGCGACGTTTCCCCCGGCGGATCGCCACGATCAGCGTTCACACATCGCCACTCGACCAGCCGGGAACCGGCGACGCCGGTGGCCTGAACGTCTACGTGGTGGAGGTGGCCAAGCGCCT
>DASZAD010000114.1:0-24454 GCA_035945415.1 Streptosporangiaceae bacterium
GGGGCAGGCGGCCGTGGCGCGACCGCCTACGTGGTCAGGATCGGGGGTCCGACAATCCCGATCAACACCGCCACCAACACTTCCGGCCCGCCGATCAGGACCGGCCCGGATCCCCAGGCCATCGTGATCACCCCGGACGGCAAGACCGCCTATGTGCTGAGTATCCCCTCCCAGGGAGCCGGTCCCGCCATCGTGATCCCCATCCACACCGCGACAGACACCACCGGTAAGCCCATCAGGGTCGGGCCGAACCCCATCGCCATCGCGATCACGCCCGACGGCAGGACCGTGTACGTGTCCAGCCAGGGCTCCCCGGGCGAAGTCACTCCCATCAGCACGGCCACCAACACCGCCGGCCCGCCCATCAAGATGGGCACGCTCCCCGGGCTGATCGCGATCACGCCCGACAGCAAGACCGCGTATGTGGCCAGCGGCTATCACGACGTGATCACCCCCATCAACACGGCCACCAACCGCGCGGGCAAGCCCATCACCGTCGGGCCGGAGGGCTTTGTCAGCGCGATCGCGATCACCCCCGACGGGAAAGTCGCGTATGTGGCCGACCCGGTACTCCACGCGGTCACCCCGGTCCATACCGCCAGTGGCACGGTCGGCCGGGCCATCAAGGTCAGCCGGGGCCTCACGTCTCGCATGCTCATCGCGATCACGCCCGACGGCAGGACCGCCTACGTGTGCTCCACGTCCGGAAGCCGCCTGCAGGGAACGGTGGTGCCGATCGACCTCGCCACCGGCACCGCTGGCCCGGGTATCAAGGTCGGAAAGCTCCCACGCCAGATGGCGATCACGCCCGACGGCAAGACCGTCTACGTGGTCAACGAGGGCTCGCGCACCGTCACCCCGGTCAGCACCGCCACCAACACCGCCGGCCCGCCCATCAGGGTCGGCGGTGACCTGACGGTCATCGCGATCACGCCCGACGGTAAGACCGCCTACGTGGTCGACCAGTTCTCGGACACGGTCACCCCGATCAGCACCGCCACCAACACCGCGGGCGGGCCGATCAGGCTCGGTGGCCGTTACGCCCCGGTGGCCATCGCGATCACGCCATGACCGGCCCCCGGCGAGCCGGTCAGACAGCAGCCGAGGCGCATGTCGCTGCCGGTCAGCAGGATGGCCAGCTGGGAGTCCGCGGTGAAGGCGCGGGCGAAGACCCCGCCGTAGCCGGCCGGGAAGGTGAACACGCCCCAGGTGACGATCCAGGGGACGAGCTCGCCGTCGTCGCCGGGGCACAGCTCCGGCTCCGGGATGACTCTCCGCTGGAGCACGTACGGGCCGCCCATCGCGGCGGCCAGCCGGTCCCGCCACAGCGCCGGGGTAGTGTCCGGGTGCCAGCCGGCCAGCGCGCCCAGGCCGCCGTGCAGCAGGGCGGGCTTCAGGATGAGGCTGTCGCGCTGGTCAGCCGCATACTCCTCCAGGTCTACCGGCAGGCCGTCCTCCAGGGTGACCGGCCCGGGCCGGACCATCCGGGTCCAGGGCAGCAGGCGGTCGATGGCGGCGCGCTGGTCCGGGCTGAACACCTGCCGGTTGACCGGGTCGGAGAGCATGGCCAGGCACATCTTGCTGCCGTACAGCTCGGCGTCCAGCGGGGTGAACAACACCACCTCGCCGCGCGCCGCCGCCTCCAGCACCGGGTCCATCAGGGCATGGCCGTCCGGTTCGAGCAGGTGCTCGGGCAGGAACAGCCGGAAGACGATGTCCACCGGCCGGCCGCGCAGCCGGACCCGGCCGCCGCTGTAGCTGAGCTGCCCGAGGTGACAGGCGTGCGCGTCGAGGCCTCGGGCCCGCCAGCGGCGGGCGATCTTGTGCAGGAACGGCCCTAGCCGGCGATAGTGCGCGGGCCAGTCGGTCAGCGCCACGACCGGGGACGAGTCGCGCTTGAACCCGCTCTCGTCGAAGATCAGATCGAGGTGCTGGCCGAACGTGTCCACGTAGGACAGCCGGTGGCTGCGGGCGAACTCGCGCAGCACCGGATGACGGAGCATGGCCCGGCACAGATCGCCGTTGTCGATCCCGTCCACCGGGCTGCCGAAGTTCAGCTCCAGCAGCCGCAGCCCGGACGGTCCGGCGTACATGTCGGCCCGGGCCAGCTCGGTGACCTTCGCCGCCCGGGTGCGCAGCACCGCCGCGGCCTGGTCACCGGTCAGCCCGGCGGCCGCGGCGAACGCGGCCAGGTCGCCTCCGTACAGCCGGCCGGGCAGGCTGACCAGCGCGGCCCGCACGTGCCGCAGGTCATCGTTTAACCGGCGGACCTCCGCCTCGCCCAGGAACAGCGGCCGCGACAGGTACCGCGGCCGGCCGCCGGTCGCCAGCAGGCCGGCGTCCGGGATGACGCCGAGCAGGTCGCGGGCCGTGGCCCCGCTGGCCGCCACCGCCTCCAGATAGCCGGCGGTCAGCGCGGCCCGGCCGGTCCCAGTCCCAGTCCCAGTCCCAATCCCAGTCACAGTCACAGTCACAGTCACGGCCTACGGCCGCGTTTCGTTCAGGCAGCAGCCGATGTGCGCGCCGCCGTGCAGGTTGAGCACGGCCTGCCCGGACCCGGCCAGCCCGGCCCGGGTGAAGATGCCGCCGAAGCCGTTGACCCCGGTGAACACGCCCCACACCACGTTCCACGGGACCATCTGGCCGCCCTCGCCGGGGAACAGCTCTGACACCGGCCGGATCCGCCGCTGGAGCACGTACGGGCCGCCGAGCGCCTTGGTCAGCCGTTCGCGCCAGAGTTCCGGCGTGATGCCGGCCTGCCAGCCGGGCAGCACCTCCAGGCCGCCGTACCGCAGCGTGGGCTTGATCACCAGCTCCTCGGGCTGGGCGAGGGCATAGTCCACCAGGTCCACGACCCGGCCGTCCTCCAGCGTGACCGGACCGGGGCGCAGCGGCCTGCTCCACGGCACGATCGCGTCCACGCTGGCCCGCTCGGCCGTCGTGAACAGGTGCCGGTTGCGCTCGTCGGAGAGCATGGCCAGGCTGCTCTTGCTGCCGTACAGCTCGCAGTCGAGCGGCGTGTACATCGCCACCTCGCCGCGGGCGACCGCGCCGAGAACCGGGTCCATCAGCTCGGCGGCGCCCGGCTCGAGCAGGTAGTCCAGCATGAACATCCGGGCCACGATGTCCACCGGGATGTCCGCGGGCCGCCGGTCGCGAGCCGGGGTTGCGGCCAGCCAGACCCGTCCGCCGCGCACCTGCAGCTCGCCGATGTGACAGGCGTGCGCGTCGAGGCCCATCTCGGTCCATCGGGCGGCGAGTTTGTGCATGTAGGGGCCCAGCACCCCGGCGTAACTTGTCGGCCAGTCCGTCACCGCGACGACGGGGGAGGAACCGGGCGAGAACCCGGTGTCGGCGTACAGGTTGGCCACCTGCTCGCGCTGGGTGTCGACGAAGCCGAGCCGGTGCCGCCCGGCGAAGCGGGCCAGCACCGGCGCCTGGAGCATGACGCGGCAGATGTCGGCGTTCTCCATGCCACCCAGCGCGCTGCCCGGGTTGAACTCCATCAGGCGGAAACCCGTGGCGTCCTCGTGCAGATCGGCCCGGGCCTGCGGGCTCACCCGCTCGCTCCGGCTGGCCAGCAGCGCCTGGAGCTGGTAGCCACTGGCTCCCGCGTCGCGGGCGAACGCGGCGAAGTCCCCGTCGTAGAGCCGGTCAGGCAGGCTGACCAGCAGGCTGCGCACGGTCTCCACGTCCGCGTGCAGGCGGGTGATCTCCTCGCGGCTGGCGAGCAGCGGCCGGGTCAGATACCGCGCGCCGGGGTGGAAGTCGTTGAGCAGCACCCGCTCCGAGGAGGCCACGTCGCGGAGCAGATCGGCCGGGCTCACCCCCTGCTGCTGGACCTCCTCCAGGTAGCGCGCGGTGAGCGCGGGCCTGTCCAGCACGGGCCTGTCCAGCACGGGCTCGTCCATCAGCGGACGCGCTCGCGCAGGGCGCGGCGGAGCACCTTGCCGTGCGGGTTCCTGGGCAGCTCGTCCACCAGGTCCAGCCGGTCCGGCCAGTCCCGGTCGGCTCGCCCGAGCTCGTCCAGGAAGCGCTGCAGCTCCTCCAGGGCGGGCGGCGGGTCATCGGGCACGACCACGGCGCAGGCCAGCTCCGCTCCTGGCGCGTCCGGGTCCGGGTAGCCGATGAAGACCACCTCCCTGACCGCCGGATGCTGGCCGAGTATCGCCTCGACCTCCAGGGTGGGCAGCATCTGCCCGTTCGAGCGGATGATCAGGTCGACCCGGCGGCCGGACAGCCTGATGCCGCCCCGCCCGTCATCGCGCGCCGTGTCGCCGGTGTCGAACCACCCGTCGGCGTCCAGCGCCGCGGCGAACGCCTCGGGCTGGTTGACGTAGCCCAGGCAGAGCGACGCGCCGCGGATCAGCAGCCGCCCGATCGCCTCTCCCGGCGGGGCGTCGATGCGGACCTGCATCCACTCCACCGGGGAGCCGTCGCTGCAGGCGGCCCAGCCCTCCGGGTCGCCGGCCCGGGTGATGGTGATCGCGCCGCACTCGCTCATGCCGAAGTTCGAGTCCAGCCGCACCCCCAGGGCCTGTCCGGCCTCGGTGACGAGCTGGGGCGGGATCGGGGCCGCACCGGTGTTGAGGCAGCGCAGCGACGAGATGTCCCGCGGCCGTTCCCGCTGCCCGGCGATCATCTGCCTGATGTAGACGGGCGCGCCGAACACCAGCGTCACCCCGTGCCGTTCCACCAGGTCGAGCAGCAGCCCCATGTCGGGGGCGTCCTGCATCACGCAGGTGGCGCCCAGCGCCACCGACATCCAGACGCTGTAGGCCGAGCCGGCCAGATGCGCCAGGTACTGCGGGATGTTGATGACGTCGTCCGGGCCCAGCCGGTAGGTGTCGGAGAACGTCCGGCCCATCACCCACATGGTGTTGAAGCTGTGCGCGATGCCCTTGGGCCTGCCGGTGGTGCCGGAGGAGAACACGACGTGCGCCACGTCGTCGGCCCCCGGCAGCGGGAGGCCGTCCACCGGGTGCTCGCGCTCCCAGGGGGTGGCGGTGAAGAACCCGGCGAAGTCCACCGCGCCGGTGGCCGCCGCGTCGCCCACCACGACCCGGTGCCGGAGCGTGCCAGGCGCCACCTGCTCGAGCCGCTTGGCGTAGCCGACCCCGGCGTAGGTGTCGGCCACGACGCACACCTTCGCCCGGGTCATCTCCAGCATCTGGCCCAGCTCATGGGCGCCGAACGGCGGAGAGGCGGTCGCGACGACCGCACGCAGCCGGGCGCAGGCCAGGTACAGCGGAGCGAGCATCCACCAGTTCGGCAAGTGGACCAGGACCACGTCTCCCTGGCCCACGCCGAGCTCGGCCAGCGCCCCGGCGAAGCGCTCGACGGTAACGGCCAGCTCGCGATAGCTCAGCGTCCTGTCGTGCGACCCATCCCGGTAGGCGATGATGGCCGGGGCCTCCGGCCGGTCCGCCACCGCGCGCGCCAGGTCATCGAGGAACGTCTCCTCGCGCCACCAGCCCCGCGCGTAGAACTCCGCCGCCCGGGACGGTCCGACGGGCATCAGGGTCTCCCACATCAACGTGCTCCCTTATCCGTCGATCCTTTACCGATCGATGGGATGATATAGGGGCGCGCAGCGCCCGGACAGGGACGCCGCATGGGCCGGTCCCGTGCGCACCGGACCGGCCCATGCGGCGTCAGTCTGAGTCCTTCGCGATCTTGCCGGCCAGGTGCGAAGGCAGCGGCTCGTGCCGCAGGTAGCTGCGGCTGAACGAGCCGGTCCCGTGGGACAGCGAACGCAGGTCGACCGCGTACCTGATGATCTCGAGCTCGGGAACCTCGGCCTTCACCAGCGTGCGGCCGCTGCCCACCGGCTCGGTGCCGATCACCCGGCCCCGCCGGGACGACAGGTCGGACATGATGCCGCCCACATAGTCGTCCGCGACCAGGACCGACACCTCATCCACCGGCTCCAGCAGCACTCCGTGCGCCTTCTCCACGGCTTCCCTGAGCGCGGCCCGGCCGGCCTTCTGGAACGCCATGTCGGAGGAGTCCACCGAGTGCGCCTTCCCGTCGAACAGGGTGACCCGGACGTCCACCATCGGGTAGCCGGCGATGACGCCCTGCTCCATCTGGGCCCGCACGCCCTTCTCCACCGAGGGGATGAACTGCCGCGGCACCACCCCGCCGACGATCTTGTCCACGAACTCGAAGCCCGAACCCGATGGCAGCGGCTCGATCTCGATGTCGGCGATGCCGTACTCGCCGTGACCGCCGCTCTGCTTGACGTTGCGGCCCCGTGCGGTGGCCTTGGTCGTCACGGTCTCCCGCAGCGGCACCCGCAGCTCCACCTTCTCCACCGCCACCCCGTACCGGCTGGACAGCCGGTCAAGCATCAGGTCGGCGTGCGCCTCACCCATGGTCCACAGCACGAGCTGGCGGGTGTCGGCGTTCATCTCCATCCGTAGCGTCGGATCCTCGGCCACCAGCCTCGCCAGCGCCTGGGACATCTTGTCCTCGTCGGCCTTGGACTTCGCGGTGATGGCGACCGGCAGCAACGGCTCCGGCATCTCCCACGACTGCATGAGCAGCGGCCGGTCCGGCTCTGAGAGCGTGTCGCCGGCTTCGGCGGTGCTCAGCTTGGCCACCGCGCAGATGTCGCCGGCCGCGCACTGCGCCGCCGGGCGCTGCTGCTTGCCCAGCGGCGTGGTCAGCGCGCCGGCCCGTTCGTCGGTGTCGTGGTCGGCGTGGCCGCGGGCCGCCATCCCGTGGCCGGACACGTGCACGCTGGCATCCGGCCGCAACGTGCCGGAGAACACCCGCACCAGGCTGACCCGGCCCACGTACGGGTCGGAGACGGTCTTCACCACCTGAGCGAGCAACGGCCCCTTCGGATCACGGGACAGGCCGCTGACCGGCCTGCCGTCGACCGTGGTGACCGGAGGCAGCGGGTGCTCGCCCGGCGAGGGAAACGCCTGGGTCATGACCTCGAGCAGCTCGGCCAAGCCGACCCCGCGGAGGGACGCCGCCGCCAGCACCGGGTAGAAGCTGCCCAGCGCCACCGCCTTCTCCAGGTCCTCGATGAGCACCTTGGGATCGATCTCCTCACCCGACAGGTACCTGTCCATGAGGGTCTCGTCCTCGCTCTCCTGGATGATCTCCTCGATGAGCGAGCTACGCAGCTCCTCCATCCGGTCGGCGTACGCGGGCTCCGGATCCTGCTCGGTCCGGTCGCCGCCGGTGTAGTCGTAGAAACGCTGGGACAGCAATCCGATCAGACCGCGGATGTCACCGTCGTCGGTCTTGACCGGCAGGTACAGCGGCGCCACCGACTCGCCGAACGCCTGCCGGCACGCCGCCAGAGCCTCGTCGAAGTCGCCCCGCTGATGGTCCAGCCGGGTGATCACCACGGCGCGCGGCATCCCGACGCTGGCGCACTCCTCCCAGAGCATCCGGGTCAGCCCGTCCACGCCCTCCGCCGCCGGCACGGCGAACAGCGCGGCGTCCGCCGCCCGCAGGCCGGCCCGCAGGTCGCCCAGGAAGTCGGCGTAGCCCGGCGTGTCGAGCAGGTTGACCTTGATCCCCGCGTAGGTGAGCGGAGCGAGGACCAGGTTCACCGAGCGCTGCTGCCTGACCTCTACCTCGTCGTAGTCGCTGACGGTGGTGCCGTCCTCAACCCGTCCGGGCCGCTGGATGGTGTCCGTGTAGGCGAGCAGCGCCTCCACGAGCGTCGTCTTTCCCGCACCCGAATGGCCGACCAGCGCGACGTTCCGCACGTCACCCGGACCCGTCTGGCCTGCATGCTGGCCGGCCCCGTGTGGGCCGCCCGCGGCTCCTGCGGCCGTCTTATCCGCCATCGGCGTCGCCTCCTGTTAAGTGACTTTGCTGCTCCTGAACAACCAGCCTTTACCTGCCGGCCGTCCCGCCACAACCCCTTGAACCTAATCGTCGCCGCTTACGCCAGTAGTATCGGACGGCCATGCTGAACGTGCTGAAACCAGCGCTCAACCGGCTGCTGTCCCCGGTGGCCCGGGCCATCGCGCGCACGCCCGTGACGCCGAACATGCTGACCGTAACCGGCACGCTGGGCGTGTCGGCCGGCGCGCTCAGCCTGTTCCCGATCGGCGAGCTGTTCGCCGGCACGATGGTCTGCTGGTTCTTCGTGACCGCCGACATGCTGGACGGGGTGCTGGCCAGGCTCAAGGGCACCAGCGGTCCGTGGGGCGCGTTCCTCGACTCGACCCTGGACCGGGTGGCGGACGCGGCGGTCTTCAGCGGGCTCGCGCTGTGGTTCATGCTCGGTGGCCGGGACAAGCTGCTGGCGGGCGTGGCCCTGTACTGCGTGGTCTCGGGGACGCTGGTGTCCTACGCCAAGGCGCGGGCGGAGGGTCTGGGTTACCGGGTGGACGCGGGCATCGCCGAACGGACCGAGCGGATGCTGCTGGCGCTGGTGCCGGCCGGACTGGCCGGGCTCGGCGTTCCCTACGTGCTGCCGATCGGGCTGTGGAGTTGCGCCGTGCTCAGCACGGTGACGTTCGGCCAGCGGCTGCTCGCCGCCCGCCGGGCGATCCTTGGTGGCCGGGAGGGATAGATGCCGGGGATGGGCGAGCGGGTCACCGGTCTGGCGTACAGCCTGGGCTGGAAGCTGGTGTGCCGGGTTCCTGAGTCCTGGGCCCGGGCCGTGTTCATGTTCGCGGCCGAGGTCGCCTGGCGCAGGCAGGGCCCGCGGGTGCAGGTGCTCGAAGGGAACCTGCGCCGGGTGATCGGCCCGCAGGCCGACGGCAAGGAGCTGCGCGAGCTGTCCCGGCAGGGGCTGCGCTCCTACACCAGATACTGGCTGGAGGTGTTCCGGCTGCCGGTGATCGGCCGCGAGCGGATCCTGGGCGACATGCACTGCACCGGCGAGGAGGACGCGGCGCTCGCCTATCTCGCGGCGGGCCGCGGGGTGATCTTCGCGCTGCCGCACATGGGCAACTGGGAACACGCGGGGGCCTGGATCGTGGCCCGCGGCGTGACTGGCTTCACCACGGTCGCGGAGCGGTTGAAGCCGGAGTCGGTCTATGACCAGTTCGTGGCCTTCAGGGAGAGCCTGGGCATGGAGGTGCTGCCCGCGACCGGCGGGGTGAGCCGGTTCGGCGTGCTGGCCCAGCGGCTGCGCGACGGTCGCCTGGTGTGCCTGCTGGCCGATCGCGACGTCACCGGCGGCGGTATCGAGGTGGAGCTGTTCGGCGAGAAAGCCAGGATGATGGGCGGTCCGGCGGCACTGGCCGTGCAGACGGGGGCGGCGCTCATGCCTGTCACACTGTGGTATGAGGAAGGCGGCTGGGGGGCCCACATCCACGAGGAGATACCGGTGCCTGCCGAGGGCACCAGGCAGGAGAAGATCGCGGCGATGACCCAGCGGCTGGCCACCGTGTTCGAAGCGGGGATCCGGGCTCACCCGGAGGACTGGCACATGCTCCAGCGGGTCTTCACCAGCGATCTCGATCCGGCCCGGCTCGCCGCGTCCGCCGCCCGGCGGGAGCCGGAGCCCAGCGGGGGCGATGGATGAGGATCGGCATCGTCTGCCCTTACACCTGGAACGTGCCGGGCGGGGTGCAGCAGCACATCAGGGATCTGGCTGAGGCGCTCATCGACTTGCGCCACCAGGTGTCGGTGATCTCGCCCGCGGACGACGATGCCCCGCTGCCCGGGTACCTGGTCCCGGCCGGGCGGGCCGTGCCGGTTCCCTACAACGGCTCGGTGGCCAGGCTGTCGTTCGGCTTCGTGTCGGCCAGCCGGGTCCGGCGGTGGGTCCGGGACGGCGATTTCGAAGTGCTGCATGTGCATGAGCCCGCGGCACCCAGCCTGTCCCTGCTGGCCTGCTGGGTGGCGACCGGCCCGATCGTCGCCACCTTCCACAGCGCCAACGTGCGCTCGCGGGCGATGCATGCCGCCGAGCCGGTGCTGCAGTCGGCGCTGGAGAAGATCAGCGCCAGGATCGCGGTCTCCGAGGCGGCCCGCCGGACGCTGGTGGAGCACCTGGGCGGGGATGCCGTTCTCATCCCGAACGGGGTCGCGGTCCACCGCTACGCCAAGGCCGACCCGCTGCCCGGCTGGCCGGGGGAGGGGGGCGCGATCGGCTTCCTTGGCCGGCTGGAGGAGCCGCGTAAGGGCCTGCCCGTCCTGCTGCGGGCCTTCGGCCTGCTTGCCCCCCGGCGCGGCGGGCTGCGGTTGCTGATCGCTGGTCCGGGCGACGCCGGCGAGGTGCGCGGCCAGGTCGCCGCGGAGCTGCGGGACCGGGTCATGCTGCTCGGCCAAGTCAACGAGGACGACAAGGTGCGGATGCTGCACTCGGTGCAGGTGTTCTGCGCGCCCAACACCGGCGGCGAGAGCTTCGGGGTCGTGCTCGCCGAGGCCATGGCGGCCGGAGCGCCGATCGTGGCCAGCGATATCGACGCGTTCCGCCGGGTGCTGCGCGGCGGGCAGGCGGGGGAGCTGTTCGAGACGGGCAACCCGGCCGCGCTGGCCTCGGCGGCGGAGCTGCTGCTCGATGACCCGCGGCGACGGGCCGCGCTGTCGGCGGCCGCCTGCGAGGCGGTGCGGGCCTACGACTGGCCGGTGGTGGCGCGCGATGTGGTGCAGGTCTACCAGACCGTGGTCTCCGGGGCCAGCCATGTCCGGGTGGCCGCCGTAGCCGCCCGGGCGCGGTGACGCCGGCCATGTCCCACCTGCTCGACATCTTCCTGGTCGCCGCCGTCGCGGTGCTCCTGGTGGTCTACGTGTCCTGGCGGGCGGGCAGGCTGGACCGGCTGCACGCCCGGACCGAGGCGGCCAGGGCCGCGCTGGAGGCCGCACTGCTGCGGCGCAACCTCGTCGCGGTCGAGCTGGCCTCCTCCGGGCTGCTCGACCCGGCGACGAGCGTGCTGCTGGCCGGTGCCGCCCACGACGCACGCGCCGGGAGCAGGCAGCGCGAGCAGGCCGAGAGCGACCTGTCCCGCGCGCTGCGCGCGGCGTTCACCCAGCCCGGCTTCCGGGCCGCGCTCAGCGGTGCGGAAGGGGCCGAAGAGCTGCTGGCCGAGCTGGAGACCGCGGCGCACCAGGTCTTCCTGGCCCGCAAGTTCTATAACGACGCCGTGGCGGCCACCAACGCGGCCCGCCGCCGCGCTCTGGTCCGGGCGCTGCACCTGGCGGGCCGGGCGCCCGCACCGGAGTTCTTCGAGATCGACGACTTGCTGCTGGCCACGGCGCCGGACGACGGTGCCGACATGCGCCGCCTGACGAGCTAGGGACACGGCCTGGCCGGTCTTGCCCGCCGGCGGCCGCAAAAGCGCCACTACCATGTGAGAAGCAGCCACAAGCGATCGAGTGAGGTACAGCCAGTGTCCGTCAGTTCTTCCGGCCAGACCGGGACCGCCAGGGTCAAGCGCGGCATGGCCGAGATGCTCAAGGGCGGAGTGATCATGGATGTGGTCACCGCCGAGCAGGCGAAGATCGCCGAGGATGCCGGGGCGGTCGCGGTGATGGCGCTGGAGCGGGTGCCCGCCGACATCCGGGCCCAGGGCGGCGTGGCCCGGATGAGCGACCCGGACATGATCGAACAGATCATGAGCGCGGTGTCCATCCCGGTCATGGCCAAGTGCCGGATCGGGCACTTCGCCGAGGCGCAGGTGCTGCAGGCGATCGGGGTGGACTACATCGACGAGTCCGAGGTGCTCACCCCGGCCGACGAGGCCAACCACGTGGACAAGTGGAAGTTCACCGTCCCGTTCGTGTGCGGGGCCACCAGCCTGGGCGAGGCGCTGCGCCGGATCGCCGAGGGCGCCGCCATGATCAGGTCGAAGGGCGAGGCGGGCACCGGCAACGTGGTCGAGGCCACCAGGCACATGCGCCAGATCCGGACCGAGCTGCGCCGGCTGGCCGCCCTGCCGCCGGACGAGCTCTACACGGCGGCCAAGGAGCTGGCGGCCCCCTACGAGCTCGTGGCCGAGGCGGCCGCGACCGGCAAGCTGCCGGTGGTGCTGTTCACCGCCGGAGGGATCGCCACCCCGGCCGACGCGGCCATGATGATGCAGCTCGGCGCGGAGGGCATCTTCGTGGGTTCCGGCATCTACAAGTCCGGCGACCCGGCCACCCGCGCCGCGGCGATCGTCAAGTCGACCACGTTCTTCGAGGACCCCGACGTGATCGCCAAGGTGTCCCGCGGGCTCGGCGAGCCGATGGTCGGGATCAACCTGGACACGCTGGCGCCCGGGGAGCGCTACGCGGGCCGCGGCTGGTGACCGGCCCGTGGTGATGGGCCCGTGGTGATGTGCCCGTGGTGATGGGCCCGTGGTGATGGGGCCGTGGTGATGGGCCAGCCCATGCCGGTTGGAGTCCTCGCGCTGCAGGGCGACGTGGCCGAGCACATCCGTGCCCTCGCCGCGGCCGGGGCCGCGGCGGTGGCGGTGCGGCGGCCGGAGCAGCTCGACGCGATCAGCGGGCTGGTCATCCCCGGCGGCGAGTCCACCACCATCTGGAAGCTGGCGGTGGCCTTCGACCTGATGGACCCGGTGCGCAAGTGCATCCAGGGCGGGCTGCCCGCGTTCGGCAGCTGCGCGGGAATGATCATGCTGGCTGACAGCGTTATGGATGGTGTCCGCGGTCAGGAAACCTTCGGCGGGATCGACATGACGGTCCGCCGGAACGCGTTCGGCCGCCAGGTGGCCTCGTTCGAGAGCGACATCGAGCTGCGCGGGATCCCCGGCCCGCCGCTGCGCGCGGTCTTCATCCGGGCGCCCTGGGTGGACCGGACCGGCCCCGGCGTCGAGGTGCTCGGCGCGGACAGCGGCACCGGTAGGATCGTCGCGGTCCGCCAGGGTCCGCTGCTCGCCACGGCATTCCACCCCGAGCTGACGCCTGACCTGCGGCTGCACCGGCTTTTCGTTGACATTGTGAGGGAACAACATGAGCGGCCACTCCAAGTGGGCGACCACTAAGCACAAGAAGGCGGTGGTCGACGCCAAGCGCGGCAAGCTGTTCGCCAAGCTGATCAAGAACATCGAGGTGGCAGCGAAGTCCGGCGGCGGCGACCCGGCCGGCAACCCGACCCTGTTCGACGCGATCCAGAAGGCGAAGAAGAGCTCGGTCCCCAACGAGAACATCGACCGTGCCGTGCGGCGCGGCGGCGGCCTGGAGGGCGGCGGTGCCGCCTACGAGACGATCACCTACGAGGGGTACGCCCCCGGCGGGGTGGCGGTCCTGGTGGAGTGCCTGACCGACAACAGGAACCGGGCCGCCGCCGACGTGCGGACCGCGTTCACCCGGAACGGCGGCTCGATGGCAGACCCCGGCTCGGTCTCCTACCTCTTCCACCGCAAGGGCGTGGTCATCGTGGGCAAGGCCGACGGCAAGGTCACCGAGGATGACGTGATGGCCGCCGTGCTCGACGCCGCCGCCGAGGAGGTCACCGACCTGGGTGAGTCGTTCGAGGTGGTCAGCGAGCCCGGTGACCTGGTGACGGTGCGCACGGCGCTGCAGGAGGCCGGGATCGACTACGAGTCCGCGGAGGCCGCGTTCCTGCCCGCCATCGAGGTCCCGCTGGAGGAGGACCAGGCGCGCCGGGTGTTCCGCCTGATCGAGGCCATCGAGGACTCCGACGACGTGCAGGACGTGTACGCGAACTACTCCGTCTCCGACGAGGTCCTGGAGAAACTGGGCTGACGTCCGTGCGGGCTTCGCAGGCTCCGGCTGGCCGGCTGATCGTCAGGCCGCTGGCGGCCGGCGACGACCTGGACGCGGCATTCGACCTGCGCCGCCGGGCGTTCGGCCCACCGGCTGGCGCGGGCTCCGGCGAGAGCCAGGGCCCCGCCGCCGGAGCCCACGCCATCTGGCGGACCGCGAACGAGTCGGTCATCCGCGACGGCAGGCACCTGGGCGTCTTCGACGGCCCGCGGCTGATCGCGGCCGGGCTTGTCCACGACATGCGGCAGTGGTGGCGGGGCCGCGCGGTCCCGATGGCCGGCGTGGCCGGCGTCGCGGTGGCGCCGGAGGAGCGGGGCCGCGGGGTGGGCCGCACGCTGATGACCGCGCTGCTGGATCTGATCGCCGCCCGCAGCTATCCGCTGTCCGCGCTGTTCCCGTCCACCCTGCCGATCTACCGGTCGCTGGGGTGGGAGATCGCCGGCACCTCGCACGAGGCGGCCATCGCGGCGCACGCGCTGCGCCCGCTGGCCATCTCATCTCCTGAGGCCCCTCCCGAAGTCGACGTGCGCCGGGCCGGGCCGGACGACGCCGCCCGGGCGCTGGCCGTGCTGAACCGGGTGCACCAGGATGCGGGTGACTGCGGGCCTGCCACGCGCGACGAGCCCAGCCTGCGGCTGGCACTGGGGAACGAGGGCTTCTACTGCTACCTGGCCGAGGACGGGCTGCTCATGTACACCTGGCGCCGGGGGCACGATGAGATCTTCGTACAGCTCGCCGTGGCCTCCTCGGAAGCCACCACCCGGGCGCTGTGGGGGATCGTCGCCTCGCACTGCTGGATCGCCGGCCTCGTGCGGGCCAGGATCGGCCCGGCCGACCCGGTGTGGTGGATGACGCGGGAGCCGTTCGCCGACGCCGTCGATCATGACACCTGGATGCTGCGGGTCCTGGACCCGGCTGCCGCCATCGCGGGCCGCGGATTCCCGGCCGGGCTTTCGGCCGGAGCGTCGCTGGAGCTAACCGACGAGGCACGACCGGAGAACTCGGGGCGGTGGCGGCTGGAAGTGAGCGGCGGTCATGGTTCCCTGAGCCGGGACTCTGGTCACGGGCCCGCACTGGTCGCAGGCGCGCGGGGGCTCGCCGCGTTGTACGCGGGGACGCCGGTTGCCACGTTGCGCCGGGCCGGGCTGGCTGGTGGGGACTCTGGTGGGGACGCTCTGCTTGATGCTGCCTTCGCTGGTGCGCCGTACATGCTTGATCGCTTTTAGCGCGGGGCGCGGAGACAGGCACCCCGCTGGCCGGCCGCCGGCACCGCCGAACGCCGGTTATCGGGGCACCTGCCCCCACGCTGGTGTGCGACACGCCGCGGCAGTCGAAGGTGTGTTCGTGGCGGGTCGATAGCCTGGCGTGCATGCGCGTGCTTGGAGTGGACCCGGGGCTGACCCGGTGCGGGCTTGGTGTCGTGGACGGGATGCCGGGCCGGGCACTGGAGCTTGTGGATGCCGATGTGGTCAGGACTGAGGTTGGCGCTGGGATCGCGGATCGGCTGCTTGCGCTCGAACGGGAAATCGAGCGATGGCTTGAGAGGTACCGGCCGGACGCCGTGGCGGTGGAGCGGGTGTTCAGCCAGCACAACGTGCGGACGGTGATGGGCACGGCCCAGGCCGGTGCGGTTGCCATTGTTGCCGCGGCCAGGCGCGGCATGCGGGTCGCCAGCTATACGCCTAGCGAGGTGAAAGCGGCGGTGACCGGTAGCGGGCGGGCCGATAAGGCTCAGATGACTCATATGGTGACCAGGCTGCTGCGGATGGCGGATCCGCCTCGGCCCGCGGACGCTGCTGACGCGCTGGGCTTGGCCATCTGCCATATCTGGCGGGGCGGGGCCCGGCTTCGACTTGAAGCTGCTGTCGCCCGCGGGGGCGGTCGGTGATCGCGCATCTCGATGGGGTGGTCAGGGCGCTGGCCCCGGACAGCGCCGTGATAGACGTGGGCGGAGTGGGGCTGCTGGTGCTGTGCACTCCGGGGACGATCGCGGGGATGCGGCTGGGGGAGCGGGCGCGGGTGGCTACCTCGCTGACCGTGCGGGAGGACTCGCTCACGCTCTACGGGTTCGGTAGCGACGACGAGCGAAACGTGTTCGAGCTGCTGCAGACGGCCAGCGGGGTGGGGCCGCGGCTGGCGCTGGCCATGCTGGCCGTGCACTCGCCGGACGCGCTGCGGGTCGCGGTGGCCACGGAGGATCTGGCCGCGTTGACCCAGGTGCCCGGGATCGGGAAGAAGGGCGCCGAACGCATCGTGCTTGAGCTGAGGGACAGGCTGGGCGCGGCCGGGGAGCCGGTGGGCGGCGCCGGGGCTGGGCTGGCGGCGGGGTCGGCGCCGGCGTGGCGGGAGCAGGTGCGGGCCGGGCTGATGAACCTGGGCTGGGCCTCCCGGGATGCCGAGCAGGCGATCAGCGCCGTCGAGCCTGAGTTTGCCGGAGGGGAAACGGTGGATGTGGCCACCGCCCTGCGGGCCGCGCTGAAGAGGCTGAGCACGCCGTGAGCGAGCGGGAACCCACCGCGCCGCCGAGGGCTGAGAACAAGGGGGCTGGGAACAAGGGGGCTGGGGACAAGGGGGCTGGGGACGAGGCGGCCCGGGACAGGGTGGTGTCGCCGCTGGCCGCGCCGGATGAACGGACGATCGAGAGCGCGCTGCGCCCCAAGCGGCTGTCGGAGTTCGTGGGCCAGGCGCGGGTCAGGGAGCAGCTGTCGCTGGTGCTCGAAAGCGCGCTTCGGCGGGGGCGGCCGCCGGATCACGTGTTGCTGTGCGGGCCGCCCGGGCTCGGCAAGACCACCATCGCCATGATCATCGCGGCTGAGCTGGGCGCACCGCTGCGGATCACCAGCGGCCCGGCCATCGAGCGGGCGGGCGACCTGGCCGCGGTGCTGTCCACCCTCAGCGAGGGCGAGGTGGTGTTCATCGACGAGATCCACCGCCTGGCCCGGCCGGCCGAGGAGATGCTGTACCTGGCCATGGAGGACTTCCGGGTGGACGTCGTGGTCGGCAAGGGCCCGGGGGCGACCGCGATACCGCTGGACATCGCCCCGTTCACGCTGGCTGGCGCCACCACCAGGGCCGGGCTGCTGCCCGCGCCGCTGCGCGACCGGTTCGGCTTCACCGCCTACCTCGACTTCTACGACGCGGCCGAACTCGAGATCATCGTGCGCAGGTCGGCGGGACTGCTGGGCGCGCAGTTGCGCGACGACGGAGCAGCCGAGATCGCCACGCGCTCCCGGGGTACCCCGCGGATCGCCAACCGGCTGTTGCGCCGGGTGCGTGACTACGCCGAGGTGCGCGCGGACGGCGTGATCACCAGGGAGGTCGCCCGCACGGCGCTCGATCTGTACGAAGTCGATGCCGACGGCCTCGACCGGCTGGACCGGGCCGTGCTCGGCGCCCTCGTCCGCCGGTTCGGCGGCGGGCCGGTCGGGCTGTCCACGCTGGCCGTGGCCGTGGGGGAGGAGACCGAGACCGTCGAGGTGGTGGCCGAGCCGTTCCTGGTCAGGGCCGGCCTGCTGGCGCGCACACCGCGCGGGAGGGTGGCCACCCCGGCCGCCTGGGAGCACCTGGGCCTGCAGCCGCCCGCCTCCGGCGGCCCGGCCACCCTGTTCGGCTGAATAGCCGGCCTGGGATCGGCTGACCGCCCCGCACGGTCACGATCGGTGCGCGAAACCCGTAGCCTGTTGGTACGCGGCCTGAGCGCCGCTAAACTTCGGCAGTTGGCCTGGACGGTGTTGGCCTGGACGGTGCGAGCCGCCGGGTGCCGGGCCAGATGCAGCAATCAACCGGAAGGATGCCCCGGTGTTGGGGAACATTGCTCTCGCCGCCAGTTCGTCCAAGAGCAGCGGCTCATCGACCACGTTCCTGCTCATCATCGTGGTCCTGGTCGTGATCTTCTACTTCCTCATGATCAGGCCGCAGCGCAACCGCGCCCGCAAGGTGCAGGAGCAGCAGAACAGCGTCCAGCCCGGCGCCCGGGTGCGGACCACCGCCGGCATGTACGCCACCGTGACCCAGGTGGACGGGAACGACGTGGTGCTCGAGGTCGCTCCCGGAGTGGAGGTCAGGTACCTCAAGCGGGCGATCATGGAAGTGGTGCCCGACGGGACCGGCGAAGCTTACGACGGGGCAGCTCGCGAGGAGACCGGGACCGGAGTCGCCGACGATAGCGAGACCACTGCCACCGCTGAGGAGCCGGCCGATGGCCACGCGGCGGCGGATGAGAAGAGCTCGCGCAGCGTGTAGCCTGACGGCGCGGCGACCGCTCGGACGGCGTCGGCGGGACTCCGCTCGCGCAATCCGGTCGATGGTGATCTGGTCGATGTAAGGACAGGCAGGAAGTGGCCCCACCGAAAAAAGGCTCGGTCGCCAGACCGGGCCGGGCGCTCGTGGCGCTGGTCGTGCTGATCATCGTGATGCTCGTCGGCATCCTGGGCAAGAACGCGTTCAGCCCGGGCAGGTGGCATCACGACTTCAAGGTCCAGCTCGGCCTGGACCTCTCCAGCGGCACCTCCGTGACGTATCAGGCCCAGACCCTCAAGAACACGGCTCCTTCCTCGGCGGACATGAAGGAAGCCATCACGATCATGACCGCCCGGGTGAACGGGGCCGGCTTCAGCGGCGCCACGGTGCAGCAGCAGGGCAACAGCAACATCGTGGTGTCGGTACCGGGCAAGGGATCCCGGCAGGTCCTCGCGCTGGTCGGGACCACGGCCCAGCTGTTCTTCCGCCAGGTCCTGCTGATCGGCGCCAGCCACGCCACCTCGAACGGGACGACGCCCACCTCGTCGCCCACACCGGGCGGCACACCGGCGCCCGGAGCCACCGCCTCGCCCTCCCAATCCAGCACTCCGTCCCATTCCAGCACGTCGTCTCCGCACGCGGCGGGCCCGCTGGAGCAGCCGGGGCAGACCAGCGCCCACCTCCTGGCGGCCCATGCGGCGGCCTCGGCCGGGCCGCACGCCGGCAGCTCGTCCTCGCCGGCGCCGAGCGGCGCCTCCAGCGCCTCGCCTGCCCCCACGCCGGCCAGCACCAGCCCGGCCAGCCAGGTCTCGGGCGATCCCAGCCTGGTCAATCACTCGGTGCTGGCGCTCTTCAACAAGCTGAACTGCCTCAACAAGAACTGGAAGCAGCAGATCGGCTACAACAGCGGGCCGAACAACGGGGCCTACGACAACCCGGGCAAGCAGATCGTCGGGTGTGCCG
Source organism: Streptosporangiaceae bacterium (assembly GCA_035945415.1). GTDB lineage: Bacteria > Actinomycetota > Actinomycetes > Streptosporangiales > Streptosporangiaceae > PALSA-505. The sequence continues at coordinate 18,862 of DASZAD010000114.1, forward strand.
ACCCGACCGCCGGATACGCGCCGGGTACCAAGTTCGTCCTGGACAAGTCCCAGGTGCTTGGCAAATGGGTGACCAGCGCGCAGGCAGGCACGCCGAACCAGCAGCAGACGATCAGCTCGCACTGGCAGGTCAACCTGTCCTTCAACGGTCAGGGCACGGCGGCGTTCGGCGCCCTCACCACCATGATGAACAGCAAGTACGGCGGCAACGGCAGCGGCACCCCGACATCGGTGCTGGACGAGCTGGCGATCGTCCTCGACGGACAGGTGGTGTCCGCCCCCAACATCGACCAGGGCGCGATCACCGGCGGCAACGCGCAAATCACCGGCAGTTTCACCCAGGCGCAGGCCACCCTGCTCGCCCAGCAGCTGAACTACGGCGCGCTGCCGGTCAAGTTCATCAACCAGAACACCGAGTCCATCACGCCCTCGCTCGGCCATGACCAGCTCTCCGCCGGACTGCTCGCGGCGGCGATCGGCCTCGGCCTGGTGGTGGTGTACTCGTTCCTCTACTACCGGGGCCTGGGCATCGTGTCGGTGTCCAGCCTGATCGTCGCGTCCGCGCTGGCCTACTTCTCCGTCGTGCTGCTGAGCCGGTACTCCTCGTCCGGCTTCTCGCTGTCCCTGGCGGGCATCGCCGGCCTGATCGTGGCCATCGGCATCACCGCGGACTCGTTCGTGGTGTTCTTCGAACGGCTCAGGGACGAGGTACGGGAGGGCAAGTCGCTGCGCCCGGCGGTGGAGAGCGGCTGGAGACGCGCCCGGCGGACCATCCTGGTCTCGGACACGGTGTCCTTCCTGGCCGCCCTGCTGCTGTGGTACTTCTCGGTCAGCGACGTCAAGGGCTTCGCGTTCACGCTCGGCCTGACCACGATCATCGACATCATCGTGGTGTTCCTGTTCACCAAGCCGATGGTGACGATCCTGGCCAGGACCAGGTTCTTCGGCAGCGGACACCCGCTGTCCGGGCTCGACCCGGCCCGGCTGGGCGCCCGCGCGCCCTGGCGCTCAGGACTGCCCAGGACCCGCCCGGGACGCCCGCAGCCCGCCCGGACGAGGGAGGCCTGATGTCACGCCTCAGCCAGATCCCCGGCCGGCTCTACCGCGGCGAGGTGTCGGTCGACTTCGTCGGCCGGCGGCGGCTGTGGTACACGATCTCCGGGGCCATCCTGCTGATCTGCATCATCGCCCTGGCCACCAGAGGGCTGAACTACAGCATCGACTTCAAGGGCGGCTCGGTCCTGCAGTTCCAGGCGCCCGGGGCCACGCTCAGCCAGATCCGCGGCGCGGTGACGAGCTCGCCGGCTGGCAGCCAGGCGATCGTCCAGGAGGTCGGGAACGGCGGGCACTGGCGGGTGCAAGCCTCGCACCTGACGACCGCCCAGTTGGACGCCGTCGAGACCGCGATCAACCACGCGGTGCACGTGACCAACGGGCTGAACGGGTTCAGCCCCACCTTCGTGGGTCCCTCCTGGGGGAGTGAGATCTCCAGCAAGGCGCTGAAAGCGCTGGTCGCCTTCCTCATCGTGATCGTGATCTACCTCTCGATCGCGTTCGAGTGGAAGATGGCCAGCGCGGCGTTCGTGGCGCTGATGCACGACATCGTGATCACGATCGGCGTCTACGCGCTGGCCGGCTTCACGGTCAGCCCGGCGTCGGTGATCGGGTTGCTGACCATCCTGGGTTATTCGCTCTACGACACGGTGGTGGTCTTCGACAAGGTCCGGGAGAACACGGCGGGGCTGCTCGGCTCCCGCAAGAGCACCTACAGCCAGGCGGCCAACCTGGCGCTCAACCAGACCCTGGTCAGATCCATCAACACCTCGCTCATCGCGCTGTTGCCGGTGGCCGCCATCCTGTTCATCGGTAGCGCGTTGCTCGGCCCCGGCGAGTTGCAGGACCTGGCGCTGGTGCTGTTCGTCGGCATGCTGTCCGGTACCTACTCCTCCATCTTCATCGCCACCCCGGTACTGGCCCAGCTCAAGGAGCGCGAGCGCCCCTACCAGGCGCTGGCCAAGGCGGTCGCCACCCGGGAGTCCGGCGGCCGGGCGGCCAAGCGGCAGGCCGCCAGGGCCGAGGCAGCGGCCGGCCAAGCCGGCACCGCGCGCGGTCCGGTGGCCGCTCCAGCCGCAGCGCCGCCGGAGCCAGCCGTCGTGGACGCACCCGAGGCGGTGGAAGAGCCCGATCACGAGCCCGCGCCGGCCGAGCCTGGCACGCCGGGCGAGGCCGCGCCGGAGCGGGTTCCGGTCGGCCCGGGCGCTCCACGGTCGAGTTCGGCTCGCGACGGCGTGCGCCCCGGCCAGCGGCAGCAGCCGCGCCGGTCCAGCGCGGCCAGGCGCCGCCCAGGCGGGAAAAAGAAGAAGCGCTAGCCGGTGCAGATCTCCCTCGACCGGCTGATCAGGGACAAGATCCGCGACGTCCCCGATTACCCGCGGCCGGGCATCCTGTTCAAGGACATCACCCCGCTGCTGGCTGACCCCGACGTGTTCACCATGGTGGTGGACGCGATCGGCGCCGGATTCGGGCCCGTCGACAAGGTCACCGGCATCGAGGCGCGCGGGTTCATCCTCGCCGCGCCGGTGGCCTGCTGCCTCCGGGCGGGGTTCGTTCCGATCCGCAAGCAGGGCAAGCTGCCCGCCGCGACCTACACCCAGAGCTATGAGCTGGAGTACGGCACCGCCACGATCGAAGTGCACCAGGACGCGTTCGCGCCGGGGGAGCGGGTGCTGATCGTGGACGACGTGCTGGCCACCGGCGGCACTGCCCGGGCGGCCGCCGAACTGGTCCGGCGGGCGGGTGCCGAGGTGGCCGGCATCTCCGTCTTGCTGGAGCTGACCGCGCTGAACGGCCGCGCCAGGCTGACCGGCTTCGACGCACGCGCCCTGATGCCGGCCTGACCGGCTCTGCTCGTCCAGGAGGACACCCCCTAGAACCCCCGGGAACCGCGGAGAGCGGGGGCATATCCGGACACGTGCTGAAACGTCCGCCGATAGACTGGGGTTCTTGGCGGACATGAGGAGCAGTGTGGCGGGCGAGGCGGCGACGACCGGCGACGACACCGCCCAGGCCGGGGCGGGGCGCGGCGCGGCGAGCGATTCCAGTGTCCCCACATCGGCCGCGGCGGTCCGCCGCCGCCTGGCCAGGCTCGGAGCCCAGCGCGGCGGCGGGACGAATCCGGTGCTCGAGCCGTTGATCAAGACGATCAGGGCGACCCACCCGAAGGCCGACATCAGGATCATCGAGCGGGCCTACGGCATCGCCGCGCAGTGGCACCACGACCAGCGGCGCCTGTCCGGCGACCCCTACATCACCCACCCGCTCGCGGTCGCCACGATCCTGGCCGAGCTCGGCATGAACCACGAGACGATCTGCGCGGCGCTGCTGCACGACACCGTGGAGGACACCCCCTACACCCTGGACGAGCTGCGCACCGAGTTCGGCGAGGACGTGGCCGCCCTGGTGGACGGCGTGACCAAGCTCGACAAGGTGAAGTACGGCGAGTCGGCCGAGGCCGAGACCGTGCGCAAGATGGTGGTCGCGATGTCCCGGGACATCCGGGTCCTGGTGATCAAGCTGGCCGACCGGCTGCACAACATGCGCACGCTCCGCTACCTGCCCCGGGAGAAGCAGGAGCGCAAGTCCCGCGAAGTGCTGGAGATCTACGCCCCGCTCGCCCACCGGCTGGGCATGAACACCATCAAGTGGGAGCTTGAGGACCTGGCCTTCGGCACGTTGTACCCGAAGCGTTACGACGAGATCGCCCGGCTGGTCTCCGAACGGGCGCCCCGCCGGGACGTGTTCCTCCAGGAGGTCATCGAGGACGTCGCCACCGACCTGCGGCAGGCCAGGATCAAGGTCAGCGTGACCGGACGGCCCAAGCACTACTACTCGATCTACCAGAAGATGATCGCCCGGAACGTCGGCTTCGACGAGATCTACGACCTGGTGGGCATCCGGGTTCTGGTCGATTCCGTGCGGGACTGCTACGCGGCGCTCGGCACGATCCATGCGCGGTGGAATCCGGTGCCCGGCCGGTTCAAGGACTACATCGCGCTGCCGAAGTTCAACATGTACCAGTCGCTGCACACCACGGTGATCGGCCCCGAGGGCAAGCCGGTGGAGCTGCAGATCCGCACCTGGACGATGCACCGGCGGGCCGAGTACGGCGTCGCGGCGCACTGGAAGTACAAGGAGGAGACGGTCCTGGGCGGCTCGCCGAGCCGGGGCAAGGACGCCGCCGAGGACATGGCCTGGCTCCGCCAGCTCGTGGACTGGCAGAAGGAGACCGCCGATCCGGCCGAGTTCCTCGAATCGCTCCGGTTCGAACTCGGCGCGGGCGAGGTGTACGTGTTCACCCCGCGCGGCGAGGTGATCGCGTTGCCGCAGGGTTCCACGCCGGTGGACTTCGCCTACGCCATTCACACCGAGGTGGGCCACCGCACGATCGGCGCCCGGGTGAACGGCCGCCTGGTACCCCTGGAGAGCACGCTCGACAACGGCGACACCGTGGAGATCTTCACCTCCAAGGCGCAGGACGCCGGGCCGAGCCGGGACTGGCTGAACTTCGTCAAGAGTCCCCGCGCGCGTAACAAGATCCGCCACTGGTTCTCCAAGGAGCGCCGGGAGGCGGCGGCCGAGACCGGCAAAAGCGCCATCGCGCGCGCCATGCGCAAGCAGGGCCTGCCGCTGCAGCGGCTGGCCACCGGCGACGCGCTGCTCGCCGTGGCGCGCGACCTGCGGTACAACGACCTGTCGGCGCTGTACGCCGCGGTCGGCGAAGGCCACGTCAGCGCGCAATCGGTGGTGACCAAGCTCGTCAGGTCAGCCGGCGGCATGGCCGGCGCGCAGGAGGACCTGGCCGAGGCGATGCTGCCCGCCCGGGTGCCCAAGCCGGCCACTGCCCCCGCCGGGAACTCCGGCGTGATCGTGCAGGGCGAGTCCGACGTCTACGCCCGGCTGTCCCGGTGCTGCACGCCGGTACCGGGCGACAAGATCAACGGGTTCGTCACCCGGGGCCACGGCGTCACCGTGCACCGCTCCGACTGCGACAACCTCGCCCACCTGTCCCAGGCCCAGCCGGAGCGGCTGGTGCCGGTGCAGTGGGCGCCCACCACGGAGTCGGTGTTCCTGGTGGCCATCCAGGTGGAGGCGCTGGACCGCACCCGGCTGCTCTCCGACGTCACCCGAGCCTTGTCCGACCAGCACGTGAACATCCTGTCGGCGTCGGTGACGACCAGCAGGGACCGGGTGGCGGTCAGCCGGTTCACCTTCGAGATGGCCGACCCCAAGCACCTCGGCCACGTGCTGCGCGCCGTCCGGGCGATAGACGGCGTCTACGACGTCTACCGGGTCACGAACTAGCGCCGTAGCAGGCAAGGTTCGCCCTGCCCGACCCGGCTGCCGGCCCGGTCCCGTTCATGATCGATGGGGAGTTTCTACCAGTCCCGGCCATAAAAGTCCCCATCGATCTCATATGAAGCGGCTTGTCAAGGGTCCGGTGGTTCCTGTGCCTGGTTCGTCCGGTTTTCTGGTGGCCTGGGTTGCGGGCCGGGGTGGTGCGGGGGCGTGCCGGGCTGGCCCCATGGCCCTGGATC
>DASZAD010000115.1:0-2583 GCA_035945415.1 Streptosporangiaceae bacterium
GCCCGGGTGACGCGACGCCAGTCAGCCCAACTGACTAGCGCAGCTGACGAGTTCAGCTGCCGAGTCCAGCTAAGCTGGCGGTGCCGGGCTGGATCCGTGCCGGGCTGGATCCACAGCAAGCGCGCGTGAGGTCGCTGGGGAAGGCGCACCTCGACCGCTTGCAGGAGGATCGGTGTCGGTACACGGCGTCCTTAGCGTTCACTCCGCGCCCTCGGCGCTCTGCCCGCACATCGAGTGGGCCGTAGCCGGGGTCGTGGGCATGCCCGTCGATATGCCGTGGGTCAGCCAGCCCGCGGCACCCGGAATGCTGCGCAGCGAGCTGAGCTGGACCTGCCGTCCCGGCACGGCCGCGGCCATCACCTCGGCCCTGGCCGGCTGGAAGCTCTTGCGCTTCGAGACCACCGAGGAGGCCAGCCCCGGCTGCGACGCCGTGCGCTACAGCTACACGCCGTCCCTCGGCGCCTTCGCCGGCGTGATCGGCGCCAACGGAGACATCATGATCCCCGAGTCCCGCCTCCGCGCCGCCATGACACTAGCCACAACACCTCTTCCAGACCGCCCAGCCAGCACGCTGGAGGAGGAACTTAATCGCCTCTTGGGCAAGTCCTGGGATGAAGAGCTGGAACCCTTCCGCCAGGCAGCCGAAGGTGCCCCCGTCCGCTGGTTGCACGCGGCCGTGTGAACGCTCGCTTTTCATGGTGACTTGGTCTGTTGGCGCGCCGAGCCTTCGGAAATCGGACAGTCCCCAAAAGCCGCGGGGCCGCACCCGTAAAAGGTGCGGCCCCGCGCTTTGAGTTCGGGGTTAGCTGTGGAAAGCAGCTGTTCCGTGGGGGGTGCCCCAGCCGGTTGGGCCGTCGAAGCCGACCTCGGCCGTGCACAGGAACGCGCGCGTGCCGCAGGAGCCGTTGCTGCCCACGGTCACATCGTAGATGTTGCCGGTGTGGTGGGCGTAGATGTAGGAGGAGGGGTAGGTGCCCGCGGCGGGCGTGCCCGCGAGCGCGAAGACCGAGGCGATGATCGGCGAGGACACGCTGGTCCCGCCGAGTTCGAGCCAGCCGCCCTGGTCGTAGGTGTCGTAGACGGCCACGCCGGTGCCCGGGGAGGCCACCGCGGCTACGTCGTTGTCGATCCGGTGCGCGCAGCCGCCGTGGGTCTGCCAGGGCGGCTTCGGCTCGGAGGCCGTCGCGCAGCCGGAGCCGGTGCCCGGCCAGACCGTCTCGGTCCAGCCCCTGCCGCCGGTCGTCTTGGTCAGCGCTGTCCCGCCCACAGAGGTGACGTACTGCGAGGCGGCCGGGTACTGGACGCCATAGCCGCTGTCGCCCGCGGACACGGTGACGGCCACGCCGGCGTGCTTGTAGTACAGGTTGTCGAACGTGGTGTCGTTGGAGCTCTGCGAGCCGCCGTAGGAGTTCGACACGAACTTGGCCCCGACCACGCTGACCGCCGAGTTGACCGCCGTGCCCAGGTTGCCGATGGTCGGGCTGTTGGCCTCCACCAGGTAGACCTTGCACTGCGGGCAGATGGCCGCGACCATGTCCACGTCGAGCGACTCTTCGGTGGCCCAGCCGGTGGAGCCGGAGTTCGCCGGCAGCGGGCTGGCCGCCCCGTTCTGGTTGACCACGTGCAGGCAGCCGGCTCCGGTCGAGGAGTTACAGGCCGGCAGCCCCCAGGCGGAGCGGTAGAAGTTGAAGTCGGAGACGGCATTGGGATCGTTATACGCGTCGACCACGGCGACCGTCTGGCCCGCGCCCGCGGTAGAGGATGGCAGCTTGTAAGCACTCTGCAGGTTGGCTGGGCCATAGCCGAAGCCAACCGGCTTCTGGCCGCGGAGGGTTGTCCGCTGCTTGACGTCAGTCCGGATCAGGGCCATGCAGTACATGGCGCCCGGGTGGTTGACCACCGCGCAGGCCCGGCGGACCTGGGCGGCAGCGGTGCTGGCGTGCGCTGGCCGGGCAGCCGGTGCCTGCATGGCGGTGGCCGCCGCGGCGGAACTCCCCGCGACCGCCAGTGCGGCGGCAGCGACGAACGCCACGCGTGTCATGCGCGGACGAGCCGAGAGTCGCGACAAAAAACTGCTCCCTCCAGAACGGGGACCTGCGCGCACTCTCGGCGTGCGGGGCTACGCCACCGTGCTGCTTCCAGGCCCTGGAACACGGGTCGTGTCCCGCGAGGGATACTAACTTTCGGCAAAATTGATAGTCAATGACAACATCCGGTCATGACCGGTGAAGGTGGCCGACATGGGCAAACGCATCATTCTTGACTGCGATCCCGGCCACGACGACGCGATGGCGATACTGCTCGCCTACGGTTGCCCGGATATCGATCTTGTCGCCATCACCACGGTGGCGGGCAACCAGACCCTGGACAAGACCACTCTCAACGCCCGCCGCGTGTGCACGGTGGCCGGGATACACGACGTCCCGGTCTACGCCGGCCGCTGGCGGCCGCTGCTCCGGGGTCAGCTGACCGCTGCGGACATCCACGGCGTCTCGGGGCTGGACGGGGCGGAGTTCGGCGAGCCCACGGTGCCCGTGCAGACCGAGTCCGCCGTGGACTTCCTGGTTCGCACGCTGATGGCCG
>DASZAD010000116.1:0-17448 GCA_035945415.1 Streptosporangiaceae bacterium
CCGTGGGCGCCGGTGGTGTCGGTGGCGGTCACCGTGACGCTGTAGGTGTTCGCGGTGGTCGGCGTGCCCGAGATCAGCCCGGAGGAGGAGTTGATCGACAGGCCGGCCGGCAGGCCGCTGGCGGTCCAGGTGAACGTCTGCCCGGACTGCGAGTCGGTCGCGCTCATCTGCAGGCTGGCCGCGGTGCCCACCGTGCCGGTCTGGTTACCGGGGTTGTTGACCGTGACGGTGTTGCCGCCGGGGTTGGTGACGATGGGATGGCTGCCCTCGCAGGCGCCGTTGCCGCCGCTACCGTCGTTGGCCCAGGTGGTCTGGACCGCGAAGGAACCGGTGGTCAGCGACAGATCGAACGAGCCACCGGCCGTGCCCGGGGTGATCCAGGCGCACTTGTCACCGTTCTCCGCACCGGTGGAGTCGGTGTAGCCGCCCGCCGGGTTCTGGTCGGTGACCGTCTCGGCGTACTCATGCCCCTCGACGATCGACACGCCGTCGAGCGGGCCGTTGCCGTTGACGAAGTTCTGGCCGCAGGAGGTGCCCGCGTCGGGGATGTACGGCAGGTTGGTGAACGCGATGTCACCGTACGGCGAGGACACCGCGCCGCCGGACAGCGTGCTGTCGCCGTTGTAGTCGTGCCAGGCGCAGAAGCCCTGCGTCTGATAGTTGTCCGGGTTGGTGCCGGTCGGCGAGATGACCACGTACTGAGCGTCCCGGTTGGAAGCGGCGGTGGTGTTGCCGAAGTGCGCCGCGGCGTTGACCGCCTCCACGCCGAGCTGGTGACCGGTGGCCGTCTGCGGCGACGGGGCGCTGGTGTCCTCCCACACACCCGCCAGCGCGCCGCCGGTCGGGTAGGCCACGTGCTCGGTGTTGGTGGACGGGCAGGTTTGGGAGCCGGCCGCTACGCCGTCGCAGTACTGCGTCATGACACCAGACCACAGCTCGGTCCCGGTCCCCAGGCCCTTCATGAACTCCTGCAAGTAGGGCGCCAGCCCGGATGGGTCACCGGAGTAGGTCTGGTCGCCGTTGGAGTTGGTGGACTTGGTGCCCCACTGCGAGCCGTAGAAAACCAGGTAGACCTTCTCGTGGCCGGTAGTGACGCCAATCCCGTCGATGCCGCCGCCATAGTTCAGGTCGTTGGTGGCCAGCGGCTGCATGTGGGTCCTCGCCCAGTGCTTCATCTGCGCGTACCGCTGGATGGTCGGAGTCACGCCGTGCCGGTAGGAGTGGTGGTAGGCCGGCGAGTACGGATTGGTGACCGTGCCCTGAGCGTGCACGCTCGCCCCGCTCACCGAGGCCATGACTCCTCCGACGAGGGTCACGGCGGTGAACAATACGGTGCCGCCCCGGGCGGCGAACCGTCTGGCCGTGGTACGTGGTTTCATGCTGCTCCCTCCATGAGGCTCCCTCCAAGCCTGGGATGTGCGCAACATTCACCGACCCTTGACAGGCAGGGGCGCTCGGCGTGAGTCCGTCCTCGCGTGGGAGAGGTTGGGCTACGGCAGCTCCCAGAAATGGATATGCCCGAATGGTCTACTGGCCTCGCAGATGACGCAAGAGTGCCGCCTTGGCGGGTACCTGACATATGGCGGCCCACCGCCAGGCCATGCCCGGAAAGTGGTATAAGCACCGAATGTCCCCAGTTGCGAAGGGTGTTGTCCCGGGGTCCGACGGAAGGGCGCGGGTCAGAGAGGGTAGGATCGCCAGGAACGCGGGCCGGGCACGAGGGGCAGGGGCAGGGTCGCCAGGGACGCGAGGCGGGCGGGCCACCGGGGGGGACGGGCTACGATGCGGCCGTGCGCGAGGGTGAGGACGGCGGTGGTCAGGACCGGCCAGACCGGCGGGACCGGCCGGGTCCCACGGCCGCGGCCGTGGTGCTGGCCAGCGGGTCCGGCATCCGGGTCGGCGGCGCGCTGAACAAGGTCTACCTGCCACTGTCAGGCCGCAGCATCGTGGCCAGGTCGGTGAACGCCATGGCCGGGGCGGCCGGGGTCGGCGTCCTGGTGCTCGTGATCCGGCCTCAGGACGAGGAACGAGCGCGGGCCGTGCTGGCCGTCGAACTGCCCGGTCTCACGGTGGAGATCGTGCACGGGGGGGTGGCCCGGCATGACTCCGAGCTGATGGCGCTGCGTCACCTGGCCCCCAGGATCGAGGCGGGCCTGATCGACGTGGTGCTGATCCACGACGCGGCCCGGCCGCTGGCCAGCCCGGCGCTCGTCTCGGCGGTGCTCGCCGCCGCCCGGCGGTGGGGCGGAGCGGTACCCGGGGTGGCGCGGGATGACCTGGTGCGAGTGAGCGAGGACGGCGTGGCGGCCCAGGCCGATCTGGGAACGATGATGGCCATGCAGACGCCGCAGGGGTTCCTCGCCGCTCCCCTGCTGGCCGCCTACGAGCGCGGTGTCGCTGACGGGTTCGCCGGCACCGACACCGCCGCCTGCGTCCAGCGGTACTCGCGGATCGCGGTGCGGTGCATTCCAGGAGAAGAACGGAACATCAAGATCACCTATCCGCACGATCTCGTCGTAGCCGCGACGCTCCAGGACCTGGCGGCCGCCCCGCGGGGAGCCGGCCGTCAGCCCGAGAACTAGTTTGATTTACGCTGCCTTCACATCCACTGGCCGGGTCACCGTGCTGCAAGGCCAGGTCGTGTCTCGTGGATCTTGGTGGCAGTGCGGTCCGCGCCGCTGAAGATCTACGAGACATGGCCTAAGGCCAAGCCACGGGAACAGGGGAACCAAGCTGCGTACGTTCGCTATCATCCTCGCCGCCGAAAACGGCTGCGACTTGTTCACGCCGCTGGCCGGGCGGCCGGTCCTGGAGCACTCGGTGGCCGCGTTCGAGGCGGCCCCCGGCGTGGACGAGATCGTGCTGGTCGCGGCGCCTTCGCTGGCGTCGCGGGCCGGGGAGTTGCTCGCCGGTGGCGGCTACCGCAAGCTCACCCGGGTGATCTCCGACGGGGAGACCGGGGCGCGGGCCAGCCGGGCCGCGATCGGCGCGCTGGGCACCGCAGACCGCCGCCTGGTGGTCCACGACGCGGCCCGTCCGCTGGTCAGCGCGCAGGTCATCGAGGACTGCGTCGCGTCGCTGGCCACCTGCCCGGCGGTCTGCGCCGTCGTGCCCGCCGCCGACACGATGGTGGCGGTGGAGGACGGGGTGATCACGCAACGGCCGCACCGGGACGGCCTGCGCCGCCGGCAGACGCCGCAGGGCTTCCGGCTGCCGGTGCTCCGCCGCGCCCACGAGCTCGCGCTGGCCGACCCGGCGTTCCAGCCCCTCGACGACTGCGGCGTCGTGCTCCGCTACCTGCCCGAGGTGCCGGTGCGCCTGATCCCGGGCAGCGAGCGGAACATCGCGATCACCAGCCCGGAATCTCTTGCCGCCGCCGAGGCGCTGCTCGGCAACCCAGTACCGTGACGTGCGGCCCTCAGCGCTTGAGGCTCTGCCTGACCAGCGTGCGGCCGAAGTCCCACATCAGCCCGCTGCCCCGGCTGGCGTCGTCCATCACGTCGGCGAATGCGTCGCAGAACAGCTTGACCTCGGTCTCCCCGATGGTCAGCGGCGGCAGCAGCTTGATGATCTCGCTGTGGTCTGCCGCGACCTGGGTCAGCACACGGTGCCGCTGGAACAGGGACACCACGACCATCTGCGCGAACAATCCGTGCCTGGCTGCCTGGAGCATGTTCCAGCCGGAACGCAGCCGGAGCGACCTGGGCCGGGTGAACTCGATGCCGATCATGAGCCCGCGGCCTCGCACGTCGCCGATCAGCTCGTAGGAGCCGGCCATGTCGCGCAGCGCGGCGATCAGCGTTTCGCCGGTCCGCTCGGCATTCCCGGTCAGCCGCTCGTCGTCCATGACGTGGAGTGCGGCCAGCCCGGCCACCATGGCCGCGGCGTTGGAGCCGAACGTGGAGTCGTGCACCAGGACCCGGTCCATCGAGGAGTAGACCTTACCGAAGATCCATTCCTTGGCCAGCGTCGCCCCGACCGGGATGAACCCGCCGGACAGCGCCTTGGCCACCGCGACGATGTCCGGCACGACGTCGTCGTGTTGATAGGCGAAGAACCGCCCGGTCCGGCCGAGCCCGGTCTGCACCTCGTCACAGATGAGCAGCGCGCCGTGCTCGTGCAGCAGCGAGGAGGCGGCGGTCAGGAAGCCCGGCGGCGACACGTGCACACCCTTGCCCTGGACCGGCTCGACCAGGAGCGCGGCGACGTCCCCCCGCCGCAGCTCGCGGGCCAGCGCGTCGAGGTCACCGAGCGGGATGCGGCTGTCGGGCAGCAGCGGGTCGAAGCCGCGCCGGAACTCGGCCGACCCGTTCACCGACAGCGAGCCGAGGGTCAGGCCGTGGAAGGCGTGATCGCAGTAGAGGATGCGCGGCCGGCCGGTGGCGTACCGAGCGAACTTCAGCGCCGCCTCGACCGCCTCGGTCCCGCTGTTGCCGAAGTAGACCCGGTCCAGCCCGGGCGCTTTGGCCAGCAACCGCTCACCGAGCAGGCCGGGCAGCAACGCGCAGTCGAACTGGACCAGATCGGCAAGCTCGGCGTCCAGCATGTCGTGCAGCGCCTGGCGGATCACCGGATGGTTGCGGCCCATCCCGAACACCCCGAAGCCGGTCAGGAAGTCGGCGTACTTGTTGCCGTCCCGGTCGTACAGGTAGCCGCCCTCGGCCTTCTCGTAGACCCGGTCGAACCCGATCGTGCGCAGCATGCGGGACAACTGAGGGTTGAGGTAGCGGGCGCTCAGCTCGTAGCCCTGGCCGCTGCGCTCGGCCAGCAGGCCGCGTAGATCAAAATCCATACGCCGTAGTCTCGCACGGCAGGCAGGCTGGCCTGGGCCCAGTACTGCCCTGCCCGCCGCAACCGCCCGGCTGGAGGGTGCCGCCGCGGCAGGCGTCCTGCAGGCTGTCACCGCTCAGACCCCCGGCTACTACGGTGGAGACGTGATCGTTGAACGGATCTCCTGCCAGCCGCCGCCGGGACAGGGCGAGGGCTGGCCGTTCGACTTGCCGGCGGTCGCGCAGATCGTCAAGGAGGGGCTGGAGCTCACGGCGCCCGTCACGTTCCTCGTCGGGGAGAACGACTCGGGGAAGTCCACGGTGATCGAGGCGATCGCGGATCTGTGCGAGATCAGCTCCGACGGCGGCGAGACGGGGACGAACTACGCCAGCACCGTGGTCAGGACCCCCCTCGGGCAGGCCATGAGCGCCGGGTGGGCGGACGGCGGGCGCAGGCGCCGGCGGATGGGCTTCTTCCTGGACTCCGGCACGCTGTTCAGCCTGGCGCGCGGCGTGTCCGAGATGCCGGGGTTCTGGGATGCGGACCTCGCGCGGCGCCGTCACAGCGAAGCCTTCCTGAACGTGTTCGGCGGGATGTTCCGCACCCCCGGGCTCTACCTGATGGATGAGCCGGAAACCGCGCTGTCGTTCAGCGCCTGCCTGTACCTGACCGCCCTGCTGCACCACCTCGGCACGACCGGCGGACAGGTCATCTGCGCCACGCACTCGCCGCTGCTTACCGCGCTTCCCGGCGCACAGATCCTCGAGCTGGGCGCCGGGGGGATCCGCGAGATTCGCTGGCAGGACCTGCGCCTGGTCCACCACTGGCGGCGCTACCTGGCCGAGCCTCAGGCGTACCTGCACCCCCTGCTCGCGGACGAGGCTTAGAGACCGGAGTCCTCCAGCATCTCGGTGACCAGGGCGGCGATCGGGGAGCGCTCGGACCGGACGAGCGTGACGTGGGCGAACAGCGGGTGACCCTTGAGCTTCTCGATCACCGCGACCACCCCGTCGTGGCGGCCGACCCTGAGGTTGTCGCGCTGGGCGATGTCGTGGGTGAGCACGACCCTGGACCCGGAGCCGATCCGGGACAGCACGGTGAGCAGCACCCCGCGCTCCAGCGACTGTGCCTCATCCACGATCACGAACGCGTCGTGCAGCGACCGGCCCCGGATGTAGGTGAGCGGCAGCACCTCGAACAGATCCCGGTGCAGGACCTCATCGATCACGTCCTGGGTGGTCACCGCGGACAGCGTGTCGTACACCGCCTGCGCCCACGGGTTCATCTTGTCTGCCTCGGAGCCGGGCAGATAGCCGAGCTCCTGGCCGCCGACCGCGTACAGCGGCCGGAACACCAGCACCTTGCGGTGCTGGCGCCGCTCCAGCACGGCCTCCAGGCCCGCGCACAGCGCCAGTGCGGACTTGCCGGTGCCAGCCCGCCCGCCGAGGGAGACGATTCCCACGTCGGGGTCGAGCAGCAGGTCCAGGGCCACGCGCTGTTCTGCGCTGCGCCCGCGCAGGCCGAATGTCTCCCGGTCACCCCGGACCAGCCGCACCGACTTGTCGGGCAGCACCCGGCCGAGCGCGCTGCCGCTCGCCGCTGTCAGCACCAGCCCGGTGTGGCAGGGCAGGTCACGCGCCTCCTCGCAGTCCACCTTCCCCGCCTCGTATAGCTCGTTGAGCATGGCAGCGTCCACGGAGAGCTCGCGCATGCCGGTCCATCCGGACTCGGCGGGCAGCTCGGCCCGGTACTCCTGAGCGGTCAGCCCGATCGAGGCTGCCTTCACCCGCAACGGCAGATCCTTGCTGACCAGCACGACATCCTCGCCCTCGGCGGCCAGGCTGCGGGCGACCGACAGGATCCGCGTGTCGTTGTCGCCGAGGCGGAAGCCGGCTGGCAGAATCTGCGGGTCGGCATGGTTCAACTCGACCCGGACCGTGCCGCCATGGTCGCCGACCGGCAGATCGGTGTCCAGCCGGCCGTGCTGGATGCGCAGGTCGTCCAAGTAGCGGAGCGCCTGGCGGGCGAAGAAACCGAGCTCAGGGTGGTGCCGTTTGGCCTCCAGCTCGGTGATCACCACGATCGGGAGCACGATGCGGTGCTCCTCGAAGCGGGTGATGGCGGCGGGGTCGGCCAACAGGACGCTGGTGTCGACGACATAGGTTCGGCGGGCGGCGCGGGCACGCCGGCGTGGAGGGGAGGAAGTGGCCACACGCTCTCCTTTGGGCACCTGCGGCGGCACCCGCTCGGACACAGACGTGTCGTGAGGACCGGTCGGCCCGCGAAGGGCGCGGAACGCCGGCCCTTCGGTCGTCTCGCCCGCACAAGCGAAGCTCGAGGATTACAGGGCCTTTCCCGGGGGGCGGCGACTTGCCGCCCGCTACCTTTGAAGGTACCTGCGGAGGGGCGTAACCGGGAAGTACCCAAATGCGCGTGCCGGGTCAGGACCCAAATCGGCGGTGCCGGGCCGCGTAGGAGCGTAGTGCCCGCAAGAAATCAACCTTGCGGAAGGCTGGCCAGTAAGCGTCGCAAAAGTAAAATTCTGAGTGCACGCTCTGCCACAGCAGGAACCCGCCGAGCCGCTGCTCTCCCGAGGTACGGATCACCAGGTCGGGATCGGGCTGGCCCGCGGTGTAAAGGTGCTTGGCGATCTGCTCGACGTCCAGGAGCTCGGCGAGCTCCTCGATAGAGGTTCCCCTGGTCGCGTGGTCCTGGATCAGGGAACGGACCGCGTCCGCGATCTCCCGGCGGCCCCCGTAGCAGACCGCCACGTTGACCAGAAGTCCCGGGCAATCGGCGGTGGCCTCCGCTGCGTTCTTGAGCACCTGAGCGGTCTCGCCGGGCAGCAGGTCCAGCGCTCCCACCGGGTTGATGTGCCAGCGCTGAGCGACGAGTTCCTGCACGGTGTCCTCGATGATCCGCAGCAGCGGCACGAGCTCCTCGCTGGGCCGGACCAGGTTGTCGGTGGACAGCAGCCAGAGCGTCACGACCTCGACGCCGACCTCACGGCACCAGCCGAGCAGCTCAAAAATCTTGTCGGCGCCCGCCTGGTGGCCGCCGCTGACGTCGGCCAGCCCCGCCCACCGGGCCCACCGCCGGTTGCCGTCGCACATCACCCCGACGTGCCGTGGTACCGCCTCTGGTGACAGCGACGCTTCGAGCCTCCGGGCGTAGAGCCGGTAAACGAGGTCGCGAATGCTCATCCATCGCCCTTCCACAGCTCCGGCTGTCCGCAGGAATTCCGCCCGGGCCGGCCTGGGATCTATCCCGCCGGCAACCCGCCCCTCACCTGTAAGCACACTATCCAAAAATTGGACCACTATTGCGGAGGACTCGGACCTGTAGCGGCAGCGTGGCGGTCCGGGGGGCTCGCCCCCCGGACCATCACCGGGGCAACCGGCGAAGCTGATCGAAGATCGGGCTGAGCGGCCTCGCCGGGCCTAGCCGATCGACTTGACGACGGCTTCGTCCAGCCCGGTGAAGGAGGCCAGGTAGTCCCGGCGCTCCCGCTTCAGCCGCTCCACCATGGCGTTGTACTCATCCATCCGGCCCTGCCGCTCATACAGTCGCCGGGGCTGGAGGATCTCCAGGTCATCAACGCCCGGCACCGAGGTGGCGATCTCGTAGCCGAAATCGGGGTCGGTCGTCCACTGGATCGTGCCCTCAACGATTGCTTGAACGAGGGCAGAAGAGTGCGGAATTTTTACCTTCTTGGATCCGGGATGATCATCCCCGCCGCCGATGCGGCCGGTGTTGAGCACGAACACCTCAAGCTCGTGGCTGTCGAGCAGCTCGAGCATGCGGTTGCCCATGTCCGCCATGTCCCGGGGGAAGAACGGGTTGGTGCCGGGCACCCGCAGGAACTTGCCCTCCTCGTCCTTGCCGCCGGCCGAGGTGCCCGTGGTCTCGCCGAGCATGAAGTAGGCGGCCGCCTGGGCGCGGTCGAGGCGGGCCACGCCGGGCACGATGTTCTCGTTCCGGTTCAGGATGAGCAGGAACTCCGCCGCGCCGACCTCGTTCGGCGGCCACGGATCGACGTAGGAGAACGGCCAGGTGGTCCGGCCGTTCTTGGTGTAGGAAGTGTCGAAGAAGTCGACCTTGCCGCTCTTGTCGACCGAGACGTTCTCCAGGTAGGCATCCGGCTTGGTGGTGGCGTAGTAGATCGCCGGCTCGAACTTCGGGTCCAGCCCGAACGTCTTGGCGAAGCAGCCGTTCTCGGTGGTGTAGACCCGGCCGCCCGGCATGAGCGCGATGAAGTCGTCCTGGGCCGGCTTGCTGTCCAGCTGCTTGGTGAACGTGGTGGTGGTCTTCCCCGTGCCGGAGAGGCCGACGATGAGGACGGTCCGGTTGCGGCCGCGCACCGGGATCACCTTGCAGCCGGCGTGCAGCGCGAGCCCGCCGCGGTTGTAGACGATGTTGTTCCACATCCGCAGGCCGCCCTTCTTGGACTCACCGAAGTAGTCCGAGTTGAGCACGCGGGTGACGTTGTCACGCAGGTCGACCGTGATGGCCCGGTCGTTGGGGTAGCCGGGGGCGGGAAGGTTGGGCGTGTAGACGACGGTGGTGGCAGGCTCCCAGGTGGCGGGATCGTAGTCCTCGCCGGCCGGGTAGTAGAGCTGCTTCTGCATCCCGGCTACGTTCGCGTTCGCGACTTCGATGATCAGCCGGGCGCGGGTGCGGAACTGCGCGTCAGAGCCGATGTAGCCGTCCACGACCACCATGGGGCAGCCGGCGATGTAGTCGTCCTGCATCGCCGCGATGCGCTGGTACTCCTCGCGGGTGATCGTCTGCTTGGTCGCGTTCGTCGAGTCATCGACGATGAACGTGGACCGGGTACTGCGCGAGTCCACGCGAGCCTTCACCACGACGTTGCCGAACTCGGTGATCTGGCTGTTCGGCATTTGCTCGGTCAGCTCGCGGAGCCGCTCCGCGCTGGGATTCCACTCGACCGACATCGCCTTCAGCTCGTACGCCACTACTGCTCCTCCTTCGTGCGCGCATCCCGCCAGGCCGGGTACTGCCGGCGTTGAAGTACGGGATTTCGGGAGTGTACCCCGGACGGCGTGCCACTAAATGCTCCCCCGGCCCGTCGGGCAGCGTTACCCCAGGTAGGACGACCCCTACCCGTGCTGGAAGGCCGCGTGGCGATGTGAACGGTGTTTACGTAGATGACGAGGCTTCTGCCTGGGAAACGCGAGCCTGGTTTAGACCAATAGGCAATACCGGAGTCGCCTGAAATGCACTCCCCGGTTCCGCGGAATGATCCGCTTTACCCGCTGGTGTGACGGACATCACAATTCAGAGAGGGCAGCCCGCCCCTCATCGGCGGAACGGCGAGGTCACTCTCCGCGAGCCCCGGGCCCCCCGGAGCGCACCTGCTCCACGTGCCGCAGCGCCTCGCGCAGCTCCGCGAGCCAGGAATCCTCGTGCTGGCCGACCAGCTTGACGCACCAGGCCAGGGCCTCGCTCCTGCTGCGGGCCACGCCGGCGTCCACCAGCGTGTCGAGCACCCGGCGCTGCGGCTGGCGAAGCCTGGTCATCACCGGCACGGACAGGGTGGTGAACATCACCGTCCGCCCGCCGCACCGTGCTCCCCAGGACACCTTGCGCTGGAACCGGTGCTCGGCCTCCCGGGCGATCTGGATCCGCTGCTCCCTGGTCTCCTCGCGGAACCGCCGGATGCGCCCGTCAGCCACCTCGGCCCGCTCCGCCTCACCTTCGCCGGCCGGCGGATCCTCGAGCTGCCCGACCACCGTGATCTCCTCACGGTCCGCCGTGATCTCCGGCCCCTCCGCAAACCACCCATCCGGCAGCCGCCCCGCGAACCACCCCCCCACCTTCTGCTCAGCTTCCCCCGCCTCAGCATCTGAGCTGTCCTGCTTTCCTTGATCAGTAGTCATGTAATGAGAATTACACCCAATCACATCCCGGTCAAGCAGAGCCTTCCGGTGCGTGCTTATTTCCCTTTGGGGCGCCGGGAGCATCTACCCGTCGTCCGGCTGCCGGCATAGCCGAACGCCGGCCGCCAGGCAGACGCCCCCGCCGCCTGGGTAGTTCGTGGTCATACGGCTAAAGCTGGGGCAGGTGGTCGCGCAGCCGGCGTTCGGCTTGCCGACGGCCGACGGAGCGGGCACCTGTTCCAGCGCCCCGCTTAACAAGGGTGGATCAGCCGACAGCCCCCGCAACACGAGCAGCAATAACGGGATCCACGCGCACGATGCCCGCAAAGCCTGCTCCCAGCGCCACCGGAACGACCTCGACCGTCATCCCTGGCTCCGGCGCCTGGATCATCAGGTCGTGGCCCAGGTAGATGGCTACGTGCGAGATGTAGCCGGGCGCGGTCGGATCGGTGTGGTAGAAGAGCAGGTCGCCGGGGGCGGCCTGGCTGAGCGGGATGGCGGGCCCGGTGATGGCCTGGTCGGCTGCGACGCGCGGCATGATGATGCCGGCCTGCGCGAACGACCACTGCACGAGGCCGGAGCAGTCGAACACGCTGGGCCCGTTGCCGCCCCAGACGTAGCGCATGCCGCGCCGGCTCAGGGCCGCCCGGAGCATGGTCATGAGCTGGGTGCGGGTGAGCTGCGGATAGATGGCCGCCGAGGAAACTGGCAGCGGCCGCGTCACTCCGGCCTCACCGGGGGTGGCGGCCTCGGACACCAGCGGCTCGACACCCGCCCCGCGCGGGAGCTTCCGCGCGATCTGGGCGGTCAGGCCGGTCAGGTTGGCCCGCGGGGCGCTGATCACGATCGCGTTGCCGGCCGGGAAGCCCAGCGACCGGGCCACGGCATCGGACACCACCGCGTCGACGCCGGTGATGCCCACGGTGGCGAAGCTGCCCACCCGCAGCTTCTCCTGCTTCAGCCCGGCTACGTCGACCGTGCCGCCGAGCGGGAGCCGGTCCAGGCGGCCCATCGTGTACGAGACGGCCATGTTGCCGGCCGCCACGCTCTGCCACAGCCGGTCAGAGGCCGCGACCGGCCGAGCGGCGTAGGAGCGGAACGAGGAGGGGTTCACGCCGAGAATTGCTGCATACTTGCCGTTCACCCGGACCCTGGCCGCGTCCACTGATTCGGCCGCGCTCACCCCGCGCAGGTGCAGGATCTTGGAAAATACGCTGCCGGGGAGCGACGTGGGCGCGACCACCAGCAGGTCAGCGGGCCAGATACGGCGGCCCAACGGCTTGACCCGGGAGCGGTGCGAGTCGAGTTGCGCCGCCACGGGGACCAGGAACGACGCCGAACGCGACACGCCCAGCCCGGGCACCGGGCTGGGGGCGGCCTGCCTGGCGGCGATACCCGGATGACGGACCCTGGCGGGGCTGGACGCCGAGGAAGGCCCGACGACCGCTATGACGAGCAAGGCGAGAAACGCGGCAAGTCCGGATACCAGGTAACGGGGCCTGTCGCGCACGGCTCTCCCCTCTGCGGGTTACCCGCCCTTCAACAGGCGAGGATTTTACCATGCCCGAAAATGGGCCTGCTCGTCTAGGGCGTGCCAGGAAGTCCGCATTTGTCGCGGAAAGAGGAAGGCAGGGCAACCACTGGCGGCGGGCCGGACGTCCTCATTTCTCGCCGGAAGAGACAGACAGGGCGGCCGCCAGTTCCGCCGGGCTGGTGACCGGTGCGCGGCAGGCGAAGCCGCGGCAGACGTAGGCCGCCGGGGAGCCGTTGACCGGGCCGCGGCCGGCCAGCAGCGGCACCCCGGCACCGTTCGTCCCGTCGCCCAGGGCGATGACGGTGCCGGGCGGCGCGTCCCGGAACGCCGTGAGGTGCAGGCCGTCCCTGGCCTCGCCCGGCGGCCCAGCGATCGCGATCTCCACGGGGCCGGCCAGCAGCGCTTCGACCACGGCCAGCCCGCTGCCGGCCGCCCGGGGGTAACGCTCGGCGATCGCGGGCAGCGGGCCGAGGCCGGCCACCGCGGCCTGCCGGTGCCTGCCGGACCCGGTCAGGGCGGCGTAGCTGAGCAGAGCACCCGCCGCGGCGAAGGTCCCTGAGGGCGTGGCGTTGTCGGCGACGTCGGCCGGGCGGAAGATCAGCGACTCGGCGTCGTCCGCGGTGTCGAAGAACCCGCCCGCGCCGTCGCCGAACCGGGCGAGGGCGACCTCCAGCAACCGCCCGGCGAGCTCCGCCCAGCGGGCCTCGCCGGTCACTCCCGCCAGCGCCAGGAACCCCTCCGCGACGCAGGCGTAGTCCTCGAGCAGCCCGGGGCTCGGCCCCGCGACGCCATCCCGGGAGGTCCGGACCAGCCGCAGCTCCGGCTCGCTCCCAGCCCGGGCAGGCCCTCCGGGCGCGGGCGGCTCGCTACCGGCCCGGGCAGGCCCTCCGGGCGCGGGCGGCTCGCTCCCAGCCCGGGCAGGCTCCCCCGGCGCGGCCGGCTCTTCCTTGACTCCAGCCTTGATGTGGACGTTGGCCAGCAGTGTGGCGGCGTCGTGGGCCACCGCGACGAGATCCGGGCGGCCGAGCAGCAGGCCGGTCTCGGCCAGGGCGGCGATGGCCAGGCCGTTCCAGGCGGCGACCACCTTGTCGTCACGAGCGGGGCGGACCCGGCTCTCCCTGGCGGCGAACAGGGCCGCGCGCACCCGGCCGAAGCGTTCGACGCCAGAAAGAGCCGGCTCCGGGCCGGCCGGCAGCTGGAGCACCGAGCGGCCACGCTCGAACGTGCCGGTCCTCGTCACGGCGAAGACTTCGGCGGCGAACGGGGCGTCATCCGGGCCCAGCGCGGCGGCCAGTTCCTCCGGGGTCCAGGTGTAGAACCTGCCCTCCTCGCCGTCGCTGTCCGCGTCCAGCGCGGAGGCCAGCCCGCCTTCGGCGGTGCGCAGCTCGCGGGTCATCCAGTCGCAGGTCTGCTCGGCCACGCGGCGGGCCAGCGGCGATGACGTACGTCGCCAATGGTGCGTATAGGAGCGAACGAGCAGTGCGTTGTCGTAGAGCATCTTCTCGAAGTGCGGGACCACCCAGGCGTCGTCCACCGAGTACCGCGCGAACCCCCCGCCGAGCTGGTCGTACATGCCGCCGCGGGCCATGGCTTCCATGGTGTGCCCGGCCATCCGCAAGGCCTGCTCGCTGGAGGTCCGGGCATAGTGCCTGAGCAGGAACTCAAGCACCATGGACGGAGGGAACTTGGGCGCGCCGCCGAAGCCGCCCCGGACGGGATCGTAGTCGGCGGCCAGGTCGTCCACGGCGGCCGCGGACACGCCAGCCAGCCGCTGCGCTGCCTGCTCGCCGTCGGCCAGATCGTCGAGCGGGAGGTTGGCCAGGCTTCGCTGAGCGCGGGCGGTCGTGGCGGCGCGTTCCGCCAGAGCCCGCGAGATCTCCGTCGCCTGGCCGGTTACGCTGGCCCGGTCCCGGGTCCAGGCCCGGGCCACGCCGAGGATCAGCTGCTGGAAGTAGTCGCGCGGGAAGTAGGTGCCCGCGTAGAACGGCTCACGCTCCTGGGTCATGAACACGGTCATGGGCCAGCCGCCTTGGCCGGTCAGGGCCTGGGTCGCGGTCATGTACACCGCGTCCACGTCGGGGCGTTCCTCACGGTCCACCTTGATCGCGACCATGTGCTCGTTCAGCAGTCCGGCGGTCGCCGGGTCCTCGAACGACTCGTGCGCCATCACGTGGCACCAGTGGCAGGCCGAGTAACCGACCGAAAGGAGCACCGGGACGTCACGACGGCGGGCCTGCTCGAACGCCTCGTCCGACCACGGCCACCAGTCGACCGGGTTATCGGCGTGCTGGAGCAGATAGGGGCTGGTCGATCCCGCGAGCCGGTTAGCCATGCCCCTCACGGTGCCACGGCGGCCCGTCTCCGCGCGAACCGGCCCGGGCCGGGACCGGGCTGGAGCGGGGCCAGGACCGGGCTGGAGCGGGGCCGGGACCGGGCTGGAGCCGGGCCGGTCAGGACTCGGATTCGCGGGATGCGGCCGGGCTTGATGCGGCCAGCGGGGGAGCCGGCCAGCGCACGCGCGGGCGGGTCCGGTCGAGGATCCGGTCCACCGCGGCGCCCACCCCGCCCTCCTGCGCCATCAGGCGGCGGACCACCACGATGAGCGCGGGTACGGCCCAGAAGTCGCCGCAGACCCACAGGATCGCCGCGCCAATCTGCTGGCTGGCCAGCGGCGCCAGGGTCACGCCAGGAAGGTGGTCATAGACCGGGTACCACGAGCTTTGCGTGAGGAAGCTCATCGACATGGCCAGGATCCACATGATCATGTTGGTCCCGGCCAGAGTCACGGCCTGAGCGGCCGGTGCCAGCCGGGTCCGCAGCGGCGGCGAGGGGATGAACTGGAGCCAGAACAGCAGGCCGGCCACGAAGAAGCTGCCGTGCATCAGCCAGATGTGCACGGTCTGGTTGGTCTGCGCCAGGTCGAACAGGGCCGGGATGTGCCAGACGATCATGGCCGCGTTGAACGCCACGATGCCGGTCCACGGCGCCAGCAGCGCCCGGCCCACCGCGCGCAGCGGGCGGGACCAGCCGCCCCGCAGGACCGATCCGGTGGCGCGGCGGCCCAGCCCGGCGGGCAGCGCGTCCAGCATCGGCTGCCAGGGCGCGCCCGCGACGACCAGGGTGGGAGCGGCGAACATCAGCAGCAGGTGCTGGATCATGTGCACGAAGAAGTAGTCGTCGGACCAGTAGTCGACCGGCGACTGCACGGCTAGGAGCAGCACGGCCAGGCCGGCGTAGAACCAGATCGAGCGCAGCCGTCGCTGCCTGGTCCGCTCCGGCCGGGAGCGGGCGGCCAGCCGCCACAGGCCGATCTCGTGCCAGACCACCAGCACGATCGCGACGATCAGGAACGGGTCATAGGACCAGTGGTCCAGCACATAGCTCATCGCGTCAGCCCGATGATCCGTAGGCGATGGGGACGTGGATCGTCTGCGCCAACTGCCACGTCGCCGCCCCGGCGGGCAGCCGCCAGCCGGTCAGAACGCTGCCGCGCGCCACCAGCGCATCGATCTCTCCCTTTATACCGAACGAGAGCACCGAAGTCCCTGGCCGCGGCGAAAGCAGCGGGTGCCAGCGGGCCCCGGCCGACGGGCTGGCTATGGTTCGTGCCTGGCCGCTGGCCAGCAGGACCCAGACCGCCCCCGACGCCCCGAAACCCGCGGCCCGGATGGTTCCCGGGCTGAGCGGGGCGGACAGGGTCCAGTGCGTGCCGTCGCCGGACCAGGCGGCGAGCAGGGCGGCGGACCCGCCAGACCTGGCGACCAGGAGCGCCGCGTTCCCGGCCGGGGTGCGGGTCAGCCGCAGCACCTGGACACGAGCGCCGGCCAGCCCTCCTGGCAGCGTGGGGCCGGATGGCTGCCAGGTTCCCGCGCTGTGGGAGAAGATGCCGGCGACCCCGGGGTGCGCGCAGTCACCGGCCACCAGCGGCTCACCACTGTGGGCGAACGATACGGCGGTCAGGCCGGTGAGCTGGCAGCGCCGGCCGGGCACCGTGCCGGCCAGGCGCCGCGTGCTGGTCAGCCGCGACCAGGTGGCGCTCGGGAAGGGGGCCGCCTGCTGGACCTCGCCGCCGGTGACCAGGGCCAGCCGTCCGCCCGCCGGCGAGACCGCCAGGGCGTCGGGCACTCTGACGAGCCCCGCGTCCAGCACGCCCGCCGACCAGGTGGCGCCGTTGTCAGCACTGGCCGCGAGCGGCGAGAACGCCAGGATCTGGCTGGGCAGGAATCCGGCGATGACCGATGTCCCGGCTGAGCGGACCGGGCTGATCTGAGCGGCCAGGACCAGTCCGCCGTTGCTGGCCACGCCGGGCGGGGTCACCAGCCGCCAGGCTGTGGCCCCCACCGGGCGGACGAAAAGCTGCCAGAAGTTGTCGTGCCTGGCCGCCGATCCCCCCATCTCGACAACCGCCCAGGTGGCGCCCGGTGCCTGGATGGTGGCGAGACCGACCGTGGCTGGCGGCGCGGCGGTGGGCCGCACCTGGCCACCGGCCGTGCCGCAGCCCGCCACGGTGACGGCGAGGGTCACGGCGGCCAGCCGTCTCAGCCGGCTCATGAGGTCGCCAGCACCCTGCGGGCGGCGTTCGCCAGCTCGACCGCGAACGACGACCGCGAGGCGGCCGTTCCCGGCCCCGGATCGGTGCTGAGTACCTGGCGGATGCGGCCACTGCCGTCGATCACGTAGGCAACGTCGTTGTGCAGGGTCATCGCACCGGCCGGGAGATTCTGCGCCACCATCCCGTAGTCGTGCCACACCTTCCTGAGCTGCGGAAGCGTGCCGGTCAGGTAGAGCCAGTCCGGCACCCGGGACAGTCCCTCCTGGCGGTCGAAGGCCTGGAGAACGGGCAGGCTGCGGTAGGTCGGGTTGAGCACGATCGCGGCCAGCTCGATCCGGCTGGACTGCCCGGCCAGCAGCCGGGCGGCGTCAGCGAACTCGTGCCCGATCAGCGGGCAGTCGCTGGTGCAGACCGGATCGAAGAAGGTGAGCAGCACCACCTTGCCGCGCAGGCTGGCCAGGCTGACCGCCGCGCCGCGCTGGTCGATGAGGCTGAATGGAGCGGCCCGGTAGGTGACCGTGCTGGCGGTGCCGCCGATCGCCTGGGCGATGATCGAGTCGGCGTTCGGGTTGGCGCGGGCCGCGAGCGAGGGGACCGCGCCGAGCAGGGTCACGCCGAGCGCGCCGGCCGCCGCGATGGACCGGCCGCTGGCCGTGGCCAGTGCCCGCCCGCCCGCCTCCAGCAGGGCCCGG